>NZ_JBWDNW010000023.1:0-99069 GCF_056269405.1 Paenibacillus sp. J2L1-98 | reverse complement strand
CCAGGGAACGAATCCTCAGCCTCCAGTTATCTGGTCAGCCCGCCGGACGCATGTTACGTTCCGGCTAAAGCTAGCAAATTTTTAATTGACGTTTATTTAATGTATATCACCCTCTTTTCCTATGGATTTAGTATGTTTTATTCATTGAACTTACTAGATATTTCTAGTGATGTCAAGATAAAAATGAGGTGGTCTACAAGCCTTGAAGTTCGGATTGATGAGCACCGTATAAACCTCACTGCTGCTCGGGATGATAGCGATTAGGCATCGATTTTACTTGTTAAATTCCAATACAAATAGCGAGTTTCGATTAATATCATCGTCTGTAACGAATGCAACACTGCGGTTTCTCGTCAGTCGGTGGTCGGGTACGTATTTGCTATTTTGTCTTCCATTATGTTAACTCGCTTTGCATTTCGCACAGCCCCTTCCTTATGAAAAAAATCATTGCACCCGCGATAATGGTGAGCTTTTCTTTTTATACAGAAAAGATAAGTTAGGGCTGAAAAGCAGCCGGCAGAGTTTTTCGACCCATTTCATGGAAAAAATAAAGGTTATAACGATGGCAAACAGAATCAGCAGCATTTGATCTGACCATGTGTCGATATACCGGTAGAAGCCTTGATGATACATTATTCTCAATACGAACCCGTGCAGCAAAAAGGGATACATCGTCCGAATACCGGGCTCGCTGATCCGTGTCTGCCCCGTTGGGATTAAAGAAAGAATGCAAAGTGACAAAATGACCGATACGGCTGCAATAGCCACCCTGTATACCCCCGCATACCATTCCGGGCTCCCCAGTTTCGAGTAACTGTAGCTGCCCCAAAGCCATTCGCAATTGAGGTTCTGGCCATAGCGGAATAGAAGACCCAGTGTGAGAATCATAATAAACGCAGATGCCATTTTGACCGGCCATTTAAATAAATAAGCGAAGTATTCCCTCTTCATATAGTAACCTGCCAGGAAGAACGGAAAGAAGTTGATCGCCCGGAGCGAAGACAGCTTATACCCCAGTTCCGTTGAATCGTAGCCGGCCAATACCGCAAGGCAGCTTGCAAACAAGATCGGATACCTTAATTTCGTAAAATACGGCAGGGCGATTTTCCATAGAATAACCGAAAGCAGATACCAGGTTACCCAATAGGGCAGAAAGAAGGTGAATTTCAGGTTTGCCCGGTCGTTCAGATAATAATCCAGCAGCGTATACAGCGTTTCAAAAATGACATACAGAACGAGATAGGGGCCAAGCTTTCCCGATTTCTTGGAAAAGTAACCCGTAATAAAAACAAAAAGCGGGATATGAAAAAAGTAAATGAAGTTGTACAAGGCCTTCGCTGACTCGCTTGTAGAATAAAGGGGTTCCAGCACATGACCGATGACCACGAACGTAATCAAGACAAACTTCACATTATCGAAATAATGGTCGCGTTGATCAACCTCCGGCATCTTTTTAATTCCTCCGATTGGTTTTATTGACTCTTACCCCAATACTAACAAACTAACATGGAAACCTCACCCTTCATAATCCGCGAAATTTCTGCCTCATCCAGTCTCTCACAGTCTTAGGGAAGCTGACCGGGCGTATTTTTAGTCTTTCTCCGCTATGATACAGTATCCTTTGCTATGTTATATGTTGGATAGCTTCATAGCCTCATGAGTCCAGGAGTACGGTCGTCACACAAAAATAAAGCCTCATTTATCGACATTCGTCAATAAATGAGGCTTACGTAGTTTCCACTATATCCATTCTACTTCCCAGACTCCTCTCCTATCTTAGATTAACTCATCCAAATAACCGTGTTGCCACGATTATTCTCATCCGATAGAAACCGTCTGAGACTGGCATTGAGCAGGTAATACTGATTATTCATCAGCTACCTTATCCCTTCTGCCTAACCTGTCCGGTAATTCCTTCCATATTTCATCTTAAACCCATTGGGTTTGACGTTGGTTAAATAGTCTTCTTAATAGAAGCTATTTAATCCAAATCGTCCTGACGATGATTCGGAATCATTACCATAAGGATTGAGGATATAGTATCAATCTCCAAGAACTGTAGTTCCTGAATGCGCTCTCACAACTAAAGGCTCCTTGTGAGGTTTAACCTTTTCAAGAACTTTTATCTTGAGTTGATACTTATACTATATACTATAATCTCATTTTTTTAAATATTCAAATAATTCATTTTAGATTGCAATATCCTTATTTCCCTCCTGAAAGCGCCTAATTTCTCTCTTTCTCTTAGTTTTTTACTCTTTCAATCAAGTAAGAAACTTCAAGTGAAAAATCCCCCAATTGTGTTAAAAGGAAAACTTCTGAAGATCCGAGGCTTATCACCAAATCGCGGGTGCAAAGAAGGCCGCGGGGAGACCCCGCGGCCGGCCATTAAGTTTCCGTAAACATAGCAATATCTTCAGTGATTGTCATATTTGATGCTCACATAGACGAAAACCTTCTTATCCCGACTATAATCTTTGTCTGTATGTCCCTTAACTCTCCACTCCGCTTTGTAACCTCCGGGCACCTCGGTAGTACTGTACTCGGTACCGCCTGTGAGTAATGTCGTACCTTCCGGCAATCGCTTACCCTCGCCTACAGTCTCCAGACTAAGGTCATAATCTTCTCCTTCCGGGGAAGCCATGGAGACCTTAACGACTCCATGGAAACCTTCAGGGGGGCTCCAAGATCCACTCAACACTTGGCCTGGAGACGAAATGTACCCGTAATATAACGAAAACTCATAATTGTACCAGCCGTCTGAATAAGTTTTGGAATCGGAAAGCTTAAAAGAGCCGGGAGTCGCATATGCAGCAGTAGTGGCCGTCACTTCTTGTTTCACACTTTGGTTGCCGGCGGCATCGACGGCGGCCAGTGAAAAGACGTAGGACGACTTTGGAGACAGCCCCTTCACTTCATAGCTGTTCACATCCCCGTTCAGGGTAGCCAGCAGCGTATTGTCTTGGTACACCAAGTATTTGTCTACTCCCGTATCATCCGTGGCCGGCTGCCAATTCAGCCGTACGCTGTTATAGGTCACATCGGTAACCGTCAGCACATCACCAGCAGGCCACTGAGGTGCGGTAGTGTCCCCGGGTGCATCGTTTAGACGGAACAGAGTGCCCTCGACCGCTTGGTACCATGCGCCGTTGTGATAAGAGATGTTGGTACTATCGGATATGAGTTTTTTCGGTTCCTGATCTCCAGGATGGTACATATACAGGGCGCTATTATACGTGATTGCCAAAGTCCCGTGTTCGTTCAAAGCGCGGATTTTCGGATTTCCATTGAAATATGTAACTTGAGTCACAGTTCCCTGCGGAGATTCCAAGAAAATTTGTCTGCGTCCGCTCGGTGTGGGCTTCGTGTAGGCAATCCACCCCTGATTGATCTCGAAATCAGAATGCGGACTCGTAATATCATGATCGGAAATAGATTTACTTATCTCCGTGAGAGAACCGTCAGCATATTTCAATATATCGCGGCTATTGGTGTTCAGCAGCACGATCTTTCCATCAGACACGAGCGATGGATATTCGAAGCTGGTTTTGATTAGCTGCCTGCTTGTACCATCGGGCTGAAATAGGGTGATTCCCTCGTTATTAGCTTCGACAAAGCTGCCGTTTGCAGCCAGCGCGACATTGCCCACTCTTCCGAAATTGCGAATCTCCCCGGTTTCGGTATCGATCAGATCTTCTGTATAGCCAGAGAAAGCATATTTTCCGTTGGTTTGTGCAAAAAAATCCGTCGATGCCCAAATGCCCGTATCCTTCAGTTGACCGGAATTCCACAGGAAATACTTAGCACAGTCTTTACCACAAAAAGCTCTCATCAGTGCACCTGCAGGTGTCAACAGCGACTTGCCCAAAACATAATTGGGAGGATTATAGATGATGGTTTCCGTCCCGTCCGTGCGGTTCTTGATCCGCAACTTGTAGTCGGTGTCATAGTAGAGGGTTCGGGTGTCGTCGAAATCCACGATCGTTCCTTCCACGCTATCTACCGGAATTAGTGTTGAAGAGGGATCAACGTACAAATGATATTCCGAAGAAAAGCGCAAATTGCGATTATATACGTTTGCCCCATCATATACTTGTACCCGGTAGGTAACAATCTGATCCTTATAGGCAGTGAGGTCGAATTCATGGTCCAGGGAACCTTTAGCTTCAAACGTCTCGATTACTCGATCGGCAGTTGAGAGCGATACGCGGATAATCGGAATGGATAGCTCGTCCTTTGTGCTTACAAGAGCCCGGAATTTGCCGTTCTGCACGACATGATGCTTCGATACGCCGGTGATTTGTACCTCCGGAGGAGCATCGTGGAGGAAGTTCTTCGTTATTGTGCCGGTCCTGCCCGCATAATCAAAAGCGGTAAGGGTAAGAGTCTTTACACCCTGCTTCAACCCGTCCAAGGGGAAATCCGCGGTCCACCATGTACAGCCCGCACCACAGTCGGCAAGCTTGAGCTCGACCTCCCGATCGTCCACCTTCGCCGTAACTTTCTGAATCTCATACTCGGACTGGACATTTACAGATAAAGGAAGCTTCGCATGATGCGGAGTGCCCAAATCATAATCGCTGTTGTCCACTGTAATTTCTCCGGCAGCATGCGCATACACAGGAATCAGTAGGAATAAAAACAAACCGGCCAACCATCCTAGCGGGATTTTCTTCATAATCTCTCAACCTTTCATTCAAAATTGATACATGATGCACATACGCAGAGTACGCCATGTTCATTTTTTCCATTCGACACGGAATCGGAAGATCGAGGCCCCGGTGCGTTTTTTTTCTTAAGTAGCGGTGCCCTTGTTACCATGCGGAAAAAGCGTGTTCAATCAAAAAGAACTGGCAGCCTGTTCTCTTGCATTCACCGCCTTTCGTATAGCATCCCATTCCCAGACAGTTCCGTCGCTTTTAAGCGCCACACTATGCATTTCGTCAGTAACGATGGCGGCCACCGAACTAAGACCCTGCAGCTGAACGGGGGTAAGACGGCCCCGTGTCGATGATGATCCATCGCCATATGACCTGCAGCTACAGTAACCACCTCTTCGAGGTCTTTTACCTGAACGGGAGTGGTACTGGAATACGGAGTTCCGTTGCCGAGTACTCCACCACTTCCCCACGCCTAGACGGTTCCATCCTCTTTAAGAGCGGGAGAATGACCAATTCCGCCTGCAACCATCGTTACACCCGATTTCGAATTCTCTGCTACCACCACGGAACCGGTCTCCGCCGCGGCTGCCTGAAAGGGCAGAAGCAGCGTCAGCATCAGAAATACACAAACCAAAAGCATAAACCGTCGTCTCACTCAATCTTCACTCCCATTATTTATTACCTTAAATCTACCATATTACCAAAATCTACGAATGTGCTCATTGCACTATTACAAAACAAATCTACCAAAAATTTCAACGCAAACATTGGTATATTTCGTATTGAATGAACTCGATGTGGACGGAAATATGGTTGTTGAGTCAACAATCGGTCATTTAGGGATGATTATTAATATGAAGAGGGATTTAATGGAATTTAATTAAAAGTGGTCTGAGGAAGTTGATTGATTTTGGATGAATTGACCTCTTAGAGCGTAATCCATCAAGCAACGCCATTTCAACTTTGCCCTTATCCGGGTTGTTTTCCGAAAAGAAAAATCAGACGAACAACAATAAACATTCGTAACAGAATACATATTCTGTTACGAATGTTTAGCGTACAAAAAAAGCCATCCTGTTGAGGATGACTCTGAGCGACAGTGGGGCCTCAGGCTGACGAGACTTACTCGACAACTTGAGGCCCTCCTTTATTTTATAGGATTGACGTTTTTTTCCGATTCTCCTCGAAAAGTCAAACGTAACGGATGAACGCCACGTTATTTAATACCCTGCGCGATCGTTTCCAGGTATTGCTCGATGGGAACCGATTTCCGTATCATCAGCAAGTTATGGCCAGCTTCACCAACGACCGTACGGAATTGCTTACTTTCTCCGGTTGCCTGGGCCGCAATGGCGTCAACGATGGTTTGCGGATCATCCAGTTTGCCGGGGTTATTCATCATCGTGAGAAGTTTATCCATAAGCCCGTCGTAAACCTTGATTTTCTCTTCTTTGTTCCAGCGGATGTTATTCTTGAAATTGTTACCGGAAGAACCGCCCTGTTCAATGAGGCGAAGCTCGATATTTAGCTGCTTCAGCTCGTAATAGAGCCCTTCCGTCAAGCCTTCCAGCGCGAATTTGGACATGTTATACAGGGACCCCAGCGGAACTGCCGTCGTGAGGCCCATGAAGGAGCTGATATTGATGAACATGCCGCCACCGACTGCTCGGAAATGCGGCAGAAACTTACGCATGACATTGATCGGACCGCGTACGTTTACGGCAAACTGCCAATCAATGGTCTCTTCCGAAGCTAATTCCAGCGCCCCGTAAACGCCCATTCCCGCATTGTTGACGACGACGTCGATTTTCCCAAAGGCTGCAATTGCATCATCGACGGCAGAGCTGACTTGCTCCAGGTCGGTGACATCCAGCTTAAAAAGCTTTATATTCTCATACTTGGTCAGCTCCGTTTCGTTTTCCGGTGTGCGCATCGTCGCGGCGACGTTCCAGCCGTACTTCGCGAAATGAATGGCCGTCAGCTTACCGAGCCCCGAGCTGGTCCCCGTAATAAAAATCGTTTTTGTTGACATTTTAATTCCTCCTATACACATTTTGTATTGAACGTTCGTTCTAATGAATGTTGCCTGCTGTCAAGAATCAAATCCAAGATATGATCCATGCCATACCGCGATCTGCCATGACTGTTTTGCCGGCAAGCTTGGGAGCATCCACCATTGTATGAATCTTTGTCGTCACACCGCCTCGGCTTCGTTCTATCGCTTGCTGCATCACCCCCCTTCTCCGCCAGCGCCGTACTGGTCGCTTGTGGAAAATCTGGACCAATTTCGAATTGCCCGCGCCTTGTTTCTAATCAACAACCGACAGAGAAAATGTCTGCATTGGTTATAAGCAAACTTGCTGTTGTGTTTGATGAAAGCAGCATTTTTTCAACTCCGGCTTTACCGCTGACCTGTACGCTCGCTTTCCGCATGTAAAACGTTCTTTATATGTTTCTTCATAACTACGATGCACGCAATAATGAAAGCTGCCCCAGCTACTACCCCAATAAATAAAAATTTACCTCTAAGTGTTGAAGTGCCAAGAAGATGAATTCCTTGCAGAACGATGGGTGTAACAAATTGACCTAAGTAGGTGAAAACAAGAAAAAGAGAAATGGCGGAAGCTAGTCGTTCTTTCGGAGCAGCATTCAATAGTTTATCCATCAATACAGGGAATACCATACCGATTCCTAGGCCAACTAGGACTACGCTAATTACGACCATGACAAGTACATGAGCAAAACTCATCGTAACAAATGCGAGACAGAATAAAAGTAATATAAACGCCATAGTCGCTTCTTTGAATAATCCAATCACTCGATTAACAAAAAATCCTCCTATGAACATGGCGACTAAAGATATTGATGTTGCATAACCGACTGTTGCTGCATTGCCAAGCCCAGAATCTGCAATGTAAATGGCAAGATTCGTGAAAATTGCGTAGTAGAGAATGAGTATCCCGAAAATACCTAATCCGATCATATATACTTTGGGTGGCAACCGAAACGGGTTTAAAGTATTCCTGCTACCTCACTTCGCTGAGGCTTTACATGAGGAATGTATAAAGTAACCAAAAGGGCAAGGATAATGACGTAAGAATAAGTGAAGAAAACCCCTCTCCATCCTAAATTAGCTATTGTCCCACCGATTGTAACTGTTTTTCATAATCAATTCTCCTAGCTATCCAATAGTTTCACGAGTACTCGTGTTTTTTAATGCCGCTATCATCGCCTTGGGTATCGTCCCACTTTAACCAGCGAGTCATGATCCAGACGAAAAGCCCGACAGGTGAGTCATTCAGCCCAAAGCATGTGTCAGAGAATCCATGATATGAACAAAGTACCAGCTATGAAAAAGTTTTGCACATCACGTCTCCCCTCCAGTCGGATAAATCGAATGTTCGTTCTATTGTTTTTAAAAAAAGTAGGTTCGAGCGAGCCCGGAACCTATCTCTCCATTATAGCAGTATCCATGAGACGCACAGCATTCCAGCAGGAACTGATTGCTTCGTTTATACTTTCGCTGGTTAACTCAAAGATCCCGTGCAGATGGCCCTTTAACATGTAAACAAATGTTCCGTAATGCATCTGCACCATCATTTTCGGATTGAGCGGGATAAACAACTTCTGCTGAATCGCTTCTTCGTATATATGGTTCATAGGCCCACACCAACCGCCTGTATAGACTTCCAGCTTTACCGCTTCATAAATGTAAGGCGAGAATGAATACTGCTCAATAAATTGAAAGCCCTGTGGATATTTTTTACCCAAATCGATAACCCGGTTCCAACCCATCTGGAACTTTTCGCGAATCGTTCTTCCTTGCAATAATCCTTCACATACATACTCTCCGTTAAACGTGACAATTGCTCTGTACAATTCGTTCACAATATCTTCTTTACTTTGGAAATAGTGATAAATGCTCCCCGTCGATACGCCAGATTCTTTTGCGATCAGCGACATGGAGGTAGCTTGTAGTTCCTTCCGAATGATAATGTTAAGTGTTGTTTCTAGGACAGCACGCTGCGCCTTGTTGTATTTGTCAAACATTCGGCTTCCCCTCTCTCCGTTAGATCGAACGATCATTCTAAACTAAATATATACTTCATACGTTCTTCCGTCAACCCTTCAAAGCGAACTTCATTACCGGAAAACTTGCTAGCCTTGGTATTAGACGGTTCGTGCGTTTCTTCTTTAGCAGTGATACGCCATCCAGCGCCTCCCACAGGTGTCGGCTGCGGCTAACGCTACATGTTCTTGTCATCCGACAATTTGGTGTCATATACCTTATAAGCTTCCCTCTTCAATGATAAAATAATAAGTTGTCATGATGCTATTCAGAGTGATCAATGTGGACCATGTCGTATGACAAAAAAAGCTGTAGGATCCATCAAGTTCGCTGAATTAAGCAAAAGAATGATCCCAAAATAAAACCAGCGGCAGTCCAGGACTGCCCTGGTTTATTGAACTAACGTTGCCCGGTAGTTTGATCATCTTATTTCGTAAACATCTTTTTGCCATTCGTTATTTACAATTTCTCCACCTGTTAACCTTATGATTTTTGCATCTTCATCTTGATCAACAAGATACCTGCTTTCGCTATAAAAACCCATTGATGGCTCCACATTATAAAACATATGCACTTCTGAAAGTTTTTTGTTCTCATATGTGTATTCCTCATAATTGAGGTCAGCGTTTATCTCCATCCAAATGATGCTCCGTTCATACTTAATAATATTTCCGTTATTATAAACACATTTGGACACCACGTTCAATTCGCCCAAGTTATTAAATTCGACTCCGTATATAGTATCTCTCCGGTAAATTAAATATTCTTCATCAAAACTACTATCGTGTGTCGTCAATTCATTTACACCCTTTACTCGGATTAACCGATCATCCTTATCAAAGCCATACTCGTAAGAGTAGTTCCCGAATTCGGGTATTTTCTTTTTAAACAGTCTGCCCCGTTTCATACCACCAACGATTAAATCTAATATTGGGCTCGGACAATAATACCCTCTATGTATTGATTCCCCGCCTTTTGAATACTCCAGTCTCACGACATCTTTTTCCGCAGAAGCCCGTAATTCAGAAAGTTTGTCTGCATATTCGTGTTTAATACTGATTAACTCAGCAACATCATTCTTAAAAGCATTTAACATTGCTGGATCAAAATGACGAGAAGCCTTCAATTCAGCTACCATTGATTCATTTATTTCAGCCATCATCTTTTCAAATTCATCCATAACATCACCCACTTATAGTTTTGTCTACTTCATGGCTATTAAACATTACGCCCGTTATCTCAACGAGATAGCTCGTCTAACTGATTTCTTTTCAGTCGTTCTTAATCTCCTCACTGGAAAGACCATCAAGAGGTGTATATATCCGTTTTTCATCCATGTTATTTTCGTCCTCATATCCCCATCTTTCCAGTAGCCACTTATTTTCAATAATATCAGCCTCAGTTAATCGGCCCAATTTCATTTTGGCAAGTAGAATGAGTTCTTTACGATCTGTGTACTCGAAGTCCTTGTAGATCCCCTGATTCTCCTTATGGAATAGATGGATTATTTCCCCTCTTTTTATTGAACTATGGAATATTTTAACGGCTCAGTGTCGCACATGAGATCTTTAAATGAATAACATCTTCCTCCAATGGGCTTAACCCTGGATTCGTTTATCCGCTTCATAAAGACGCCAAGCTCGCTTAAAACCATAAAACCTCCATTAGAGCAATTAATTCTAGTTTGCTTCTAATAGAAGGTTTTAGACTGCTTAAATAAACTAGCATCGTACTCGTTAGCTCAATAGCAAATGAATTACAACTCGTTATTTCTCCCAAAGCTCGATCAGTCGACCTTCAGGATCTTCAATCCAAATAAACTTTCCAAATTCACTAATCTCTTTTTTCTTTGCAAGAGGTACACCAATATGTTCAAGATGCTTAATAGTCTCGTTTAGATCATGTACTTGGAAATTTAACATCACTTGTTGTTCCGTTGGAAAATAACTGTCATTCTCGGTAAAGAAAGAAAAGATAGTCTCATTTCCTAATTGGGGTTTTATCACAGTCCCATTCCAATTGTCTATTTCAATCTTCAACACTTCACTGTACCATTTTTTTATAACTTCAAGATTCTTAGTTCTCCAAAATATTCCTCCAAAACCTTTTATCATCGTATCTAACTCCTGTCTGTCGTCAAATTTTTAGCTATCCGATTACATTAGATATTCGAGTTTTAAATTTAAGTTCCTTTAATGTAATATTACCACCCTATCCTACCCGTCAGTCTAATACTTTATTTTCTTTTAACAATAAAAAAAGACCGCCCCGAGTGCCGATTGCTCGGTCCCAGGGACGGTCTTCGCTTTGTAAATAAACCTCAGCAGCAGCTTAAATACCCGGAATCGGGGAGCGCTTGTGCTCGGTTTTCAAATATTGTTTTTCAAGCTTCTCGCGGGCCTCGGCGTTAATTTCCTTGCCTTCGAGGTAATCGCTATTGTCACCGTAGGTGATGCCCAGCTCTCCCTCGTCGGTTTGTCCATCCCATAGGCCTGCGCTTGGCGCTTTGTCCAATACGCTTTGCGGTACGCCGATATAGGAGGCCAGCTGCCGGACCTGACGTTTGTTAAGCGTGCTGAGCGGCGTTACGTCCACGGCGCCGTCGCCCCACTTCGTGAAAAAGCCTGTAATCGCCTCGGAAGCGTGATCCGTGCCGACAACCAGTAAATTAAGATCGAATGCGAGAGCGTACTGCACGACCATCCGCGTTCTTGCCTTCACGTTGCCTTTGCCGCCGCGGCTCAAATGGCGCGGAATGCCTAACGACTTGAAGCTGTGCTCCACTTCGATTGCAATCTCGTCCACCGCTTCCGCAATATTCGTCTCAGCGCGGTGCTTCAACTGGAACGCTTCCGCAACGGCATAGCTATCAGCAATGTCCGATTGATCGCCATAAGGCTGGAATACGCCAAGCGTCATATACTCTTGGCCCGTCTCCGAGCTGAGCTCATCCGTTGCCCGCTTGCAAAGCCCGGTTGCTACCGCGCTGTCAATCCCGCCGCTAATGGCAATGAGCAGCCCCGTCGTACCTGACTGCTTAACGTACTGCTTCAAGAAATCGACCCGATTGCGGATTTCGGCCTCCGGATCGATTTCTGGCTTTACGCCAAGTCTTTCAATAATTTCTTGTTGTAGGCTCATAGTCACCGTCCCACTTAGCGGCAGAACCGATCGAATGCGTCAGACAGATCGGCTGCAATGTCCGCTGCGGAACGATTTTCGATCTGGTGTCGCTCGATAAAGTGTACTAGCTCGCCATCTTTCATCAAAGCGATGGAAGGGGACGATGGAGGATACGGAGCAAAATATTCACGTGCTTTCGCTGTCGCTTCTTTATCCTGTCCAGCAAATACGGTAAACAAATGATCAGGAGTAACATCATGCTGAAGCGCCTCAGCCACGCCTGGACGGCATTGGCCTGCTGCACAGCCACAAACCGAGTTTACAACAACGAGCGCAGTGCCTTTAGCATTTGGCAATTTTTGTTCTACTTCTTCAGCCGTGCGAAGCTCTTGAATACCAATTCGGGTAAGATCGTCCCGCATTGGCTGCACCATATCTAACATGTATCTTTCGAATGACATCGACATCGAAACACACTCCTTTATTACTTTATTTTAGCTACTATTATACCGTCGGTAGTCAAAATAAAGCAACCGGAGCGCGCACACTCCGGCTGATCTTTTTAAGCCCAATCCGTAATTTTTTCCGGTTCATTTAGGCCATATGCGGCATTTTTGTCAGGATGTGTAAATACTCCCCCCTGCGGCGGAAGCCCCTTCTCAAAAATATCCCTGTTCTCATCCGTTTGAAAGCCTACGTCCTTAAACGGATGCACCCATTGATCACCCGCCATAACAGCAGGATCTGTATCCTCGCTCCACTGTGACAGCGGTGAATCTGGAGACTCATATTCATGATCGCCGATTACGATCCCATACTGATTCACAAACGGCGCGCGGCTTCCCCGCCCTTCGCGAAACTGCGGCAAAAATTCGATTTCATAAGGATCGAGCGCCGGATCGTCGACATGCTGTTTGTCCTTTTGCTTATGGTCATGGTCAGACACGTAATCACCTCCGCGCTAAGTAGACGGACGGTTTGGTCCATCCAGCTTTTTGTCAAAACCTGCGGACTCCGGCGACTTGCCGCTGCCTGCCGAGTTTTTTGCAGCCTGCTGCGCTTGTTCAGCCGAACGGCCTTTTTCCTCATTACGCTGTGCCAATGCTAACGCCTCCTCCCCAAATACGATCTAACCGCTTGCAGCCGGTTATCTTTCAAGGGTAGTATGCGCCACTCGGTCTTTCCTTATCAATTCACAACTGTACTTTGCAAAAAAGTCTCCTCCAGAAGCTTTATGTTATAAATCCTGGGAGAGACGGACCATGTCGACTACCTGTATCCCGTTTTCAAAAATCGCTTCCTCATAATGCCTGACAAAAAAATCTTTATCAATACCTGTCATTCTAAACCCGCATTTTTGATAAAGGGCGAGCTGGCCTACTCCTGAATTTCCGGTTCCTATTTCTATCGTTTTATAGCCGAACAGCGCTGCAGTCTGAATCGCATGCTGCACCAGCCGCTTCCCGATTCCCCGGCCCTGATGGGTCTCGGCCACAGCAATATTAACGATTTCAACCGTCTCCGGCCTTGTCGGCAGTAAAACATATTCAGCGACGATTTCGTTGTCCAGGGCAGCTACATAACATTCCCCGCGCTTTAAATATTCCTGAACCAGCTTAACGGAAGGATCTGCGAGCAGCAGCAGTTCCATCGGAGGCTGCTCTCCTGCTAACAGCTTGCGTATTTCCATATTTATCTCCCCTTACTCCCTTATAAAAAAAACCGTAGTGAACGATTGATTCATTTACAGTCCTCAGCTTTATGTATATTTTAACTTGCTTTCTCCTCCGGCAGGAAAAAGGTTACGATAAAAGCCGTTCCTTCTCCCTCCTTCGATTCGACGTCGATCCGTCCGTTGTGACGCTCCGCGATACTTAAGCACAGCGGAAGCCCTAGACCGGTGCCCTGCGTCTTTGTTGAAAAAAACGGCTCGAATAAATGCTTCATTTGGTCAGACGAAATGCCAACGCCTTGATCGGCTATCCGCAGCTCGATTTTGCTGCCGTGATATGAGGTGCTTATGCGCAATGAGCCTTTATCGCCCATCGCTTCCATACCGTTTCGGGAAATGTTGAGAAACAGCTGCTTAATTTCTCTGTCGTTTAACATAATCATCGGCAAATCTTTGCAAAGGCTCACTTCAATCGTTTGTCCCCGCATATTCGCGTCCGCATTTAGAAGCGGAATGAGTTCATTAATAATATCATGCAATGACGACGGCTCCATCGAGAGCGACCTATTCTGAGCAAGCGACAGAAAATCGCTAATAATCATATTTGCGCGGTCAAGTTCTTCCATTATGATTCGAAAATATTCCTGTTGGTTTTTCGGGCTGCGTTCCTGAATCAACTGGACAAAACCTCGTATCACCGCCATCGGATTACGAATTTCATGCGTGATGCTCGCAGCCATCTGACCGACTAAGCTGAGCCGCTCCATGCGGCCAACTTCATCCTGCAGCTGGCGCAGCTCGGTCACATCCTGGGCAATTAGCGCCGCTCCCGCATTTTGTTCGTTTAAGGACGTCCGCAGCGAAATTGTTGATAGCAGCAGTTTTTTATCGCCACTGACGAACGGAACTAAAGAGGACTTATTGCCATTAAGCGCTTGATAAAGCATTTTGAGGCAAGCCTCGCATTGTCCGCTCTGAAATATGAGAGGAAATGGTGCGCCGATCAGCTGCTTTGCTCCGGTATACTCCGGGCGTAAGCTTAAAAACTGCGTCGCCGCCCTGTTAAAATTAGTGATTCGTCCTTCACGATCAATGACGATTACGCCAAATGACGTCTCTTCAATAAATTGCTGCAGCTTCTCCACTTCATCGCGATAATTAGCAGACAGCCGCTTCACTTCAATATGGAGCAGCTGCTTCTCCTTTACGCTCTCAATCATAAAAATGGACAGCCAAGTTGCCAGCAGCGTTGCTGCTGTAGCCAGTACGATTGACACAGACATCATAATCGACCACGATGCACCGCTAAATGAGACGTAGCCCGTTATCGTAATGATGCAATAAAGCATCATTACCGACATCAGGAATATGGCTTTACGTTTCTTGCGGACAACTGGCGCACGACCAAAAGAACGGATTGAAAGCACAACAAGCGGAACAAATCCAGCGATGAACAGGATGAAGCTAACCGTTTCCCATACGCTGTCCAGCATCGGAATTCTCATGCCGATATAGATGATGGATAATGCGGCAAGCGTCGGCACTCCGCCATACAGCGAGCCGATCAAATAAGGAATAATACGAAAATCGACTTCATAGCCGTAGACGTTTGGCGCGGTTATCATGCATAGCACCATCGACGCACCACAAAAAATGCCCATGAAAATAGACATACCCTTCCAGCCCTGCTCTTTATCATGCCAAAGCTGGAAGGCAAAAACAGGCAATAAGGATAAAATGAATTGTAACAGCAATTCCTTTAGCACGGACAATCTGTTCCCCCTACTCGCGCTTTGAATGCATGACACCTATTTAGTTATTTTAATGTAAGAAATTCTTACCTGATATATGAACCTTTTAATCCGATTAAAACACAAAAGGCATCTATTTACAATTGCCCGTCTAACCAATTTATTAACTCATATATAGCCTTATCGCCCTCCATATCGTTGTGCAGCTCGTGAAATCCACCGTCCCAGCGTCTAAAATGACAGGTCTCGCCAAGACTTTCAGCAAGCAGGCTGCTTGCCTCCAAAGAAGTAACCCGGTCGGAGGTGCCATGCAGGAGCAGCAGCGGAACCCGGAGTTCAGAAGCATTCGCAAGCGCCCACTCGCCGCCAGCGCAAATCTCATTATAGGCATGCAGCGTAATTTTCGTATGACATAGCGGGTCTTCCACGATTGGAGCAGCATGAGCATAGCCGGGGCGGAATAAATCGGCCGGATTTAAGCCTGTCGATTGCTGCAGCTTCGGCATGACAGATGCCAGCCTGCGTCCCATCCATTCCACCGCCGGATGCGGCCTGAACGCCAGCCTCAGCCAAGGACTGGTCAGAATGAGTCCTTTAACCTTGGGCTGAAGACGCAGCGCGCAATTTAACGCCACATTTCCGCCCATGCTATGACCGTATAAGAAGATAGGCACGCCAGCGTGCCGCTTGCCTGCGGCTTCAATCATGAGAGCTGCATCGCTAGCCGCTGCGTCAAGCGACAGGATATGTCCCCGTTTGCCTGATGACCGGCCATGTCCGTGCTGGTCAAGCGCTATTAGCGCAAAGCCTGCCTCCGTAAAGAGAGCCGCAACATGTCCGTAACGGTCGCCGTGCTCTCCCATCCCGTGCACGAGGCAAACGACTGCTTTTACGTCCCGCGCTTCTGGCTTCCATTCCCGCAAAAATAATACCGTTCCTTTTGCGCCTGTTATTTGCCATTCATCCCGCAGCATCAGAACGCCGCCCTTCTTTTGTGGTATTATATATTCTATTAATAATATAGCAGGTGGAAATCGATGCAATATGATGTAATTGTAATTGGCGGCGGCTCCGCCGGGTTAATGGCCAGCATCGCCGCGAGCAAGGATGGCGCTAAGGTGCTTCTCCTCGATAAAGGCGATAAATTAGGCCGTAAGCTGGGCATTTCCGGCGGCGGCCGGTGTAATGTAACGAATAATAAAGATTTGGACGAGCTCATTAAGCATATTCCCGGTAATGGCCGCTTTCTGCACAGCACCTTTTCCAATTTCAACAACAAGGATATTATCGCTTTTTTCGAGAATCTCGGGATTGCCCTTAAGGAAGAGGACAACGGACGCATGTTCCCGGTTTCGGACAAAGCTAAGACGGTCGTAGATACGCTTGTTAACCAAGTTCGCAAGCAAGGCGTCAAAATCATTTTGAACGCTCCCGTCGATCATATCATGTATGGCGATGGTAAAGTAACCGGCGTGCGCGTGAAATCAGGCGAGACTTTCCGCAGCAGAAGCGTAATTGTAGCCTCCGGCGGCAAATCGGTGCCTCAGACCGGCTCAACCGGAGACGGCTATGCTTGGGCGGAGAAAGCCGGCCATACGATTACAGAGCTCTTCCCAACCGAGGTTCCGCTTACGTCGAATGAGCCTTTCATCGTGAGCAAGGAGCTGCAGGGCCTTTCCCTGCGGGACGTAGCGCTATCGGTTTGGAGCCCGAAGGGCAAACAAATCATCCAGCATCATGGCGATATGCTCTTTACTCACTTTGGCATTTCGGGCCCCATCGTGCTGCGGTGCAGCCAGTTTGTGGTGAAAGCGCTGAAACAGTTTAATACGGGCAATATCGAGGTGGCAATCGACCTCATGCCGGATAAGAGCAAAGACGAGGTTTACCAAGAGACGATTAAACTCACCCGGCTTGAATCCAAAAAAACGATTAAAAACGTACTGAAAGGCTGTTTGCCGGAAAAAATGATTCCGATTCTCCTTCAGAAGGCCGGATTGCCGGATAGTCTTACTTATGACAATATTCCAAAGCAGGATTGGTTAGCTCTATCGCAGCTTATTAAGCATTTTCCGATTAGGGTGTACGGCTCGCTTTCTATAGAAGACGCATTCGTTACCGGCGGAGGCATTAATTTAAAGGAAGTCGATCCGAAGACGATGCAATCAAAGCTGATAAACGGACTATATTTTTGCGGTGAAATTTTGGACATTCACGGCTATACCGGAGGCTATAACATTACCGCGGCCTTCTCGACCGGCTACACAGCGGGACTAAATGCGGTGCTCCAATAAAATGCAAAAAAAGCTGTCTCCAGCGTCGCAAAACGTTGGAACAGCCTTTTTTTTTATGTAACGAACAGACCGTTAAATCCGCACATCCCCCGAGAAATGATCATACGTACCGGAATCCGGAAGAAACTCCTCCTTGTAATCAGCATCATCGTCGCGATTGTGCAGCTGATCAGCATATTCGGCTTGTCCGTCCGCTGTCCAATCCTCATTCACGAGATGCGCCGGAATCGCGATCGCATCCAGCGAATAGGCACTGTCTGTTATGGCGCCCGCATCGATATGCGATTGCTCGACAAGCTGTCCGCCATGAGCTTGCGCAATCTCGAGCGCCGATGTCAGATCGCTTCCCTCTAAATGAACATGCATGCGGCTGTCATCATGAAGAACGGTCTCGTAGCCGAGCTCCCGCAGCGTCTCGCAAGCAAGCGCCGCGCTCTGAGCGTCGTTAAAATCAAATAATAAGGCTGAGTTTATAGACAAATGTTATCATCCTTTCTTGTATCTGGCATAGCATGCCCCAGTTACCAAAAATCATGACATTATTTTTTCACAAATAACTATGTCATTGTGTAAGCTTTTGTGACATAATTATCACATACACATTCGGTATACGCTAACTGATGGGACGGTGTCATCGATGAATCATCTATTTTATTTACTTTCAGATCCAATGCTTATCGTCGAGTCGGACGAAGCCCGTTGGTCTATTCGCGATGTCAATCAAGCCTTTACAGCCTTTTCCGGCTTTAAGAAATCGGATCTCTTGCAGCTCGATCCTTCCACGATCATTACGGTGCAGGAGGCGGGACTTTCCTTTGAAAAAGCCGTTTGCCAGCTTGCTGACGAGCACGCCTTCTCCCCCTTGCTTGAATGCAAGCTTGTAACGAAAATGTCGACTCCCGCAGACGTGCACATGTCCTGCCGCATGCTGCAGCTCGGTGAACGTAAGGTTTATGTTATCATTTGCAAAGATTTGCGAGAAGCGAAATGGATTGACGAATATATTATGCATAATAAAATTATGGCGTCCTTGGTCGTAAATGAGCGTTACGGCATCATGAGCTTAAAGCATTATTATGCCCCTGTGCAGCAGCACTCCTACTCTTATGTGAACAGATCATTATTCGACCTCGTTGCAGACCATGAACGGAGTAAGCTAAAGAGGGTATTTGAATATGCCAAAAACAACCGTACGGCCGAATCCATCGACTTTCAGCTTATGCTTGGGGACCGCTATTACAGCACCGATGCGGTGATTCAGCCTTTTTACAATGGCAACCGAAGCTTTAAAAGCTTTGTTGTCATCCTGACAAGCCTTCATCTAAACAACCAAGAGGAAGACCCGTCGTACAAGCTCCGCATGCTTATGCTTAGCAAAAATATATCAGTAACCTCACTCGCACAATCTACGCTCATCTCTCTTACGACCATTTCCAAAATTCGCAACGGCAAAATAAAAAAGCCCCAGCGTCTAACGGCTGAATTGATTGCCGGAGAGCTGGGTGTGAGACCCGAAATGATATGGAGCTGCTTTAAACGTTAAGGCAGCTTCTTTCCTCATCTCAAATTAAGAAGGGACTGTCGTCCTCCACCTGAGGATAACAGTCCCTTTTATCGAATAAGCTTAGCCGCGATAAGGCGCCAGCGCCTCATTCAAACCGCGCGTTTGCTCATATACCTGTTGATAGATTTTGAAGATGCCGGCGTAAGCAGCAACCGCTTCAGGCTGCGGCGAATACGAATCCGCATGCTTCACAAATTTATCCGCACAGGATTCTAAACTGTCGAACCAGCCGGAGCCGTAAGCCGCGAGCATTGCAGCGCCTAGGCCAGGCCCCTGTTCATTCTCGAGCGCAACGACCTTAGCATCGAAAATATCGGCCTGCATTTGCAGCCAAACCGGATTTTGTGCGCCTCCGCCGATGGAAATAACCGTATCGACCGTTTTGCCGGCACGTCTGAACAGATCGACCGACTCGTTAAGCGAGAAGGTGATGCCTTCCATGACCGCACGGGCAAAGTGAATGCGCTCATGCGAACCGTCAACACCGATAAAGCTCGCACGTATTAGTGAATCAGGATGCGGTGTACGTTCGCCGACGAGATACGGCGTGAACAGCAAGCCGCCCGCTCCCGGCTTCACGGCGCCTACGCCTTCAAGCAGTTGATCGAAGGATTCATTCGGCGCGAATGTTTTCTTAAACCAGCTAAGGCTATAGCCGGCGGCCAGCGTAACGCCCATGGCATAGAAGGAATCCTCTTTGCCGTGATTAAAGAAATGTACCTTGCCGGCAAAATCCTTCGTCTTATCATTCTCATAGGAGAGAATGACGCCGGATGTACCGATGCTGCAAAGCGTCAGGCCTTCGGACAATATACCCGAGCCGATCGCTCCGCATGCATTATCGGCTCCGCCCGCAAACACCTTCGTCGACGCAGGCAGGCCCGTGCTCTCCGCAAACTGCGGCAGCAGCGTTCCGACTAGCCCATGCGACTCGACAAGCGGCGGACAGAAGCTGCCTGGAAGGCCAAACGCTTCAAGCACCTCGCCGCTCCACGCCTTTCCGGCCACATCAAGAAGGAGCGTACCCGCGGCATCGGAGTAATCCATATGCAGCTCGCCGGTCAACCGGTAACGGAGATAGTCCTTCGGCAGAAGGAACAGCTTCGCTTTCGCAAAGGCTTCCGGCTCGTTCTCGCGCACCCACAATATTTTTGGAAGCGTAAAGCCCTCCAGCG
The DNA here is from genome assembly GCF_056269405.1 of Paenibacillus sp. J2L1-98. NCBI lineage: Bacteria > Bacillati > Bacillota > Bacilli > Caryophanales > Paenibacillaceae > Paenibacillus > Paenibacillus sp. J2L1-98. The sequence goes on along the minus strand of NZ_JBWDNW010000023.1, from coordinate 78,760 downwards.
CCGGATTGCGGGTTACGCGAAGCAGCTTGTCTCCAAGCGTGCGTTCGATTTCACGGCACTGCTCAGTCGTACGTGTATCATTCCATAAAATAGCATGGCGAACGGGATTCCCTTCGCCGTCCAGCAGTACGAGACCGTGCATTTGGCCGGAGAAGCTAATGCCTTCGATTGCGTCTGCATCGATGCCTGCAGCAGAAGTGAGCTCGCGCAGCGCAGCGACCGTTCCGTCTACCCAATCATCCGCCCGCTGCTCGCTCCAACCGGAATGCTCATGGAACAGCGGGTAGCTGCGGGTTGCTTCCCCGGCTACCGTGCCGCTTTGGTCAACGAGCAGCACCTTTACGGCGCTCGTCCCTAAATCTATACCAATAACATAGCTCATATGAAAGCAATCCTCCCGGGATTAAACGCTGAAAATAACTTCGCTCAGTACGAGGCGGATCCGTTCTTGACGGCCGGACTCGTTCTTGATCGGATTGTTTTGAAGCGCATACTGCTCAAGCGAAGCAAGCGTCGCTTTGCCGGACACGATTTCTGCACCGATGCCTTCTTTGAAGCTGCGGTAACGGTTGTCTACGATATTGTCGAGAATTTTCTCTTCCGTCAATTTCGCAGCCGCTTTAAGACCCCAAGCGAAGCTGTCCATACCGGCGATGTGGCCCAGGAATAGATCTTCCGCTTCGAATGAACCCCGGCGGACCTTCGCGTCGAAGTTAACGCCGCCGCGGCCGATGCCGCCAGCTTTCAATACTTCAAACATCGTCAGTGTAGTGGAGTAAAGGTCAGTCGGGAATTCATCGGTATCCCAGCCGAGCAATAGATCGCCTTGGTTCGCATCAAGCGATCCAAGCATACCGTTGATCGCAGCTGTACGAATTTCGTGCTCGAACGTGTGGCCTGCGAGAGTCGCATGGTTCGCTTCAAGATTAAGCTTAAAGTGGTCCTTCAAGCCGTATTTTTGAAGGAAAGAGATCGTTGTAGCCGCATCGTAATCATATTGGTGCTTAGTAGGCTCTTTCGGTTTTGGCTCGATCAGGAATTGAGCGTCGAAGCCGATTTCCTTCGCGTATGCAATCGCCATATGGTACAAGCGCGCCAGGTTATCCAGCTCAAAGCCCATATCCGTGTTAAGAAGCGTTTCGTAGCCTTCACGTCCGCCCCAGAATACATAGTTTTCCGCGCCAAGCTCTTTACCAACCTCAAGACCTTTTTTCAGCTGCGCGCCGGCGTATGCATAAACATCTGCGTTGCAAGTTGTGCCTGCGCCGTGAACGAAACGCGGGTTCGAGAACATGTTCACCGTGTTCCACAGCAGCTTTTTACCGGAGGACTTCATGTTGTCCTTGAGCATAGCAACGATCACGTCAAGGTTTTTGTTCGTTTCCTGCAAAGTTTCGCCTTCAGGCGCGATGTCCGCATCATGGAAAGCATAGAAAGGAATGTTCAATTTATTCATGAATTCAAAGTTAGCTTCAACGCGCGCTTTCGCACGGTCAAGGCCGTTATATTGATCCCAGCCGCGAACCATAGTTCCTGCGCCGAACGGGTCTGTACCATTAGCGTTAAAAGTATGCCAGTATGCAACTGCGAAGCGCAGGTGCTCTTCCATCGTTTTGCCTAGGATGACTTGGTTTGGATCGTAATGTTTGAATGCCAGCGGATTGTCCGAGCCCTTACCTTCAAACTGGATTGTGTTGATGTTTTTGAAATAGCTCATAGAAAACAAAATCCTCCTTCACGGAATTCGATATTTTGAAAGTGCTTACTGCAAGAATAACACGTCCTAACTTAGTTTGTCTATTAAACAAACTAAGTTTTTTGTGATAAACTAGCTGTAACGATATTTTCTGCTCGCGTCGCAGTTAACAGTATGCGGTACGGGCAGGCTCTATATTCGATATTTCGTGATACAATACTAGATATAGTGACTTGGACGGAGGCTTTCTTAATTGAAAACAAAATCAACAGGAGACTTAGCGCTCATCAAAAAAATAAATACGGCAATCGTGCTAGAAGCCGTGCTGGGGCATGCGCCGCTGTCGCGAGCGCAAATATCCGAGCTTACCGGACTTAATAAAGCGACGGTCTCCAGCCTCGTTCAGGATTTGATTGACAGCCATCTTGTCGTAGAGAACGGTCCCGGGCAATCAAGCGGCGGGCGCAAGCCGGTCATGCTGCTGTTTAACGGAACCGCGGGCTATGCCGTCGGCGTCGACCTCGGCGTTAACTATATTCGCGGCCTGCTGGTTGACCTTGAAGGCAACGTAATTGCCGAGCACCAGCGCAGTCTGAAGCAGCAGGATGCCGGGTTTGTGCTGGGACAGCTCACGGCATGCATCGAGCTTCTTATGAATGAAGCGCCGGAGAGTCCATATGGCGTCGTGGGCATCGGTGTCGGCGTTCCGGGTATCGTCGACGATAACGGCATCATTCTGTTCGCGCCGAATTTGAAGTGGCGTCAGATCGGGCTGCAGCAGCTGCTCGAGGAGCGCTTCAACATCCCGGTTACCATTGACAATGAAGCGAACGCGGGTGCGCAGGGCGAGCAGAAATACGGCGCTGGACGCGGCATACCGAATCAAATTTACGTCAGCGTCGGGATTGGTATCGGAACGGGCATTATTTTGAACAAAGAGCTGTACAAAGGGGCTTCCGGTTTCTCCGGCGAGCTTGGCCACCTCTCAATTGAATATGACGGCAAGCCTTGCAGCTGCGGCAATCGAGGCTGCTGGGAGCTGTATGCATCCGAGAATGCTTTGCTTGAACGTGCGGCATTGCTAGGCTTCGAGAACCTGGAGGAGCTGCTGGATGCTGCGGCCGCCGGTGATGAAGACGTTACCTTGCTCATCCGCTCGATTGGCGATTATTTAGGCGCAGGCATTGCGAATATCGTCAATGTGTTCAACCCAAATGTCGTTATTATCGGCAATCGTATGAGCCGTGCCGCCGAATGGCTGGAGCCCGCAGTACAAGCGGCCGTTGATCAGCGCACGCTTCCTTATCACCGGGAGCGGATGCGAATCTTGTTCGCAGAGCTTCAGGATCAATCGGCCGTTCGCGGCGCGGCGTATTACGCCATCAGCAGGTTTTTCTCAAAAATTAAGAGCTGACAACACAGCAGGAGCTGCCCCGTCTGTTTGATAAGAACACATCGGGGCAGCTCCTCTCTGTTTTTTATTGGACCCGGTGAACGCCGACGGTATTCAGCGTATTGCCATCAATCGATACCTCGACAGCAGCTTCCTTAATGGTTCCATTCGTGAAGTAAGCCGTAAACAAAAACTTGATTTTCCCTTGCTTTAATTGAGTAAAAGCATTGTCCCACATTTCACCGCTCCAGCTCGTTTGCGCATCATTCGTTTTATGCAGGGCCGCTGCATGATCAGCCATCTTCACCTCGACCCGCTCCGCCTTCGTGGCCGTACCTGTCGAAGTCGTATCCGCCTCCAGAATAAACTTTTCGCCTGCCCAAAATACCGAATAATAGCGCGGCGAATCGCTCTGGCCCGTCTGGGCCGCATTATAGTCTCGGCGGCGCTTATCCCATAGGTCCGTATGCTTCACATAGCCAACGACTTGAAGCGGCAGCACCTGCAGCGATTGGGTGATGCTGACTGGATCGGCAATACCGTCGCTAACCGTCATCGTGATGCTCCACGTTCCAGCCGTTGTCAGCTTCAAAGAAGGCCCCCTTGCCTCATAGCTTGGACCGTCTTCCGTATAGGAGTAGCTGCTTTTGACTCCGGCAGGGTTGGTTAGCTCATAAGCAATGGAAAGCGGATCGCCGTCTGCATCGCCTACATTCGATAAAAACGAGGTCATATCCCCTTCGTAAACCGGTTTCGGTGTCCAATCAAACGCTGCGGTCGGCGGCCGGTTGGTAACGAAATGAATATATTCGAAATGCCCTTCATTGCCGGCAGCATCATAATCAAGAACGGTCAGGCGATATTGCTGCCCGGCTGCTAATCCGGTTACTTGATAGGACTTTCGGTCAAGCGCAAGCGGAATGCTGTATTCCGTTGTCCCATCTCCGTTTAGATCAATATTCGTTACGCTGCCGTCCGCATTCATCTTTTGCAAATAGAAGGTCCGTGACGCATGCCCGGAAGAAGGCCCCGCATCGCGGAAAGCATCAAATGTCACCGACACGGCCGTCGGCTCAATGACCAATCGTTCGTTTACGTCGTTTGGTTTAACCGTATCTACAAAGAAGAATCCGTTTCTTGAATACGTTCCCCATAAATAGCTGTCATTGGCCCTGGCTCTCCAATAGTGTAATCCTTCTGCCAGCGCTGCTGTTGTGTAGCTGGCTGCAGCCGTGGCTGAGTTCGTATCAACTACGTTTGCGCCGGTTGATGCTCTGAATACCTCATAATCGATATCCGTAATCGGATGATTTTCAGGATCTACCGTAAATACGCGCAGCTGCGGACGGTTTGCATTCGTGTAAATCGGATGGTCTGCGTCAGTGCCGTTAAAATTAAGCAGAAAGGTTTCCGGCGGCAGATCCAATACGAAATAGCTGCTGTTGCTTAAATTCGACCATCCCCCTGCGGAGTAGACCTGCCCCTGCACCTTAACAACACGGCCGGGGATGATACTTCCCTCCAGTAAAGAATAAGCTAGAGCGCTACCTTCATGCTCAATATACAGGGCCGTTTCGTGGTTATCGGCATACGATACTGCTAACCGATACTGCTCCTGCGGGTCATTTTCCGCATCGAAGTAAGTCCAATTTATGGTTGGTTCCTTAGCGAGCACGGTAGGTGCCGCTGCTGTAGTCCCTGCAGGATAAGTAATGGTCATGACAGGCTTCGTTTGATTGATCGGCGGAAGCGTATCCTTATAGACGATATGCTGCCCCCAGTACGACCAGGCGCCGTGTATGTCCCTTACTTGCTCCTGAACGAGAAGCTCTACGCCCGAACGGTTATAATATTCTCGTTTTCCTGCTGTCCATGTGCTTTCATCAGCCCATCGTGTACGGAAAACTTTGTCCGATAAGATATGTGCGATATCCGGATCATAAGACGTATCAAATGTTTCATAATCAAGCGCCTCTCCCTCCGCGAAAACATTTCCCGTAAAGCGGACGTCCGGCTTCGCCAACGGTCTGCGATGTACGTAGAGCAGTTTTTTCACCGGCTCCGACCATCTGTTGTAGGCTGACAAATCTGTGTTGTCCTGGGCACGGAAGCTGATCTCGTAAACACCCGCTTTTTCAAGGGCATTAATCTTTGATCCATAAGTTTGGCCATTATGAATGCTTATACCTTCCGGATTTTCAAAGAAGTTCGGATTATGGCTGTAGCTCCACTCTTCGGCACCCATTGGATCATTTTCCACATCTTTAAAGATTTTATCGTAGTGGATCGGATCGTTAACGAGCACAGCTTCATAGGTTTCTTCTATGTACATATCCCCGTAGTTATTTTTCTTCACATTGCTGAAAGCAGCTTGCGGTTGTCCAAGAGACATGATGCCCGCTGCGCCTTTCGTAAAAGTGCTGTCTGTTGTTTCAATCTTCTTTGAGTTGTTGATGTATACGCGTAATGTTCCATTTACAGCTTCCACCTTAAACGCATACGGCGTCAAAGAAGAACGCGAGAGCGGAACCGATTGTAAAGATGTTTTAGCTCCATTTACAACCTTGAACAAAGTTAAAGTGTCATTGCTCCACTCAACTGCGTACATATTTTTTTCGTTCTGAATATGAAATGCAGATCCGATTACTTTAGCGTTTTCAAGGTTATTCACGCTGACGTCAAATTCAAAATTGTAATTTTTCATGCTGCTTCCAGCATCATAGAGTAATCCAGCCCAATTATCGTCGACGACCTCTATCGTATCTGCATCCAATACTTTAGGATAACCGCTGCTCGCTCCTCCTAAAATCGAAGCAGACAGGTATGGGACTACATAACCGTTCTTGTCGAAAAAATAAAGCGATCCATCGGGTAAAATAGCTGTCATATTGGTATCGTCGGCATACTGTTGAAAATTTCCCCCAAGCGTGCCGACTGTGTTAGTACTGCTGTAATTTAACGTTTTAGTGTATGTCTTGCTTGTACCCGAAGTCCAAACAAAACCAGAGATTCCCGTACTTATTTGTGCTTCGTTTGCTGTTATTCTAGGGATAGATATATTTCCGTTAGGCAGCAAGAACATTTTATAATCAACTGCTTGCTCTCCTTTCGTATTCTCCCCCTGGTAGGCTGATCCGTTACTGAAGAATAACTTGTCCCCGTAATTCACTTTTGTTGTTGTATATACGGTGGAGTCCGGTCTAACTATAGGAGTTCCTATTCCGTATTTATCTTCCGTATCAAATAAAACGGAACCTGCTGACCAGGTTTCAATACTGCCGTTTACAACGGTACCCAAGCTTGTCGCCGTTACAGGAATCGTGTTTAACTTCGAGCTAAAGTTTTTATTGTTAGAAGTCTGCGACGAAGATGCAACAAAGATGTACGCTCCATTATCTGACATCGTAGGGTAAGACACATCTGTACCGCTGTTAACTTCTAACTGACTCATCACTCCGTTATTACGTGCGTATAAAATCCAAATATCATTACCTTTACTGTTTGACTCGGTCGTATAAGAAATTAAAAGTTCTCCGTTAGCTGTAATCGTCCCTTTTACTCCATCGATAAAAGTAGGGTAATAGGACTCCATCTGACCTTTAATGTTCCATACCGTCGAATTCGCTGTCATATCGTACTTCACAGCAGAAAGAGCATATTCAGTGCCACTGCTATATCCCTGTCTAGCTATAAGATAGAAATACCTGCTGTCAGCAGATATTTCTGAATATAGAATAGAAAGACTCTGTACGGTCATGTCATTCGTAATAGAATGTTCACCAAGCAAAACTCCCGTTTTGGTATAGACTCTAATCTTTAAGATGCGGGTAGAACTGTCGTAACTGCTATAATAAAAATTTTCTTTTTTATCTATAGTTAGATAGCTGTATCCTTCCTTTTGAATAGATATCGTTCTGAACAAGGCTCCTGTAATCGCGTTTTTTTCATAAATCGTATCGGAGGTTCCCGCTGCTAATGTATAGATTCGATGCCCCGCGAAAACCGCTTTAATTATCATTCCGTTATCTTTCCAGGGTGTTTGAACTGCCAAGTCGGATGCCAGATTATATTTCGAGCGGGCATTAGAGCCTAACCCCATGTTTGGATACCCGATAAAGAAATCCGCGAGTACGGCTGTTTTCGTTGAAATAGAACTGGCAGCCGGCTTCCATCCTAATTTATTAGCCGTTCCGCCGGTATAGGGATTTTTTGCTGCCCAAGACCGGAAAATGGTGTCCGGTGTGTAATGGGTTATTGGCGGAGCGCTGTCCTCGCCCTGATCAGGCTGCTGGATGGCACCAGACACATTAAAATTCACTTCGGGTGCTCGGTTAACTATATCCGAAGCTGCAAGAGCGGAGATCCCTTGCTTCCCGTAATCTTCTCTTATTGTTGCCCGATACTGCCGCTTTCCGACAGCTGCGTAATTAAGCGAATGCGTCCATTTAAAGTCACCGTCATACAGCATGGTCCAAGCTTCTTCTATAAAGTCGTCGTCGCCATCCTGGTCATAACGTTCTTCTAAAGTCAAATGCTCAAGCTGGTCGCCATCGGGACTTTCGGCATTCATGTACAGCATGATTCCGCTGCTGCGATACGCTTCGTCGGGCGCGATAATCTGAATGTTAGGAGGCGCATCCTCAACTACTTCTAAGAGGAGGGTTCCCCATTCGCTGACTCGTCCTTCCGAATCATATACTTTGCCCTCAATACTGTATGTACCAAGTTCCATAGGGGCTTTTTCTGGCCACCCTGCGGTATATCCGGATTGGCCAGTCTTTTTATAACGCATCTCTGACTTGCTAAAATCAATGGTTACGCCGCGATCTGCGAGGGGTGTATAGGAATTTAGCAAATGGTGAGGGAATGGGAAGTCTCTGCCTTGTATAACATGTGTTATTCCTGTGACTACAGCAACAGGCTTCGGATCAATAACTTGCAGGTACGCGGTATCCTTCCCGGTCAACGAACCGTTCCATCCTGTCATTTCGGCTTTATAAATACCCGGCTGATTAAAGGTAATATTCCGGTATTCAGTGTCCGTTTGGTTCGGCAGTACAGCAGCGAGGTTGTTACTGAATTTCCACGTATGGGAGTAAACATCATCATTGTAGTTTATAAGGGATGAGGTTTCCCCTGTCATAATTTTGGGAGGATCGAATTCAATATCGACGTTTATGGCTGGATCGGGCGGTATAACCACGGTGACTTCTTCTTCAACTTTAATGCTAAGCTGTGCCCATCCAGATACTTTATTCGCGCTGTTTGTGACGCGAAGCTCGACGAGGTAGTCGCCTATTTGCACAAAGTCTTTTGCTGCCGGCTTACGTGTAATTACTGAACCTCCTGGAGGCGTATACCGCCATTCCCGAAGTGTTATCGCTTCTCCTCCTGGAGAATACGATAATTGATCATCTAGCTCGGGATCATTGCTAGGCTGCATGGTAAGCTCTGGTTTCGTGCGGTGATCCCCCTCTAGGTGGCTTATAACAGCAACAGATGTTGTCGGTTCGTTTTTTTTATTGAACACGATCTGAAATGGTTTGGTATTGTTATCCTCTTTCGATTCCGCAACCGCTAAACCGAAGTCGGTCATTGCCGTAAACTTTTTGATTCCGTTTGTTGATGAAGTTACGTTAACGGTTACGGTTTTGATCTGACCAGGAGGGACGTTTGAAATGACTTCTGACTTTATGCTTGTCCCTACGATGCCTACGGTAAAAGGGCCGCTATCCGTTTTTCCTTTATTTTTTGAAGTGATTTTCACAGGAACAGAATCTCCGACCCAAGCGTCTGCGGGATTAACGATCATTGTAATTTCAAGATCCGGCTTAGATGGTGGCTCGGGAAGTGGTTCGGCCGGTATCGTAAAGATTTCATACCACCATGAGCCGTCAGGTTCCCATATGTTCCACATTTGTACTACGCCAAGAGAAAACTTCGTTCGTGCTTGTTGGATTATGGCGTAGTCCAAAAGGGTTTCCCCTGTCCAGTTGGTACTCTTTAATTTGTTGTAGCTTTCTAAGAAGGTTTTTGAATGACCATAAGGATCCATCATATCTGTGAGCCACGCTGCTGCTACTGTTGCGTTATTAGACAATGATGTTACCTCAATACCCTTCGCTCGACCTGTCGCTGTTCTCCAAGGCTCTTTTACCCAGTTCTTCGCTACACTTTTAGTCATATTAGAATCACTTTGAAACATCCAATTCCGATATAAATTCCCCTCATAATCCCATCCAAGAAATCGATATTGCCCTTTTTTTAGATCTTGCGTATCAGGATCAATATCTGATGGACAACCATACACTATGACATTTGAACCTATGTTAGATTGGTTTAAAAGAAACTTCTCATTTAAAGCCCGTCCTTTTGAATCTTTTAGTGGAATATTATAGTATTCGATATATTCTTTTGCCAAAGAGCTATATTCAGCTGGAGCAGGGCAATTCGTAGCTGCTTTTACAAATGGAACAGAAGTGACTAGAAGAAAAATAGATAATAGTAATATAAAAGATCTTTTCAGTACACTTCTCAAATAATTCACTCTCCAATCACAATACCCACGGTTTTGTTGCTATTACCTTTATAAGCAATAAAAAGAACACCATCATATTTCACTTCAATACTGTTTTTACCCTCAACAAACTTCATGTCATTCACCTTAATGTAACTGTTGTATGCCTTTTCGTAAGACTTTGGATAGTAATTTTTCAGAAGATCTTTAACTAAAGCTTTGTTTTCAGCTGTAGGCTCATAAATGTAGATAAATGTTTGTTTATAATCACTGTCGTATTCCACAGTAAATGTATTATCTTCAAAAACATCCGTTCCTTTTTGATTGATCAATAACTTTTGATTCCTACCATAAGTCGTATTCCCCTTAAAACTAGGCAAAGACTGAATCAACGTATTCAACTCTTCTTTCGTCTTCGGATAAGCCACCGGCTTACCATTCTTCGCCGTCAACGTATTAATAATCATCACCACTGCTTCCGCACGAGTTGCATTTTTATTGCCCCCCATTGTTCCATCCGGATAGCCCTTCATGATCTCCAACTTCTTAGCCACGGCCAAATAACCCGACTTTACTCCTTCTGCATCCTTACCCAGCGCACGGATCGTCATGCGGGCAATTTCCTCGCGAGTAATGGGAAGATTAGGCGCGAACGTATTCTCCTTATATTCGCCAACCTTAATAATCGACTGCTTCAAGCCGGTAGCGATATAGGACCGAAACCAGCCGGCATCATCAACAAATGGCGTATCTATATTTTCCGCTTTGATTTTCATAGCTGCCACAAGCGATTTTAAAAATTCAGCCCGGGTCATATTCGCATCCGGTTTAAAGGTTTTTACATCATAGCCATTGATCCAGCCTTGATGAACAGCAACCGCAATTTCCGCTTTCGCCCAATGCGTCTTCGTATCTGTAAATGCCGCCGCTGCGGCAGCTGCCTGCGCACTCATCAGCATCGTCACCAATAATGTTACAGCTAGTACTGCTCGTCCGATTTTTTGCATTTTCAACCACTCCCACTGATTATGATCAAGAACGTAAAAACACACATTTTTTTACAGAAGCTTCCTATCAGTTCTTCCCGACTATTTCATTTTCCTTCTTTTCTCATCCCTTCCATCTCCAAATTTTGCTTTATTTCGACAACCCCGCACCATTCCTCTCAGCAGGCCACTCTCCCAAAAGCACTACCGAAGCAACAAAAAAAAGCACGCCCCTCCCTCAGCCGAGGGTGTAAGCGTGCTTCGCTATACTTCGTATCAACTATAATAAATGTTACTTTACAAAGGCAGAATCTGTCAATATCCCCCGGACAGCTAAGTGCTTGATTGAGCGACAAGCGGTTTATGCTTGAACAACGGGATAAGGAGCAGTATGCCTAAAAACATAAATGAACCTGCCGCGCAGTAGATGCCGACTAACGGGAACACCAGCTTTAACTGCCCGGCAACGAGCGTCATAATCACCATCATGCCCATAAACATCGGGGTCAGCACACCGTTCACTCGTCCGGTATATGATTCTTCCGACCACTGCAGAATCATTGTGCTTATACTGATTTGAATCATCGGGAAGCCTAGTCCGCTAATAAACTGCAGTACCAGCGTAAGCGGAATATTAGTCGATAAGCCTGTGCCTATCATACAAAGCGAGCTAAGCAGCAGGCCAAGAGCAAGCAGCTTCTGCGGCGAAATCTTCTTGGCTGCGACCATCACTGCTCCACCGCCGACAAGCATCGCAATTCCGTTGACCATCAGCATATATTGCAAAAATTCTTTCGGCTGCCCCAAGCGCTCCAGCACGATGAACAAGCCCAGCGGCTGTGCAATGCCGACTGCTGTTCCTGCAAGCGCGAACGTTCCACCGAGCGCTCTCAATACCGGACTGCGCCATACGTACTTAAATCCATCCTTTAATTCCTGCCAAAATTGCCGTTTCACAATTGCTTCCGTTTGCTCCACTACACGGTCGCGAGGGATTCGGAACAAAATGACAGCCGACAATAAAAAGGCTACGCCCATGACGCCGATCGAAATCTCAATGCCGAATTTCTGGTAGGACATAACGCCGAGTGACGGCCCAAGCACCATAAAGATGGCGATAAGCGATTGGAACATCGCCATTGCCGATTGCAGTTGCTCGGCCGGAATATGCTGCTTGAACAGCTTCATGGCCGACGGCTGCGAGAACTGTGATAATATCGCGGATACGAATGTGGCAAAATAGACCATATGCCATGAGCCATAAAATAGCGTAATCAGCACGATAAAAACGGATAACGCCGATAAAAAGTCGCACCAAATCATCGTGAGACGCGGCTTCCAGCGGTCGGCGAACGTCCCTCCGATAAACGAAAAGACGAAAATCGGCAAAAATTCCACGAATCCCATTAAGCTTATCGCGAACGGATCTTCGTTCGTCTTGTCTGTCACATACATCAGGATAGCAAAGTTCCGCACCCAAATTCCGATTTGCAGCAGTACGTTTGACAGCAAAATCGTCTGAAAAAACTTGTTGCGGAGCAAACTTTCTCCCGCTCCTGTTACTTCTTTAGCAGACATACCAATCAACACTCTCCCTCATCAAAAAACAAATGGTCTAGCCTCTGCCCTATTCGGCCTGAACATGGTAGCCCTTCTCTCCGTAAGGCTGCAGCTTCTCTACCCACCGATCCTTTAATTCCCCGACTTCCCGGTTATATTGGCGAATCATATCGATGGGCTGACGGCCTTCCGGATCCAAAACGTCTTTATAATCATAACGAACCTTTTGCTCGAATTTAACAGTCTCTAGAATGAGAAACGAAAAATGTTCACTGCCGAATTGCTTCCATTCCTTCTGCAGCTCTCTATTCGTATGCCCGTCGATATTCAGAAGAAACTGTTCCTTCCCCCACAATGCATCTAAATTAGTCGAGCCGCCAATATAGATTTTGCCATTGGCATTATTTTTGATCTGATAAACGCCCATCGCCCGTTCACGTTCCTGATACTCCGCTGTCAATTGCTTACGCTTAGCCTTATCCATTTTTTGTCCCCCTCCCCGCGCAGCCTCTTGTTCCTGCTCTTTTGTTTTTGCTTTCTGCTTTCCGGATTTCCCTTGCTTGCCCTTAAGAGCGGCCGCAGGAGCCTCCTTCTGCGTTTCCTGCTCAACGGCCTCTTGCCGCCCAAGCTCGCCACTTCCGCTTCCTAAGCCCTTCACCCAGTACGCCCGGCCATCATCCTCGCGGTCCAAGTATCCGTATTCAATCAAGTAGCGACGCAGCGTCACATAGTCCTCTTCCCAAAACGTGGCGAGCCGCTCGTTCACTTCCTTCTCCGTATAATGGATTCCGCTTTGGAAATAGGAAGCGATATGGCGCAGCACGGCGATTTTACGCTTCTCCTTACGCGGGAACGAAGCCAAAGGGCCGTCCGGTCCTTTCGGAAAATATTGCTTCAAAAGCTCCGCGTACTCCTCCTCCGTAATCGCATACCGTTCATCCACCTGTGTCGCGGTGCGATGCACAGGCACGAAGCGCGGAGCCGCGACTGCGCCTTGCTCCATCATCTCGATAATGGCTAGCAGCAGCTTTGCCTGCTTAGCCTTTTCCTTCAGCACGAACCGGTGGTTCCGGATCGTCGAGGCGCTGCCCGCGCCTGTACGGCTCATCATCTCGTTATCAGACAAATTATCGGCAAAGCCGCGAATAAGCTCTTTTTGCAAATCGGTCAGCCCTGTCTGCTTTTTGTCCAGCTCCAGCAAATAATCGAGCATGGAGCCATGCGCCTGCTGCACATGATAAGCCGCATATTTGCGGGCGTCATACCATCGGCCGGATTGCTCGTCACGAAAAATCTCTCCATCTTCGAAGCGGTCTCCGCATATGAGGCAATAATATGAGCCCTCCGCTTCCTCATGCACATAACCCCGCTTCATTTCTTCTATCGACGATGTCCAAAACCGTTCGTCTTTCTCCATTTTCACAAACACCTCTTATATTCGTTTGTTTATTTTATAGACATTATATAATTATGTTTGGTTTTTATCAACAATTCGAAAAAATAAAAAAAGAACAGCCGCCTCAAGGATCGCTCCTTAAAGCTTCTGTTCTTCCTTTTAACCATGATTACGCAGCTTCTTTCCGGTCCTTCGGCAGCATAATGGCCAGCAGCCCAATCAGCGGCAAAACGCTGCAGGCTATCATGACAAAGCTGAGCGAATGCGCATCAGCCAAGTAGCCGAGAACGACCGCGCCGAGGCCGCCCATACCGAATGCAAGCCCGGTAATAAGCCCTGAAGCGGTACCCACCTTGCCGGGCATAAGCTCCTGCGCATACACCACGCTGACCGAAAAGCCGGATTGCAAAATAAAACCAAGCGCCACGATTAACGGATATACGAATTGCAGAGGCAGATGCGGAAGGACAAGCGCGAACGGCGCCGCACCGAGAATCGAAATAAGCATCATTTTTTTGCGTCCGATCCGGTCCGCCATAATGCCTCCGAAGAACGTTCCGGCCACGCCGGCCGCTAAAAATAAAAACAATGGTACTTGTGCACTCTTAATCGACATGCCGTACGTTTCCACCAAATAGAACTGATAGAAATTGCCGATAGCGGCAGCATACCAGGAACGGGCAAACACAATCGCAACCAGGATCGCAAGCGCGATTGCGACGATCTTAGGAGAAAGCGCAGCCTTCGCGCTGCCTGCGGCTTTTCGCCGCTGCATATTCCCGGCATGCGCTGCCAGATTCGTCTTATACCATGGCACTACCTTCATCAAAATAATAATCGCGGTAGCAGCGAGCAGGGTACCCCATATCGCGCCCTTCTGTCCGAACGGCAAAAAAATCAGCATCGTCATGACAGGTCCGAGCATATGGCCGAAATTGCCGCCAACCTGATAGATCGACTGGGAGAAAGCTCTGCGATTGCCAGCGGCTAAATGAACGACGCGCGAGCCCTCCGGATGAAACACGGCGGAGCCTAGTCCTACGAATACGACAGCTAACAGCACCATGTAAAAATTCGGGGCAAAGGCAAGGCCGATCATCCCGAGCATACTGGAAAACATGCCGACCGGAAGCATCCAGGGCGCAGGCCTTTTATCCGAAACCAAACCGACGACGGGCTGCATGACCGATGAGGTCATGTTGAGCGTAAAAGCAATCCAGCCAATTTGCGCTAAGCTTAGACGCAGCGACTGTTCTAAAACAGGAAACAATGCAGACACGACCGATTGCATCATGTCATTCATTAAATGTACCGAGCTGATGCATATTAAAATAGCGTATACCGTTGCGGATCTCATTACCTCTTTATTGACGGTTGCAGCTGCAAGTGGCGCTGACATGATTAACAGGACCTGCCTTTCTTAACGAAAATACTTATTACCCGGTTCCAAGTTATACAGGTAATGATGATTTTGCGAATTGAATACATACAGGACTCGGCAATGCGAGCGACGAGGCCGTCTTTGTAAGCAGTCCGCTCTCAGCATCCACCGTAAATACGACAACGTTGCCCGTCTTCTGGTTCGCAACGAGCAAATGACCGCCACCTTGCGTAACCGCGAAATTGCGCGGCGTCTCGCCTCCGCATTCGATATGCTGGATAAGCGTAAGCTCCCCGCTTGCTTGATCGACCGCAAACACCGCAATGCTATTGTGGCCGCGGTTAGAGCTGTACAAATATCGGCCCGACGGGCCGAGATGAATGTCAGCGGCATCGTTGTATCCGTCGTAGCCAGCCGGCAGCGCAGAAATCGATTGACTTGCCGTTAACACTCCACGCTCTGTATCCGCCTTCAGCAGCGTAATCGTTGAATCCAGCTCATTCATGACATAGCCAACAGGCAATTCCGGATGGAAGATCAGATGACGCGGCCCTGCGCCGCGATGAATCTTGCTGACTCCATGAGGAGTAAGCGTACGCCGCGCGTCATCATAGCGGTAAATAACGATGGCGTCGATTCCCAAATCGGCCGCGCATACGAAGGGGGATTTACCGAGCGGCACAATGCAATGCGCATGGGGAGCATCCTGCCTCGAAGAGTTAGGGCCCAGCTCTCCCGTATGCTGGTGTACAGCTGCAGCCGCTTCCAGCTCCCCTTCGCCCGTAATCGGCAATAAAGCGATGTTGCCTCCTGTATAATTGGCAGTGAACAGCACCTGTCCCTTCTCATCCGTGCTGATATAGCAAGGATGAGCGCCGTGCGTAAGCGAGCGGTTGCTTGTCATACGCAGCAAGCCCGTCACTTCATCGATCTCGAATGCCGCGACCGAGCCTCCGCCCGCATCTCCGGTTGCTTCCGTCTCGCTTGCCGCATATAAACGGGCTCCATTCGGATGCAGCGTTAAATATGAAGCGTTCTCCAAGCCGCTAACGCACTGAATAACGGCCAGCCCGCCCGTTATCTTGTCGAACGAGCACACGTGGATTGTCGGCTCTTCCGCCGTTCCATACGATCCTACATACAGGATCTCGCTTGCGGGTTGTCCATTTTGAATGCTCATTTGCACCCACCCTTTCTGTCTTTTTGGCGTTACAGTGACGATAGCATATGCCGCTTCAGCAAACAACGTCTACTTTTTTTTATAAAAGACTTCACAAATACTATTGTAACATGTTACAATGTAAGCGCTAACAATTCAGTTGTTCACATTTCTTAAGGGGGAAATTGAGATGATGAATGTAGTACTGAGCGAACGGAACGTGTATGAGGATTTCGAGCCGGAGTCAGATGTGCTGTACTTCAAGCTCGGTATGCAAGGTCTCGTGAGCTTCCACGGCAGAAACTATAATATAAAGAGAAGAATGACTGCCGACCAAATTGCACAGCTTACGAATGAAAGCAGCTTCTATCAGATCAGCTCCAATTGCTACATTAATATCGGCAAAATCAAGACGATCGCGGATGGCACAATCTACTTCGGCACAGATATCTCCGAATCAAAGCAGGTATCGGTTAACCGCCGCAAGCAATATGTCATTCAGAAGCTGTTCTCGCAGCGCACGTCGAACAAGGATTTACGCATAACGCCATAGTCCGCCAGAAGCCGCCCTATTTCCGCAACATGTGGAATAGGGCGGTTGTTTGTTTGTCTACATCCTGCTATTCTTATGTTGAAAACGTTTTATCAAGCAGATGCTGCGACGCAGCAGACTTTTCCCAAAAACTTTTTTAGGAGGATTTTCATGTCTACGCAAGGACAAGCATTCGAGCAATTATTTCATGATGAACAAGCCGTATGGCTTCAATGGGGCGCTTATGAAGCGGCGGTATTGCCGGCAGTCGGAGCTAACCTCATCGCATTCCGCGATAAAGAAAACAACTATACGTTCCTGCACGAACCATCACTTGAGGAAATGGACAGCTTTAGAGCGAGTCCGGGCATACACGGCATTCCCGTACTGTTCCCTCCTAACCGCTATGAGGACGGCACCTTCACTTGGAACGGCAGAACGTATAACTTTCCTGTTAACGAAGCTAAGACCGGCAACCATCTGCACGGCTTTTTCCACACCGCTGCATGGAGCGTCGAGGATTTCGGCACGAACAAAACGGAGAGCTACGTATCGCTAAAAATTTCAATCGACGAAAGCCACCCGATTTACACCTATTTACCGCATCGCTTCACGATAAAGCTTCGTTATGCTTTGAACGATACGGGGCTGCTGCAGCATGTGTCCGTACATAATGAAGGAACAGACGCTATGCCTTGCTTGATCGCTTTCCACACGGCGATCAATGCGCCGTTCGCACCGAACAGCACGGTCGATGACTACCGCTTCACCCTCACGACCGGCAAACGCTGGGAGCTGAATGAGCGGATGCTGCCGACAGGAAATTACCAGCCGTTATCCGCAGAAGAAGAAGCGATGAAAACGACTGGCCTTTCCCCTGTCTGGGCTGCGATGGACAACCACTACACGTCTGAACCGCAAAACGGCCGAAACGCTATGGTGCTGACCGACACACGCAATGACGTTACGCTCGTTTACGATGTTGGAACGGTTTACAAGCAGTGGATGATTTGGAACAACAATGCTACGCCGGGCTTCTTCTGCCCAGAGCCGCAGCTTAATCTCGTTAACGCGCCAAACGTTAACCTGCCAGCCGAGCAAATCGGTCTTGTCTCGCTTGAGCCAGGCGGCATTTGGGAAGAATCGAGCCGCTTGTACGTGAGAAAATAAGTAAATGCCTAAGGGCTGTCTCAAAGATTAAGCCCGCTAGAGATATAATCCGCTTCGAGAAAAAAATGATCCAAAAAATAAAGAAATGGCGGTGCAGAGAGACTATTCCTGAACTGCCATTTCTTTATTTCGATCAATTGCCGCCTTCTTGAGCAAATGATCGGCAAGTGAACGCCACCCGGCTGGTTTATTTTATCATCATAGTCTCCCTGATCTCCTGCTCTGATAAGGAGAATATGGCCTCCCAACCATTCTGCTGGCTAGCATAGACGCGGGATTTTTCAATATATATATGATGATGAAATCTAAGGATGTGATGGCATTGCGAATTTATATCGCAGACGATGGAGAAACATTGTCTAAAATTGCGAGAACCATTCAGGTTGATTTAAAGGAGCTCCTTGTTTTAAATCCGCACATTACGAGTCCCGAGCTTCAAATTGCCGGCAGACAAGTAAACCTTCCCTCTTTAGCAAGGCCAAGCACAGACCAGGATCCCGCAGTCGTTTGTCCGCCCGATCCGGATTACCGCGGAAATTGGATTCCTGTTAAACCGCTTGCGGAAATGGCTGAGACGGACTATGACGTCCTCGTCGTCGGCACCGGGGCGGGAGGTGGAGCTGTCATCTGGAGATTATGCGAGCAATGGGAAAATAATGATAAAAGGATAGGTGTCATTGAGGCGGGAGACCTCGTACTGCCAAGTCACATCTTCAATCTCCCGACAAGCGGCCATGCAGGTAACGTTTGGACCAATCCGAATATCTGGAGAAATATCGGACGGTTTCTTCCTGAATTTCCAAATGGGAATATGATTTTCGCCCTAGGAGGACGTACTTTATATTGGGGGATGGTCAGCCTGCGAATGTCTCCTCCCGAGCTTGCCGGATGGCCGGTAACGTTAAAAGAAATGGATATCTACTATAATATTGCCGAGAGAGCCATGAGCGTGAATCAACAATTTGCCAAGGGTTCATCCCTTCAAGAAGTTCTCCTTACCCGGCTGCAGAATAACGGTTTTCCCGGAGTCATCGATGCTCCTATGGCCGCTAATCTTCAACCGACAGCTTTGGGAGTAATCCATTCAGACGTAGCTTTCAGCTCCATCTCTTTTCTTGGCAATGCTTTGAATCATAAGCCTTTTGATTTAGGTGTAAAAGCCCGGGTTGCTAAAGTATTAACCGACCAGGGGCAAGCAGTTGGCGTTAACGTCATCACTCCGGATAAACAAACTTATTCGATTAGAGCCAAAACAATTGTTTTATGCGCCAGCACTTTTGAAACCCCTCGTATTTTACTGCAGTCGGAAATTCCGGGCAGAGCGATTGGCCATTACTTGACGGATCATACTTTTGTGAGAGGTGTGGCTGCCATAGACCGCAATGAATTGCCGGGAACTATAGGCGGATTACAGATTGTCATTCCGTATGAGGAGGACCGTCCTTACGGCATCCATTTATGGGGGCCTGGAGGAGCTGATCCGCAGTCATTGGAGGTTTATTTGCATGCTTACGGCGATACGATGCCGCGATTTGAAAATAAAGTCTCCCTCGATCCAACCCATAAGGATGAATACGGAATACCGCGAATCCAAGTGAAGTTTTCTTATAGCGAATACGATCAAGCTGTTGCCGCTCAGGCGATGGAAGGTGTGCAACTAGCGTCCTCGGCGATGAGAACTAAACTGAGCAGCGTCGAATTATTGCCTGCCGGGAGCGATGCCCATTATGCTGGAACTTGCCGTATGGGCAATGACCCAGCCTCTTCCGTAACGAACCGTTACGGGCAAGTTCATGGATTGTCCGGTCTTTATATTGCCGATAATAGTGTCTTACCGAGCATAGGGGGAAGCAACCCTACGTTGACGACTATTGCCCTGGCAATCCGCACAGCAGATTATATTGCACAACAATCCCCCCTGCAAGAGTGACTATTGCCTTGAAAGACTGTAAAATGTAAGCATCAGCCCCTCTTATGTCGAAACCTGAAGGGAGAATATGATGCGTCAGCCATTATGGAAAGCGCTCGTTTTTGCATGCTTCTTAACCTCTATTCTCATAGCTGCTCCGCAGCCAATCGCGCACGCAGGCTTCTTTGACCGAATCAAAGACATTTACAATACACCCGAGAAAATAAGCGAGCTTGAGCAGCAATATATCGAAGCCAAGGAAGCACTTGCGGATCAGCGGCGGCAGCTTGAGGAGTCCGCGCGTAAACAGCAAGAGCTGCTGGAGCAAAACGAGCAGTTCCGACAGCAAAATG
This sequence comes from Paenibacillus sp. J2L1-98, assembly GCF_056269405.1. NCBI lineage: Bacteria > Bacillati > Bacillota > Bacilli > Caryophanales > Paenibacillaceae > Paenibacillus > Paenibacillus sp. J2L1-98. The sequence continues at coordinate 58,708 of NZ_JBWDNW010000023.1, read as the reverse complement.
AACAGCTTATCGCGAATAATGCGAGCATGCAGGCCGAGATGGAGCGGATGAAGCAGGATCGGCAATCCTTTTTGAGCAAGCTTATGAATACAGTCATTTTTCTTGCAGCTGTTTTTGTACTATATATCGTATCCATACGCGTCTGGCGTTATATGATATGGCGCAAGCAGAGGAGCGCTGACGGAAGAGGAATGAGCGGATGAACGTAACCGTCCCTGCTCAAACCGGGCATGTGCATGTCAGCCTTGAAACCGCGGACAAGCTCCATGTGCTGCATCCAAAATCGATTATTGCTTATCAAGGCGCGCCGCAAAATCGCGAGGACCGCTTTATGGATCTCGCCGGGATGTATCGGAAGAAACGGTGGATCCGCTCTCTGCTATCCGGTCCATCCGAATTCATCATCGGTCTGCCCCCAGGCTGCTCGCTCGAAACGGTTCAGATCGAAGAGAACAGCGACTTGCTGTTCGACTTTCGCCATGTCATCTTTTTCTCGGACGGCATGCTGCTGAAATCCGTCATTCAGAAGCTCAAAAACGCCTGGATTACGAAGGAATTTGTTCGTATGCGCTTCTCCGGTCCCGGCATTCTCGGAATTATAACGGCCGGTGACGTAAAGTCCATTCAGCTTCAGCCTGATCGCCCCCTTTACGTTGAGACCGGGGCGCTGGTCGCGTATCCTGAGCATGCATCCATCCAGCTGTCGGTCTACGGCAATAAGCTCGCCAGCCAGCATATGAATGTGCAGTGGGAAATCCTCGGCAGCGGCCCCGTGCTCATCCAAACGGGCTCTCGCGATGCCGAGCTGGAAGAGCAGCTGCAAAACGGCGGTTTTATCCGAAGAATTCTTCGCGAGGTGCTGCCCTTCGGCGGTATTTATATTAAATAAAGAGAGGCCGGACGACCGTCAGCAGACGGTAGACCAGCCTCTTCTTTATTTAAATGCCCTGCAGTGAAAACCGGTGCGTATACACCTTGTTCGCATAAAGAATATATTCCTTCTCCGGAAGCTGTCCCCAGCTATCGTTTCCGCCGACGCCCGTCTGCTTATGATTGACGCGGACGACCGTTTTATCGCTGGCAGGCAGCAGATGAATATGGTCATGCGCTTCCAGCTCGGATGGCGTGTAAGGCAGTACATTCAGTTCAAAATGCGGCGCGCCCTTCAGCACGAGTCCTTCACCCTGCGCATTCGTAACCGCTGCATGACGAACGCCCATTTTGTTGCCGCATTCCTGAGGTCTGATGTACGACACCAGCTGATCCCGAACCTTGCCGGCGTAACGCCCCAGCTTGCCGCCGGTTTGACGGTCCCAATACGTCTCGTCCGGGCCTTTGCCGTACCAGCTTACTTGATCGAAATGCGCAGGCATTTGGAATAGAATGCCTACCTCCGGAATTTCCGGTAAGCCCTCTCCCGGCTGCAGCTCTTCATAAACGTTAATCTCTCCATCTCCGGTTACGGTATAAATAATGGAAAGCAGCGATACGGCCGTTGTCGGCAGGCTGTACTGTACGCGAACGCTGACGCTGCTTGCCTCTATCTCCCAGGTCATTGCGCGCAGCACACGTTCAGCACCTGCTTGCCGCCAAGTCGCACAGCGCACATGCTGCTGATTTCCGCGGTCATTATCCGTATACGCGCGCCAGAAGTTTGGCGTCAGCCCTTGCAACAGCCGTTCCGAGCCATTCCAGGTGTAGGATACAAGGCTTCCGCTCGACAAGTCGAACTGTGCCGTGAAGCTCACGCCGCTTACAAACAACGCTTGTGGAGTTTCCTCAACTTTAATGGCCGGCTTAGCCGCTGCGCGGCCGATGACAGGAAGAATCTGCGCAGGCAGCACAAATTGCTCGAATGCGATTTCATGCCCTGCTTCTGCCCATAGCGTCTGCTCCTTCAATAGCAGCTGCACCGTTAACACGGCCTCCTCCAACGCGCCCGACAGCTGCGGCAGCGTATATGGAATCGTCAGCGTTTCCTCTTCTTCCGGCGCTGCAGCCGCCTCTACCGTGCCCGCTTCCACCGTAATGCCGTCGACCGCCACTTGCCAGGCAAGCGTAAAGGAGTTCAGTGCGCTGAACAAATGCCGGTTTGTCACCTTCACTGTTCCGCTCTTCAAATCAACCGCTTCGAACTTGGCATTCTGATAAACCTTCTTCACCTCTTGCAGCTTAGGCGACACCGTGCGATCCGCAAAAATAATGCCGTTCCCGCAGAAATTGCCGTCATGCGGCGACTCGCCGAAGTCTCCGCCGTACAGCATCTTCGCTGCGCCGTCCTCGCCCGTTACCCGAATCGCCTGATCGATCCAATCCCAAATAAAGCCACCCTGCAAAATCGGATACTTCTCGAATAAGTCCCAATAAACATGCAAGCCACCGCAGGAATTGCCCATAGCATGGCTGTATTCGCATAGGATGAACGGCTTTTGCGGATTATTGCGGGCATATTGCTCCACCCCTTGCGGACTTGTGTACATATGGCTTTCAATATCGGAAGCCGCATCCGACTCGCGACAGTGAAAAACGCCTTCATAATGTACGACGCGCGATGGATCGGCTTCGCGCAGAAAATCATGCATTCGAATGAAGTTGTCTCCGCCAAACGATTCATTGCCCAGCGACCAAATGACGATAGACGCATGGTTTTTGTCGCGCTGGAACATCGAATTGCAGCGGTCCAGCACCGCACCCGTCCATTCCGGCCGGCTTCCCGGCACCGTCTCGCCAAGCTCCTTCTGTCCATAAGACCAGGAGCCATGCGTTTCCAGGTTCGTTTCATCGATAACGTATAGACCGTATTCGTCACAAAGCTTGTACCAAAGCGGGTTATTCGGATAATGCGAAGTCCGGACGGCATTAATGTTATACAGCTTCATCAGCTCTACATCCTTGCGCATATCCGCTTCGCTAATAGCTCTGCCTGTGTCGCAGGAGAACTCATGGCGGTTTACCCCTTTAAACATGATGCGCCGGCCGTTAATTTGCATTAAGCCATCCTTGATCACGAATTTGCGGAAGCCGACCTTGCAGCTGATTGCTTCGAGCAGCGTGCCATCCTCCGACTTCAAGCTAAGAATCAGCGTATACAAATTCGGCTGCTCCGCGCTCCATTTGAGCGGGTTCCGGACAACTCCGCCCAGCTGAACGTCTGTCAGTTCCTCGCCTAACACCTGCGTCCGGACGGATAATGGCGCCCCGAATACGTCAGCCCGGTCCGCATCGTATAGGGCAGCCTCCACCGTAATACCGCCCAGCGGCTTAACAAAATAATTAAGAAGCTTCGCTTCAATGATCAGCTCCGCGTCGCAGTACTGCTCATCAAGCTCCGTTTTAACAAAAAAGTCGTAAATATGCGCCTCCGGGGTTGTATACAAATAAACATCCCGGAATATTCCGCTCATCCGCCAAAAATCCTGATCCTCCAGCCAGCTCGCATCGCTCCAGCGGTACACCTCCACGGCCAGCTTGTTCTCGCCTGGTACGAGGTAAGGGGTCAGGTCAAACTCGGAAGGCGTAAACGTATCCTGGCTAAAGCCGACAAGCTCGCCATTCAGCCATACGTAGAACGCTGATTCCACGCCTTGAAAGCTGATGAAAACCGGCTTGCCCTCCCAACCTTCAGGAATTATAAAGGTACGGGCATACGAACCGACAGGGTTATAAGCAGTTGGCGCAAAGGGCGGCTTTATATCCTCGTTGCCGTCCCAAGGGTACCGCACATTCGTATATTGCGGATAATCATAGCCCTGCAGCTGCCAATGTGCCGGTACTGTAATGCTATCCCACTGGCTGTGGTCAAAATCTGTCTCATAAAAGTTGGCGATACGGGATTCGGCATTTTTGGCGAACGCAAACTTCCACTCGCCGTTCAGCGTCAAATAGTTGGAAGATTTGCTGTGGCTGCCCTCCCATGCCTCTTCGACCGTGTCGAAGGGCATTAACGATGCATGCGCTTCCATACGGTTCAACCGATAAATTTCCGGGTTGTTGTTCCACTCCGGATAGCCGTTAGCCGGCGGTGAATAAATTAGTTTTTTGCGCATACGCTCAAGCACCTCATCACTATTGAATTCATTATATTCACATTATAATGCATTCCGTTTTCTTGTTTAATGAAACAATATTCATATTATATATAAAAATATGAATATTCCTTTCAAGCGACTAGCCCTATAAAACGACACTTTACGGCGGGGGTACTTTCTGCAATAGGTCTAATTTCTAGACTTTTTTCTATGCATAGAGCTAAATTCGGGAAAATAGATCTAGTTTCTAGATCTATTTTTGAAGAAACGGCACTTTGACCGTCATTGGTGGGGGTATTTTCTGCAATAGGTCTAATTTCTAGACTTTTTTCTATGCATGGAGCTAAATTCGGGAAAATAGATCTAGTTTCTAGATCTATGGTCAATTTTCGAAGGAACGGCACATATACCGTCATTTGGTTGGGGAATCACAAGTTATATGTAAAGAAGGGGCATCCCTTAAAGGCCTATAGCCTTTTTGAGACACCCTTTCTCCCATTATTATAGCTGCAGCTGCTTCAGGTTATAGAATTCTCCCTTGCTCGCCATTAGCTCATCGAAGGTACCCACTTCCGCAATACGTCCGTGCTTCATCACGACGATGCGGTCGGCATCGCGGATTGTAGACAAGCGGTGAGCGACGATAAAGGTCGTACGGTTCTTAATAAGCTCCTGCATCGCCTTCTGGACATGAAATTCCGATTCATTATCTAGTGCCGAGGTCGCCTCGTCCAAAATAATAATTTTGGGCTCGCGCACAAGCGCACGCGCAATGGCGATACGCTGGCGTTGTCCGCCGGATAGCTTGCCGCCATGCTCCCCGACCATCGTCTCCAGGCCGTCCGGCAGCTGCTCGATAAATTCGGACAGATTTGCCATCTCCACGACGCGTTTTACCTGCTCATCGCTAATGTCGCGCAGACCATACGTAATGTTGTCACGAATCGTACCCGAGAACAAAATATTCGTTTGCGGCACGACCGCCAAATGCTTGCGGTAGCTGCGCAGATCGACATCCGCCAAATCGATGCCGTCCATCAGCACCTTGCCGCCGGTTGGCTGCAGAAAGCCGATAACCAGGTTGAGCACCGTTGATTTGCCTGCTCCGGAAGCGCCGACAAACGCGATGCATTCGCCCGCCTCTACATCGAGCGTAACATCCTCGAGCACATGGTGCTCGCTCCCCGGATACGACAGCTCAACGCTCTTGAAAGCAAACTCGCCGCGAACGTCTGCCAGCTTTCTTTTGCCGCTATTGTTTTCAATATCGGTCGATCCCAAAATTTCTTTGATCGAATGAATCGATTCGAAGCCCTTCGCAATTTGCGGATAAATGTTAATGAGACCGGTAACGGAAGCCAGAATCATAGAGAAGAAGCCTTGATACATGACCACGTCTCCGACTTGAATTTCCCCCTGATAGGCGAGATAAGCAGTGAAAATTAAGCACAGCACCTGAAAAATTTGAAACGTCACCCAGTTTGTCGAGCCAAAATACGCCTCCACCAAATCAAGCCGGTACCCTTTGCCTTGAATGTTGCGAAGCGTCGAATCGATCCGGGCTATCTCGACCTTCTCCAGCCCGTGCGCACGCGTAATCGGAATCATCTCGACCATCTCCGAAACGCGCGAGGACATTTGTTCAATCTCCTTGCGGAACTCCTTGTTCGACTTCCGAATTTTGCGGCGGAATATGGTGACAATCGTAATCGACATCGGAATCGTCAGCACAAAAAACAACGAGACGACCCAGCTGTTATTAAGCGTGATAATAAACGATACGATAATGTTCACGATTGCCGGCGCCAACGCGATCATAAACTGCTTGGACATCATCTCGACCGCTTCCACGTCGCGCAGCACCTTTGACTGCAGCTTGCCCGCCGGCAGCTCGCGGTGCTGGTTGATGGACAGCTGCTGCAGCTTGCGCACGAGCGCACTCCGCAGTCCCGCTTCTACGTATCTTACCGCACGGCTTAGAAAGGAAATATAAGCGGCATGCGTCGGTATATTTTGCAAAATGACGATCAAAATAACGATGAAATTAATCCAAATCCCGCTAATCGGATATTTGGCCGGGTTCGTCGCAATGTTTATAATATTTGCAGTAACGATCGGCAGCACATAGACCGGCGCGCTCTTGATCAGCAAAAACATTAAGGAAACGAACAGGTTTGCGAAATTGCCCTTATAGAGCGATAACAAAAACTTAAGCGGGCTGGCGTTTTCTTCAAGTATTGCATTTTCAAATGTGCCGGCCAGCCCCTTCGCAGCGCCAAGCTGTGATTTGATGACCCTCTCTGACATTGCCCTCTCCATCCTTCTGTAGCTCATCATGCCTGCAAGCCGCTTTCTACGCGGTCAACTACCGCACCAATCTTACGCTCAATTCAACCGCCTGTAAATGTGCATTTTTGCATTTCTTCTATCCGATTTGGCTGACGGACTAGCGGTGCTTGCCTTTGTAATCCTTCGGCGTCTCCCCCACCATCTTCTTGAACAGCTTGTTAAAATATACCGGATCGCTGTAGCCGACCAGCTGTGAAATTTCGTAGTTTTTCAGATTCGGATGATCGGTCAAAAACTGCTTGGCCTTCTCAATCCGAATGTCGATCAGATAGTCTGTCAGCGTTATGCCCGTCTCCTGCTTAAATAGACGGCTCAAATAATTGGCGCTCATGCCGACGGTTTCGGCCATACGTTCCATTTCGAAGTTTTTGTCGTACTCCTGCTCCAGAATCGCCTTCATTTGCTCTATCACATGATGCTCTTTTTCCTTCGTAATCGTCTCCTGCGGCTGATTAGGCATGCCCGCTTCGGGAACAGGCTCAGTCTCGCTGCGCTCCTGCTTAATCTTGACCAGCAGATCATACAAATTCGCTTTGTCGACCGGCTTTAACAAATAATCCCGCACGCCATGCCGCAGCGCCTTCCGCGCATATTCAAATTCACTAAAGCCGCTCAGCACGATAGTCGCAACCGGCCTGCCGCGCAGCTGCTCGATGAGCTTCAGCCCGTCCATCATCGGCATTTTGATATCGGTAATAAGCACATCAAGCTCGCCTTCGCCCAGCTTCGAAATATGCGCCCACGCATCCATTCCGTTGCTGTACGAGCCGATAACCGCAATGTCCAAATCCATTTTTGTCAATATTTTTTCGAGACCCAGTCTTATAAATTCCTCGTCATCCGCGATGATGATGTTCATTACCGCTTTACTCCTTTCGCATATGCCTCCTTTAGTTTGCGCTAAAATCGGAACCTCCGCAACGGAAGAAAGCGGGCGGCTTATTTCACCGCACCGCTTGTAACACCCGCGAATATATATTTTTGCAAAAAAACATAAAGAATAGCCGTCGGAATCATAATGATGAGAATCGCTGAGGATATCATTTGCCAATCGCCGCTATTGACCCCGAAGAAGCGCATGAGCGACGTGGATACGACGACATGCTCGGCCCTCGGCAAATAGAGGAGCGGGATGAACATATCGTTATAGATGCTGATCGTTTTCAAAATGACGATGGTCGCCGTAGCCGGCGCAAGCAGCGGGAATATGATGGAGCGGAAAATCCGGATCAGCGAAGCCCCCTCCAGCATCGCGCTTTCATCCAATTCATTAGGAATGTTCCGGATGAACTGCAGGTAAATGTAGATTTGCAAAATATCCGCGCCGACATAGATGAGCACAGGCCCCATAAGATGATTCGTCAAGCCGAGCGCTTGAATCGTTTTGTAGTTGACCACCTGGGTCGTAATAGCCGGAATGATCGTCGCGAACAGAAACAAGCCTAAAATCGGTCCCTTAAATTTGAAATCGAAACGCCCAACCGCATAACAAAATGCCGATCCGATCAAAATATTCAAAATAAGCGTTACTGCAATAATGAAAAATGTATTGCCGAAGGCGTTGATCATATCGGCCTGCTTGAACGCCTGACCGAAGTTTTTCACATACAGGAAGCTATCGGGCATCGAGATCGTCGATTTGGCATGAAATTCATCTTTCGTTTTAAAGGCATTGACGACAATTATATATGGCGGGAACAATATTGCAAATGCGGCCAATACGAGGCTGCAATATTTGATCGTATCCCAAAGCTTGCTCGATTTATTCATCCGCTATTCCCCCTTTCCTTTCAGCAAAAAGCGCTGAACCGACAATACGATCACGACGAAGACCAGCAGCACGACGCTCATCGCCGAAGCAAGGCCGTAATTGTTAAACTGGAAAGCCGTCTCGACGATTTTCATCACAAACGTTTCGCTCGAACCGGCCGGTCCGCCCTTCGTTAAAATATACGGCAGATCAAACACCTCTAAAGCGCCGGTAACGGTTAAAAATAAATTGAGCTCGATAATTTTGTACATGTTCGGCAGTGTGATGCTTATAAATTTTTGCCAGCCGTTCGCGCCGTCAATCGATGCCGCTTCATAGATGTCGGCCGGAATAGACTGAAGGGCGGCTAAATAAATAACCATATTGAAGCCCATAAACCGCCAAAAACCGATTGACGCCAGCGTGTAGTTTACAAATGACTCATTTCCGAGCCAGCTTGTTTGAGACAGCGTGTCAAAGCCGAATTGTCCAAGCAAATAATTCAATGATCCGTTTGTCGTATCGAATACATAACCGAACAAATATGCGACAGCAACGCCATTTAGAATGTACGGTAAAAACAGCAGCAGCCTGAAAAAGTTTTTCCCTTTAAGCTTGCTGTTCAGCACGACAGCGAAATAAATCGCAGCGATATTTTGTACAATTCCGACGGCGAAATAGGCAAAGTTATGTTTGAATACACCGAATATGGCCGGATTGGCAAATACCTCTTTGTAATTCGACCAGCCGATCCAAGGTTTTTCGGGACTTAATCCATCCCAGCTGGTAAAGCTTAAGTGAATGAGCTCAAGCGCCGGATAATAGGCGAAGGTAAGCAGCAGCATCAACGGCAGCGCGACAAATCCAACGATTACGAAATTTCTCTGAGTCTTAAACGGCAATCTGCTAAACATGTGACAATCCCATCCTCCCTGCATCTTTCTAAACGGAAGGCGCAGGATGGAGAACCGGCATGCGGTCATCCATCTCCATCCTGCACACGCCCCTTACTGACCTAGATCTTTTTTCGCTTTCGCCCAAGCGGTGTTCACTTTGTCTAACACCTTTTGCGGCTCCTTGGATAATACGAACTCTTGAACGACTGCAGCTTGGTCAAGCTGTGCTTTGTTTTGAATTTGCGTAGCAGCGTCTAGCGGCGAGACAGGCTCGAAAAATTTAGGGCTGAAGCTGTTGAACTCAGCGAGCTGCGGAAGCTTGGACTCTTTGGCCTTCAAGGTTGGAATGAAGCCTGCAAAGTCGTCATAGCCGGATTCCTCGATCATCCAATGTATGAATGCTTTGCCCGCTTCTACGTTGCCGTTTTTGTTAACGGCATAGAAGAAGTCCGGGTTAAGCGGTGCTTTGGCTTCGCCCGAATTGTCCGAAGGGAACGGGAAGAATCCGATATCCTCAGCCGCAGCGCCGTTCTCGATGACTTGGTTGATGACCCAGTTGCCTAGCAGATACATCCCGAATTTACCGGATGCGACGTCTTTTTTCGATTGCTCCCAGTTCGTAGAGTTCACGTCCGCCTCCAGGAAGCCTTTTGTATACAATTCACGAAGGATGCCCCATGATTTGCCGTACGCATTGTCAAACGTGTAAGGCGTATCGGATTCAGCGCGTTTGTTTTGGTGGTCGGAAACTACGCCGATAAGCGTCGGAATATCGTATACCCACGTATCGAGCGGCCATTTGTCTTTAAAGTTCGATGCAAGCGGCACGATGCCGGCGTCTTTAAGCTTTTGCGATGCTGCCAGAAACTCATCGTATGTTTTCGGAAGCGCCGTAATGCCCGCCTTCTCGAACGCTTTTTTGTTGTATACGATACCGACTGTCGAGCCGCCGGAGGATACGCCGTACATTTTGCCTTCCTGCGCCTTCAAATCCTTGAAGTGAATGTCGCCGGAGAACGCAATGTCATCGAGCGGAGCGAAGTAATTAGGCAGCTCGGCATTTGGGATCGTTGGTACGAACACAACATCGGGGAAATCGCCGGAAGCGATCCGGATTTTCAACGTTTTATCATAATCAGTAATCGCCTCGAACTTGAGATCTACGCCAGGGTATTTCGCTTCAAAGCGTTTTTCGTAATCCGCGTACTGCTTGTCGATCATATCCGTGCGGTTGGTTAAGAAAACGACATCGCCTGAAATTTTGGAGGCTCCCTCCGTTCCGCTGTTTTCCGGTTTGTTCGTTGCTGCTTCGTTGCCCGGCTTGTTAGCTGCCGAATTGGAGCTCGTATTCGTATTACCGGCACCACAAGCAGCTAACGTTGTTAGCATAACAACGGAAGTAATAGCTAACGAAATGACTTTTTTCATGATTCAAATCCCCCTCAGTTCTTTTTTGGCTCCGCTTACATTTCGATAATACCGCATTAAAAGCCGTTCTAAAATGGTTTAAAATATTATTTATAGTCTTCAACTGACATTCGCTGAAAACGCTATCTTTAGCTTAACCACCCGCTTTTCGTTAAAAAAAACTATTTTCCCGCTATAATAATGAAGCCGTTTTTTGAGCTTGAGCCATTTCGAAGAAAGGTATTGCAAATATGGGATGAATCATGTTTACTTGTTATATAACAAAAATAAAAGTTAGTAATAACAAAACAACCAACTCAAAGTGAGGCGACTCAAATGACTAGCAAATTTATAGGCGGAATGACATGGGGCTGGACCGGCGTGCGCGGAACATGGACCGGAGCGCAGGCAGAACGTTCCATGGAGCTTATGTGCGAACGTTTAAGCGTCAATTGGACAGCTATTGCTCTCGGCGCTCTTCAGGACCATCCGCAATCGACTGAAATTAAGTTTCGGGAGGAGCCTACCGTTACCGATGATGAAGTACGCCATGCGATTCGCAAAGCGAAGGAGCTGGGGCTTAAGGTTTGCTTGAAGCCTGTCGTCAATTGTGCGGACGGGACTTGGCGCGCGCATATTAATTTCTTCGATCTCGATGTTCCTTGTGAGCCGAAATGGTCCGATTGGTTCGCTTCCTATACCGCATTCATCCTGCACTATGCGCGAATTGCCGAAGAAACCGGCTGCGAAATGCTGTGCATCGGGTGCGAGATGGTTCAAACCGACCGCCGTGAGAGCGAGTGGCGCCAATTGATCGCCGAGATCCGTCAAGTTTACTCCGGCATCATTACTTACAATTGCGACAAATACCAAGAAGGTCAGATCAAATGGTGGGATGCTGTGGACGTGATCTCCTCCAGCGGCTACTACCCGATCGATACTTGGGAGGAACAGCTCATCCGGATCGGGAAGGTCGTGGCCAAGTATAACAAGCCATTTTTCTTCATGGAGGCTGGCTGCCCGAGCCGCGAAGGCTCGCAGCATATCCCGAATGATTGGGGTCTCCCGGGCGCGCCGAGCGAGGAGGTGCAGCGCCGCTATTACGAGACGATGTTCGCACACACCGATAAGCACGACTTTGTCGGCGGCTTCATGCTTTGGGATTGGCCGGCACGCCTTTATGAAGAGAGCGAAGCCGCTTCTAATGACGATTATTGTATGTACGGCAAGCAAGCCGAGCAAACCGTCCGGGACTATTATGCTGCCAAAATTGCTGAATCCGTCAAGGAGGGTTCTGCCAAATGAGCGACAATAACCAGCAATGGCTAGCCAGCATCAAACAAGAGCTCGAATCGAATATTCTCAGCTTCTGGATGGAGCATACGCTTGATGAGAAGAATGGCGGCTTCTACGGCTTTATTAGCAGAGATCTAACCGTTAATCAGGATGCCGGCAAAAGCTTAGTGCTTAATACGCGCATTTTGTGGACCTTCGCCTCCGCCTACCGGATTACCGGAAACGAATCGTATTTAAAAATAGCTGAGCGGGCTTACCGTTATGTGAACGAGTATTTTACGGATCAGCAATATGGCGGCTTATATTGGATGGTCGATGCAGAAGGCAAGCCAGCCGAAACGAAGAAGCAGGTTTACGGTCAAGCCTTCGCGATCTATGCGTTCTCCGAGTATCACCGGGCAACAGGCAATGAAGCCGCGCTTCAGCAGGCGATTGAGCTGTTCTATACGCTTGAACGCTATAGCTACGATCAGGAATATAAAGGTTATGTTGAAGCGCTGACGCGCGATTGGCAGGAAACGGGCGATAACAGCTTGAGCGAGAAGGATTTGAACGAGAAGAAGTCGATGAACACCCATCTTCACGTCATGGAGGGCTATACGAACCTATACCGTGTATGGAAGTCGGATGAGCTGCACGCCAAGCTGAAGGAATTAATTAAAATTACGATTAAGCACATCATTAATGAAGACAACGCGCACTTTATCCTTTTCTTTGACGAGCAATGGAACGGTAAATCGCAGCATATTTCATACGGTCATGACATCGAGGGCAGCTGGCTGCTCGTTGAGGCTGCCGAGGTGCTCGGCGATGAAGCGCTGCTCGCCTCAGCCAAAGAGATCGCGCTTCGCATGGCTGAAGCGACGCTTAACGAGGGCGTGGACGGCGACGGCGGACTGTTTAACGAGGCGGGTCCGGAGGGTTTGATCGATACAGACAAAGATTGGTGGCCGCAGGCTGAAGCGGTCGTCGGCTTCTTTAACGCCTATCAAATGACCGGCAATGAGAAATATCGCGAGGCTGCCGTGCGGTCATGGCAATTCATCGAGCGCTTTATCGTCGACAAAGTGCATGGCGAATGGCATTGGAGCGTAAAGCGCGACGGTTCCCCCAGCGGCAATATCGAAAAGGTCAGTCCTTGGAAATGCCCTTACCATAACGGACGCGCATGCTTTGAAATGATCGAGCGCCTGAGCGGCGCAGCGGCATCACACTAACATCACACTAACGGAGGTTAATCCCATGAGCAAATTTAATGAACGAAAGCAATTGTTGACCGAGCGCTACGAGGCGCTCGTACAACGAAAGAACGAGCCGGAGACGCTTGGCAACGGCGTATTCGACCGTTACGTCCACCCAGTATTAACGGCGGAGCATGCTCCGCTGGCTTGGAAGTATGATTTCAACCCTGAGACCAACCCTTATTTCATGGAGCGCCTTGGCGTGCACTGCGTTTTCAATCCCGGCGCGATTTTGTTGAACGGCAAATATCATCTTGTTGCGCGTGTCGAAGGCAATGACCGTAAATCGTTTTTCGCAATCGCCGAAAGCGAAAGCCCCGTAGACGGCTTCCGCTTCTGGGATCGCCCGATTCTGCTTCCGGAAACAAGCGAACCGGATGTAAACGTCTACGATATGCGCCTCGTATCGCATGAGGACGGCTGGATTTACGGCTTATTCTGCACAGAGAGAAAGGATTCTTCCGCTCCGAAGGGAGATCTGTCGAGCGCCGTCGCGCAATGCGGCATCGTAAGGACGAAGGATTTGAAACAGTGGGAACGTCTTGCCGATCTGAAGACGGCATCCAATCAACAGCGCAACGTCGTGCTTCATCCCGAATTCGTTGACGGCAAATACGCCTTCTACACGCGTCCGCAGGACGGCTTCATCGACACCGGCTCAGGCGGCGGCATCGGCTGGGGTCTTTCCGATACGATCGAGAATGCGGTTATCGAGCGCGAGGTCATCATCGACGAGCGTCATTATCATACGATTAAAGAAGTAAAGAACGGTCAAGGCCCGGCTCCAATCAAGACGGACAAAGGATGGATCCATATCGCCCACGGCGTTCGCAATACGGCGGCAGGCCTGCGTTATGTACTGTACGCTTTCCTCTCCGACCTGCAGGAGCCAAGCAAGGTTACCCATCGCCCAGGCGGCCACTTGCTCGCTCCCGAAGGCATCGAGCGCGTCGGCGACGTATCCAACGTAGCCTTCTGCAATGGCGTGATTGCTCAGGATAACGGCAATGTATACATCTACTATGCATCTTCCGACACACGCTGCCACGTTGCCGCTACTTCAGTCGGTCAGCTGCTCGACTATTGCCTAAACACACCGGAAGATCCGCTCCGCTCGCACGCTTGCGTGGAGCAGCGCATCGCTCTGATCGACCGCAATTTGCAGCTGCAGCCATAGAACCCGAGAGGGATTGTCTCTAAGGCCAAATGGCTGCTGCGGCACTTTTCACTACAAAGTCTAAGCATCATTCATTGGTGCGCAGCGAGTTAATTCGATTTTGGGAACCTATTTGCAGAGCGTTATCCAAAAAAGGCGATTTAGTTTGATTATGCGTAATTAAACAGCGTTTTGGGAGAGCCGCTTCTAAAAATGACCGATCACGTTTGCAAAATAGAACTAATCCGCAGAATTCGCACTTCGAGCGCGATTTAGTTTTGTGAAATCGAACTAATAAACGAAATATTGCTCAGTGAGCGCGGTAAAGCATTTGGTAGAACGGCTGCAATAAATAAATAGATAGATAGAATAAAGAAACGGCGGTTCAGGGCTAGTTTTCCTGTACCGCCATTTCTTTATTTTTTGCATCAACTTAGCTCTTTCAGCTTACATCAATCCTCTTACCACTCCACGTTAACGGCTATTCCTTCCGGCACGCCCGGATAGCGAATGAGCACCGTGCCTGACTCCGCGTCGTATTGAAAAGAAGCTGCCTTCGCTCCAGCCGTGACGCTGCGCGGCTCTGCCGGTACACGAAGGCGCGTACTGACGGTGATGTCCTTCGGACACTCCGACACAAAGGAAATCCGGCTCGCGGCCGCTTGCTCGTCGCGGATCCGCGACGAGCTGACGAGAATGAACGTTTCCTCCAGCTTGCCGCCTGTGTAATTTAAATCATAAAGCAAGCTGTCCTCGCCTGACATCATTTCAACGCTGCGCCGCACCGGCAAATCAGCTTCGAACAAATCAACGAACAACCCCCGAAGGATGACCACATTCTCCGCATTCTCCGCATTCTCCGCTTCCGTCTCATCCAGCACATGAGCGATGACATACGGTCCGCGTCTCATTTGCAGCGTGCCTCTCTCCTTGTAATCAACCGTTTCTCCACGGATTTCTAGCGACCGCCTTACGGCGCTCCTTACGAGCTCAGCCCCCATGCCGGTACGGGACAGCGATGCCGGATTTTCCCGAAAAAATAAAACAGCGCCGCTGCCTACCTCATATTCACCCGCCTCCGGATTTCGATTCAAGCCAAGCGATTCGAATAAATGCTCTTCAGGACGTTTGTAAGTACGGCTCCCGTTATCGCGGTTCCACCATTCCTGAACGTTATGGAAAGGATCCGAGCCGTCTCCGACATAGATTAGAACGCCGCCTTCCCTTACCCATTGCGAGATCGACTGGTGAATCCCCGGATGCTCCGGCTTCATAAATTCGTAGCTGAGCAGCAGCACCCGATAGCCGTCCAAGTAGCCCGGAAAGGTCAGTATATTGTCGAGCTGCACCGGCCTGAGCGGAATGCCCGCCTTGACGAGCGGAAGCGCCAAGCCATAGAAGGCGGACCAGTCGAGAAGCTCCTTCTGCTCTGCAGGCAGCTCATCGGTCGTGGTTGTTCCGTCATATTTGACGGCCTCGCCTTCCTTAGCGCCATCACGGATGACATCGCCCCGCTGATACATGGCGGAGTTGGATAAGCAAAGGCCTACTCCTGCCGTATAATCGTTTCCTTCAGAAGATTCCTCATGATTATGCATATCGCGCAGCACATTCATGACGGTCAGCAGCACAGTGGCATAGTCGCCGGGAATCGATTCTTTCCCTTTGCCGTCCTCGGTCGGATAGGCGCCCTCGAATACGCGCCTCGGCCAAGGACATACCTCATACTGTTTCACCTCAGGGTGCAGCAGGGAGGCAACAACAGTAGAACGGTAGTTTTTGCGGTAGTCGCTCCAGCTGTAGCCGGGGTTATCTTCAATAGGATCGTGAAGAAACCACATTTCGCGACCTGTGCCCCGCGTCAGCTCCTGCATGATGCCGTATTCCAAAAACGCCGTCTCGAAGGTCCGCTCCCGGCGCAGCCCCTTGTACACGTTAGGCGTTCGCGCCGTTCCCGTCCAGATTTGGGCGATGAAGCCATCGCAGCCGGGCATCGAGACGAGAAGCGCCTCGGGACTGATAATCCGCCACTGCGTGTAGTTGATCAAGCTGTGGGTAGGGACATAGAAGCGTACGGTCCGGCCGTAGGTAACGAGCGAATACTCCTTCATCTGGCTGCAAAGACGGTCAAGCGCACGGTAATACATAGCCGCCTTCAGCTTGGAGGCCCGGTACTGGGCATCCGGCGAGGAGTGAGGAGGAATCCAATCCTCCCCGTAATAATTCAGCCACTCCCGCTTGAAAGCATCCGAATACCCGGAGGCCGCCCAAAATTCCGGCTCTTCCAAATGAATCGCTTCCACGCCGTAGTCAATCGCAAGTTTAATATGAGACGCCAAATATTCGGCGAACGCTATCGTCGGAACCATATAAGGAACATCCTTGCCATGAAGCAGATGCTTGCCGCTGCGGTCCATCTGAGCCTCGTCCCAGTGCTCCCGTCCGTCGAAGCGGCCGTACAAGTAATCCTGATACTCGCCCCAGGATACGCCCGTCATCAGATGGATCGTATAGCCTGCCTTCTTCCAGCCCTCTATCCGCTGAGGCAGATCTTTCGAAATGCCGTATACCATCACAAAATCGGTTCGCAAATCGTACTTCGGCCCGTAAGGCCTCGATTCCTGAAAGCCGGTCCACTCCGGCCGTCCTTGCGATTTTCTGGTCAAATCGCGAAGCCTCCTTTAATTCGGCATTTGAAGCGTAACAACTTCCTTGCCCTGCAGGTTTTCATTCACATATTTTATCGCGTCGGGATATCCCGTTTTGTTCAGCTGATTGCGAAGATCATTTATGATTTTAAGCGCCGCTTCATCGGATTTGGCAAAAATCGCTTCCGTCCAGACGTCGCCCATTTTGTCCATGGACGGCTTCAGCATTTCCCACTGCGGGGCCTTCATCATGACATCGCCCGGATTGTAAGCGGATATCACGCTGATGCCGTTAGGACGGAGAATTTTGCGCGCATGATCCATAGCAGCCAGACGGTCCTGATCCGCCCAAATGTCTCCTCCGCCAACCGAGTTGATGCGGTCCTGGCCGGAGAGGTTCTCGAAGCCGACGCCGATCCCTTCGTTTTTCTTCAGCTTGCCCGTCGTATCGGCCGTAAACTTGTCGAACCACTCCTTCTTCGCGACCGGTTTGCCGTTCTCCATATCCCAATGCACGCCCTGCACGCCGTAGCGGATGAGGAGGAAGCCTTCGTCTGAAGCGAGGTAATCGAGCAGGCGCAGCGCTGCGTCTACGTTTTTGGATTTTTTCGGAATGACGGTTACGTTATTGCCCTGGATGCCAAGATCGACAGGACGGTCCGCTTCGGCGCCGGCCCGCTCCAGCGGACCGACCGGTACATAATCAGTTCCTGGATGCGCTTTCACATAATCTTTAGAAGCATCGAGAATTGCCGGGTAGTGCGCGGCAAGAACGGCGATGCGGCCCTGCTTGATTTTCTCGTTTGCAATCGGATCAGTCTGGGTGAACGCTTCCGGATCTAGAAGCCCTTCAGCCAGCAGCTTGCGGTAATAAAGGGTAAAATCCTCGTAACCTTTCGTGAAGAAGCTGTTCTCCAGCGTGCCGTCGCCTTTATCGATATAGCCGGAGCCGAAGAACATCGTATTTCCGATACCGACGGCCCAGCCGTTATGGAAGCCGCCAAGCGGGATGACCGGCATGCCGTTTTCTTTAAGGTCTGCGTCTTTGATTTTTTTCAAGAAGCTGTATAGATCGTCCTTTGTGTGAACGGATTGCGGGTCGACGCCGACCTTCTCGGCGATATCCTTCCGGACATAGAAGCCGTAGAGCCAGTCATTCGCATCTTCAGGCGCAGCCGGATGATTCTGGTAAAGCATAAACTGCTTGCCGCCGTAAGCATCGAACGCTTTCTCATAAAGCGCAGGCGGAACGTTCTCCTTCGCAACTGCTCTGGCGAGGTTCGGATACTTATCCAGCTTATCCGTCAGATCGACCAGCTGATCCTCCTTGGCCGCTTTAATAATGCCGTCTAATTCCCCGCCCCATGCCGGGCCTGTATAAATATCGGGCAAATCCTGCGTCGCGAAAATGGTGTTCACCTTCTCGACCTCGCTGCCTTTTGTGTATTCCCATTCTACGGTAACCCCGGTTTTTTCTTTAATCACTTTTGCGACAGCCGTCATATCTACATCGGCGCCGGTCGAGCCGTTCCAGTTGTTAAGCACTTTGAGCGTCACTTCTTTTTGCGCTGTTCCGCCGTTCGTGCTGCCCCCGCTTTCCGAAGGCGAATTGCCGGACCCGCCGTTGCCGTTGCTGCTGCAGCCAAACAACGTTGCCGCCATTAGAACGACTGCAAGCCATAACGAAGTGCTTCTTACCCGTTTGTTTTTCATAAAAACCCTCCCGTGAGCTTTTTATAAAATATGATAAAGTCCCGAATGCGGACGATTATCCCTTGACCGAGCCGATCATGAC
This sequence comes from Paenibacillus sp. J2L1-98, assembly GCF_056269405.1. Taxonomy (NCBI): domain Bacteria; kingdom Bacillati; phylum Bacillota; class Bacilli; order Caryophanales; family Paenibacillaceae; genus Paenibacillus; species Paenibacillus sp. J2L1-98. Next base: position 40,142 of record NZ_JBWDNW010000023.1, on the reverse strand, counting down.
GCCCTTGACGAAATAACGCTGCAAAAATGGGTAGATGCACAAGATCGGGAACACCGTAATAACCAGCAGCGCCATCCGCAGCGACTCCGGCGTCGCTCCCGCCGTATTGACGTTGACCGTCTGTCCGCCCTGCTGCGCCGCTCTTTGCATGGAGGAAGACAGCGCCTCCGCTTCCGTCAGCATTTCCTGCAGCAGCGTCTGAACGGGAATCAGGTCTTTATTGGACACGTAATAAGCGCCGGCGAACCAGTCGTTCCAATGGGAAACCCCGATGAACAGCGCGATTGTCGCAAGCACCGGTCCTGACAGCGGTAAAATAATTTTCAGAAAAATTTGAAAGTCGCCGTATCCGTCTATGCGGGCCGACTCCTCCAGCTCCTCCGGAATGCCCTGCAGAAATGTGCGCAGAATGACAATATGCATGAAGTTGAACAGCATCGGAATGACATATACCCAGAAGCTGTTGATCAGATGCAGCTTCTGCAGAGTGATGAAGTACGGAATGAAGCCCGCGCTGAAGATCGTCGGCAAAAAGATGTAGTACGTAAAAAACGATCGTCCAGGCAGCGTTTTTTTGGAAAGGGCGTACGCCATCAGCGTACATAACGCTACGTGCAGAAACGTGCCGATCACCGTGCGCAGCAGCGTAATTTTGTAAGCCTGCCAAATGCGTGCGTTTTCGAAAACGTCGGCGTAATTGTCCAGCGTAAATTTGCGCGGGAAGAAATAAAGGGCGCCCATCATCGAGTCTTTTCCGTCGTTGAGCGAGTAGACGAGGATGTATATAAACGGATAGATCATCGACAAGCCGAACAACGTCAAAAAGATATAATTCAAGCAGTTGAACACGGAAAATTGGCGCTTCGCCATATCAAACCTCTCCTTAGAACAGGGATACGTCGCTCACTTTTCGGGCAATCCGGTTGACAGTCACAATGAGAATGAGCGCGATGACGCTTTGGAACAATCCGACGGCTGCCGCATAGCTTAATCGGCCCTCGCCGATGCCGGCGTTGATGACATGCACGTCGAGCACGCTGCCGATAGCCGCGGTAGCAGGTCCGTTAAGCAGCAGCAGCTGTTCGTAGCCTGCGCTCATCAGGCTGCCGGCCGAGAGTATGAACAAAATGACGGCGATATTGCGGATGCCGGGGAGTGTAACATGCCACATTTGGCTAAAACGCCCTGCGCCGTCGATCTTGGCCGCTTCGTACAGCTGTTGATCAATGCCCGCGATGGCAGCCATATAAATAATGGAGTTCCAGCCGATATTTTTCCAAATATCCGAGCCTACGATAATTTGATAGAACCACGTCGTATTGTTCAGAAATTGAATAGGCTCCATGCCGAAGGAACCGAGCAGATCGTTGAGCGGGCCTCCGTAAGGCGTCAGAAGCCGCTGCATCAGCGTAACTACGACGATCCAGGACACAAAGTAAGGTAAATACGAAAGCGTTTGCACGGTTTTCTTGAATCTGACGTTGCGAACCTCGTTGAGCAGAACCGCTAATATAATCGGCATCGTAAATCCGATCAGAAGCTTCATGAGACTGATAATAATCGTATTGCGGATCAATTCGAATGACTGATAATAGGAGAAAAACTGCTGGAAATACTTCCACCCTGCCCAGGGGCTTCCAGAGAAGCCCCCAGTGTACATAAAATCGCGAAACGCAACCTGTACGCCAAAGAGTGGAACGTAGGAGAATAGGAAAAACCAAATGATGCCGGGCAGCATGAACAAATAAAACAGCTTATGCCGCCATATTCGCTTCCATAGTAATGTTTCTGTCATAGACCCTGCCTCCTTGCCAAACGGATCGTTTTTATTTCGAACGGAGTGAAAGTCAGCCGGATGGCTCCGTTCTCTGCTTGAAGTCTATCGATTGGCGCTTCCATCAAATCGGCGAGCCACGCTTCCGATAGATTCAAGTCCGCAATCAATTTCGTCTTAAGATGAGTGCCGGCAGTCTCGTATAAACGGATGATCAGGTCATCGCTCTCTTCCGCCTGCTTTACCGCTTCCACCATAACGTTCGGATGATCCACGCTAATGAAGGATTTCGCCTCCGGCAGCGCAGGCGCCGCGCCGCCCCCGGTGACCCGCACCGAGCGCAGTGGCACGTTCAACTCGTAACCGCGCTTATATACCTCCGCCTGTACATGATCCCCTTGATGCGGGTACAACGAGTATGTGAAATGGTGCTCCGCCCGGTCCGCCTCGGGGTCCGGATACGTCGTGCTGCGCAAAAGGTTCAAATCCAGCACGTTTTGCCAAGCCCGATGCCCGTATTTGCAATCATTGAGCAGCGCAACTCCGTAATCCGGCTCCGAAAGATCGATCCACTGATGCGCGCAAATTTCATCCTTCGCATAATCCCACAGCGTATTGCGATGCGTAGGCCGCTTCACGTAGCCGAATTGGATTTCACAGCTTGCGCTGTCAGACCTGATATCGACCGGGAAGGACGTGCGCAGCATTTTGCCGGATTCCTGCCAATCGACCTTCGTCGTGAAATCGATGCGGCGGCTGCCATGCGTCAGCACGACCCTCTGGGTCAAGGTAGACTGGCCGAACCGGTATACGAGCAGCAGGCCTGCCGTCGGTCCGTCATGAAACGCTGCCGACTCGACGGGCGAAAGAGGAACTCCCCCCGTTTGCCGGTAATCTTGTTTAATATCCCATGCATCGCCCTCGTCATGATACAGGCTCAGCTCATTAGCCTTCTGCCCGCGCGGAACGACTTCCCTGCCTTGCTTCTTGTCTCTAATGGATACGATGGTAAAGTCCTCCGCGAACGTAACCGAAAGCAGGTCATTTTCCAGAATGCGGTCGATGGCCGACGCTCTCATCTCGGGAAAAACAGCATGGGCTCCGAAGGAGGTATCCGGCGTTTCAACAGTCTCCGCTTCAGCGGCTGCCGTCTCTGCCTTCGTCTTTGTAAGCTCATCCGCATTCACCAAGGCGTATCCCATCGCAGGAACCCGGACGCGCATCCAGCAGCCGTCCTTCTGAACCCATTCCTCCCGCTCCCATGACAAAGAGTTAAACCAGACATCGGAGTCCTTGCCAGCCGGGAGAGCTTCCGCTACTGCTCCGTATGCCTCCTCGATCATTTGCTCGACACGGCCGAGCAGCGATTCGTACCGCTCCAGCGACTCGTCGTACACACGCTTGATCGATGATCCCGGCAAAATATCATGAAACTGATAGAGCAGCACTTCCTTCCATATGCGCTCCAGCTCCCCGGAAGGATAAAGGCTGTCCTTCGTCAGTCCGGCCAATACAGCCGCATATTCGAGCTCGCGCAGCGATTTCTCCAGCTTCCGGTTATAGCGCTTGTTTCGGGCTTGGCTCGTAAGCGTTCCTTGATGCCGCTCCAAATAGAGTTCTCCCGACCAGATTTGGTAGCGCTCCGCCCCTTCAGCCAGCCTCTCGAAAAACCGTGAGGAAGGCTCTTGGATGACCGGGCTGAGGCCCTGCAAATTTTTCTCCCGCAGCAGCCGCTCGAGGTGCTCCTCGCCCGGACCGCCTCCGCCGTCGCCGATCCCAAACAGCATAAGGCAGTTTTCCGACACATTTTTATCCAAATATTCATTCTCCGCCTTCACGATCGAACGGGGAGCCGCCGGACTGTTATAGGTATCCTCAGGCGGCATGTGGGTTAACACGCGCGAGCCGTCGATCCCTTCCCAGTGGAAGGTGTGGTGGGGATGGCGGTTGTAAACACTCCACGACAGCTTCTGCGTCATCATGTAATCAACGCCCGATTTCCTCAAAATTTGAGGCAGGCTCGCTGTATATCCGAATACATCCGGCATCCAAAGCGACTTCATCTCCTGACCGAATTCCGCTTGAAAATACCGTTTCCCATATAAGATTTGGCGGATCAGCGATTCCCCGCCCGGCACGTTCGTATCCGATTCGACCCACATCGCGCCTTGCAGCTCCCAGCGCCCCTCCTGTACGCGCTCCTTGATGCGCGCATAGAGCTTCGGATAATGCGTCTTCATCCAATCATAAAGCTGCGGCTGGCTTGCTCCGAAAATATAATCAGGGTAACGCTCCATCATCTGCAATACAGTGGAAAATGTGCGAGCCCCTTTTCGAATCGTTTCCCGGATCGGCCACAGCCAAGCGAGGTCCAGATGCGCATGACCGACGGCGCTGATCGTAAGTGAAGGATCCCCGCCGCGCTTCGCCAGCTGCTCCTTCAGCATTCGCGTTGCTTCAGCGACTCGTTCCCCTTCAAACGAAATCAGCACATTCGATGCATCGTACAAGGACTGAAAAATGCGTTCCCTGCGCGCCGACCCTTCCGGCAAACGGTCCGCCGTCTCCAGCAGCACCTCCGCATCATAATACAGCTGACGGATGTCCTCGCGGCAGATTGCGATCCGAGCCTCCTTCAACGTGCCGCTCCGGAAGTGTCCAAACAGGTCATTGCAGCCTGCATCCCCCCACAGATCGATGGTTTCGTCCCCCGATGAGCTTTCGCTGATGTGAACGACGCGCTTGCCGGGAAGGCCTAAGGAATAATCGAACTCAGAATTAATATTCGTAAGTCCTTGTGCGGGGCTCCCCTCTTCATCAACGAGACAAATCTCTCCGTTCACGTCGATTAGGAGCACGATCTTAGAGCCCTTCGCCTCCTCCGTTACCTTCCCGCCAAAATGAAACCAGGCGCAATCCCACAGGTTCCCCCAGCGGTCTCCCGAAGCGAGGGCGATTCTTTCGCCTGACTCCCTTTCCTCATAAGGAACGGGCTCCCGCGTTACCCATGCCGTTACATTCAGCTCCGCGAGCGGCTTATATATTTGTCCCTTCAATCGTTCCAGCAGCGATTTCAATTGCTCCGTTCTCACCTTTTCATAAGGCATTTGCAGGTCTCCTTTTTCATCCGGTTATATGCTGCATACACAATTTCTTTTTTGCATGCCTAACGACATTGACGTGAAAGCGATTTCAAATCAATTTGATTGGATATATATTTTCAAAATTTGTATACCCGACTAGTTCGTCCAAGCCTCATCATCACAATCGGCTTATACATAATATAATATATACATTCAACATATTCAATATATAAATAAAAAAATCTTTTCCTTTTACGGAAAAGATTTTTAATAGGGTTGCTATTGGTTATTTTACAGGGTTGCCGCCAGTCGTCTGTCCGATAACGAGCTCGGGCTTGATTAAGGTTTTGCTGTATTTGCCGCTGCGCTCCGACCCGCCTTCAATAATTTCGATTAGCGTTTGAGCAGCGCGGTAGCCCATTTCATGCTCGAACTGCTTAATATGCGTGAAAATGCTGAGCTCTTCAACGATCGACGTCGGGTCGTCGAAGCTTACAATCGACAAATCGTCCGGCACACGGAGACCGGCTTTGCGCGCCATTTGGTAAATTTGAACGCCAAGCTTACCATTAAGCGTAATATAGGCCGTAGCCATCCGGTTGCGAATGTAGCGGTATAACGGATGCTTCTCCGCATCCTTCAGGCTGTTCACCTGAAATCCGGTAATCATATGGGCTGGATTAATGAGCGCGCCCTTGTTTTTCAAAGCGTTCATGTAGCCTTCGATCCGCTCCTGCACCGTTACCGTTTGCAAAGGGGAATCGGAGCAAATAGCGATTTCCCGGTGCCCCAGCTCCCACAAATAATCGACGGCGAGGCTAGTTCCCAGTCTTCCGTCCGCTGCGATATAGTTGGTCTCCACTCCCGGCAGAAACCGGTCGATCAGCACAAACGGATAGCCGCTGAATTTCATGCTTAATATTTCCTCGTTATAATTTTCTTCGTCTACTGGAAATACCAGCAAGCCTTCACTGCCCATTTCTTTAAGTGCTTTAAACGCCTCTTTTTCTTTTTCTACATCTCCATCGGACAGCAGAATCATGGTGCGGTAGCCTTTCTCGCCAAGCGCCCGCTGCACGCCCTCAATCAACCGAATGGCAAAATAATCATAAATAGACGGCATTACGAGGCCGATAATGCGCGTTCCGCCCTTGATAGGCGCCCGTTCTTCGCTGATTACCGGCGCTGACGGCGCCGCTTCTTCCGCTTCCGCAGGCTCCCCGCTGCTCACGAAGCTGCCTTTGCCGGGCACGCGGGTAATAATACTGTCATTCGCTAAGCCGACCATGGCATTCACAACCGTAATTTTACTGACGTTAAAGCGTTTCATTAGCTCTTTTTCAGTCGGTATGCGGTCCCCCGCCCTCAAGCCCTCCGTTGCAATCAATTCGCGGATATAATCCTGAATTTTCTGATAAAGCGGCGTACGGACTGTTGAATTCATTTGCAATCACCAAACTTCATATTAATATTTATAATATATATTATAATGTAAACCCCTATTTCGCAATAGCTTCACACTTGTCGAAAAAGTTTCGCATCCCTTAATGCACACTGCTAAATGTACAGAATTGCTGCTGTCCCTTACGATTCCGGGCGAATTGGATCAGCGGATTTGTCATTTTATATAATTAATATTATATATACAATATATTTAGTTGAGGCTAGTAAGATGATTGCTGCCAATTATCATCCTAAACGCAGCAGCCTGCGGGATAGATTTTTTTGTTGTTTGGATTTGTGTTAGCGGGTGTATGCGGCCGATTTGATGATGTAAAAAGTGATTTAGTTTCATTTCATAAAACTAAATTACGCTCGGGGCGGGAATACGGCGGATTAGCTCTATTTCGCAAACGTAATCGTTCATTTTTAGGAGCTGCTTTCCCAATACGCTGTTTAATTAGGCAAACTCAAACTAAAACGCCGTTTTCGGATAACGGTCTGCTATTAGTTTCATAAAATCGAATTAAACTGCCGGGCGGTGAACGATGCTTAGGCCTGGTAGTAAAAAGAGCCGCTGCGGCCAATTGTCATCCTAAACGCAGCAGCCTGCGGGATAGTTTTTTATTGTTGTTTGGATTTGTGTTAGCGGGTGTATGCGGCCGATTTGATGATGTAAAAAGTGATTTAGTTTCATTTCATAGAACTAAATTACGCTCGGGGAGGGAATACGGCAGATTAGCTCTATTTCGCAAACGTAATCGGTCATTTTTAGGAGCTGCTTTCCCAATACGCTGTTTAATTAGGCAAACTCAAACTAAAACGCCGTTTTCGGATAACGGTCTGCTATTAGTTTCATAAAATCGAACTAAGCTGCCGGGCGGTGAATGATGCCTAGGCCTGGTAGTAAAAAGAGCCGCTGCGGCCAATTGTCATCCTAAACGCAGCAGCCTGCGGGATAGTTTTTATTGTTGTTTGGATTTGTGTTAGCGGGTGTATGCGGCCGATTTGATGATGTAAAAAGTGATTTAGTTTCATTTCATAGAACTAAATTACGCTCGGGGAGGGAATACGGCAGATTAGCTCTATTTCGCAAACGTAATCGGTCATTTTTAGGAGCTGCTTTCCCAATACGCTGTTTAATTAGGCAAACTCAAACTAAAACGCCGTTTCCGGATAACGGTCTGCTATTAGTTTCATAAAATCGAATTAAGCTGCCGGGCGATGAACGATGCTTAGGCCTGGTAGTAAAAAGAGCCGCTGCAGCCATTTGTACTCTGAGATAGCACTATAGCCAATTTGTACTGAGACACAGCCCTCCCCAGCCATTTGGCCTCCGAGAAAGCACTCCAGCCAATTTGTACTCTGAGACACAGCCCTCCCCAGCCATTCGGCCTCCGAGACAGCACTCCAGCCATTTGTACTCTGAGACACAGCTCTCACTATCCATTTGGCCTCCGAGTCAGCCCTCGAATGGTTTGAATGAAAGTGAACGCCGGCGTTCCAACACTCATCTTTTTGCAAGGTTCAACTGCCAAGAAACGCCATATTTATCCTGCACCCAACCAAACTTTTCGCTCCTTGGCAAAGGCGATAACGGCATCAGCGCTGCGCCGCCTTCCGATAATTGCTCAAACAACCGGTTGATTTCTTCATCATTGTCACAATTGATAAATAAGGATATGGCCGGCGTAAAAGCGTGATCCTGCTTATTGCTGTTATCGATCGCCATAAACGACTGGCCTTTTAAAGTGAAAGCGGCATGCATAACCGTTCCGTCTTCCTGATGAAAAATGTGCTTGATTTCCGATTGATCAAAAAGAGAGGTATAGAAGTTAATGGCTTCCTCCGCTTTGCCGTTAAACATAAAAAATGTAGTGATTTTTTGATTTGACATTGAACATCATCTCCTATACGTTTTTTTACAATTCTAGCATTATTGACTTTCAATAACAGCTTTGCACTCTGCATGGAAGGGGTGCCATTACACTTTAGTAACTTTCGATTCATTCGAATAGTGTAACAACGCATAAAAGTAATAAGAGGCGCTAAATCATCTATTATTGCTTGATCGAATGTAATAGCGGAAATACTCTTGGCCTCCGCAGTCGAATCCCGATACAAAGCCAGCTGCCAGCAGCTACCAGCTCTTATTCTACTTATACAAACCCTTAACCTCCGCAGTCGAATCCCGATACAACAGCTCGCCCGCCACAAGCAGCTTCTCCATCGGCTCCTGCTTACCCGAGATCCGGCTGATCAGCCGCTCAACCGCACGCTTGCCGAGCGCTTCCTTCGGCACATGCACCGTCGTTAGTGCGGGCGTCATGCGGTAGGAATCGTCAATGTTGTCGAAGCCCGTCACCGACACCTCCTCCGGCACCGCTACCCCCAGCTCCTGCAGCGCATGAACCGCACCGATCGCTATCATATCATTTGCGCAAAGAAGCGCGGTAGGCACAGCTTTCGCTTTCAGCCGTTTGGCCGCCCACTGCTTAATCGGCTCTTTGAATTGCTCATGCTCGAATCCTTCAACGGACAGATAACGATCATCGCTAATACCAAAGCCCGGCTCATTCCCTGCCTGCTCCTCCAGCGCGCTGCGGAAGCCCAGGAAACGATCCTTAAAGCTGCGCGAATAGTTGATATCGCCGACAAAGCATAGCTGCGTATGTCCTTTGCCGATCAAATGCTTGGTCAGACGGTACATCGATTCATAATTGCTCGTAAACACCGTATCGCTTGGAATAAGCATATCCTCATGATCGACCAGCACCATCGGCATGCCGATCCGGTGCACCTCCAGCAGCAGCGGAGTCGATATTTCACCAACGCCAATGAGCCCTAATATGCCGTTCGGATTCAAGAAATGCAGGAAATGGTCGACGCTCTGCTCCGACACAATAACCATACCAAGGCCATCCTCTTTTAACCGCAAGGCTATGCCGTCCAAAATCCGCCCCCAATAATGCGACTCCTTGGTTTGAAAACGGATATTCGGCATAAGCACAAGCACGGATTGCTTGCCTGCGGCCGGCACCTTCGGAAGCTGCTCCAGCTTCATCGTCTTGACATATGCGTTCTTTTGCGAAAAATAGCCCAGCTGCGATGCCGCCTGAATAACCCGCTCCTGTGTCGCCTCGCTGACGCCGCCCTTACCGGAGAGCGCCTTCGAGACGACAAACTTTGAAACACCTAAATAATCGGCAATTTGCTGCATTGTGACTTTCTTAGACATCGGAGTACTCCACCTTAGCTTTCGGTAATAGTTCGCGCTTTTCTCCAGCGCTCATTGTATTGATTGAATAAGGTCCGCAAATCAGGCGCGGCAATCAAATCTTGGATGTAATCGCCTGACCAAAACGCAATTTGCGCTGTATTCGCGATCTCGAGCAATTGGTCGCTTGCAACGCGGCGCTCCAGAAACTCGCTGTTAAACGATAGAAACTGCTGGAACTGCGGCAAAGACGGCTGCTTATTCTCGATAACAGGTAGAAATCCCGAATCATCCACATAACCTGACTCGGTTACAAAAAATTTAATCCAAGCCTCTGCCAACTGCTTATTGTCACTAAATTTGCTAACGCCGACGAACCAATCCGGACTAAGCGGTGCGAAGCGCTTATTGTTGTTGTCATACGGGAACGGAAAAAATCCGATATCCTCCGATTTTGCCCCTGCCGCGATAACCTGATTAATAACCCAATTCCCCATTAAATTCATGCCGGCTCTGCCCGTTGCCAGCTCCGTCTTGGACGTTTCCCATTGATTCGTAAGCAGCTGCTTCTCCACATATCCCCGGGCAATTAACGTTTTGACGATTGTAATCGATTGCCCCCATGCGTTGTCAATCGTCCAGGGCTCATCCAGGTTCACCATATGATTCAAATAACCGGCGTCTCCGGTCATATAGCTGACTAAATCCTCGCCCCAGGTCATTAGAGGCCACTGTGCTCCATAGTTCAAGTAAACCGGCACGATGCCGGCTTGCTTCAACTGCTCGCAAGCGGCGTAAAACTGCTCCAGCGTCTGTGGGATTTCCTTAATCCCTGCTTTTTTGAAGGCTTGCTTGTTATAAACAATTCCCGTCGTTGAGGCGCCGGTAGCAATGCCGAACCGTTTTCCCGAGTAAGCTTTAAAATCAGCAAAGTGAATGTGCTCGAACAGACTGTCGCTAAGCGGCTCGAAATAATCGGGCAGGTTTTCATTTTTAATATTGTTTGGCAGCAGCAGCACGTCGCCCAAATTGCGGGTGGACAGCCGGATCATAATATCGCTGGCGTAGTTAGGTATGCCTTCAAACTTCACGGTAACACCGGGATTAAGCCGGGTGAATTGATCGGCATATTTTTGAAATACGCCGTTCTCAGCAAGATCGACACGGTTAGTAAGCACACGAAGAGTCACTTCCTTGCTAATCTGCTCCTCTTTGCCCGCAGGCCCCTTTTCCGCTGCGCTGCCGGCCGAATCCTTCTGACAGCCCGTGATGCATATGCCGCACAACAGAACAACAAGCACCAGCATCGACATGTATTTGTTCATTCTGCGTCTCTCCCTATTTCAATTGGAAGTGGAAGCTGTAAAACCACCTCGGTGCCCCGGCCCTTCTCACTCGTTACCTTCAGACCGTACGCGCTGCCGTAGTGGAGCCTGATCCGCTCATTTACATTTTTCAAGCCGATTCCGCCCGATTTCCGTTTCACGACCGCATTCTCCGCGCCTGCCAGCGAACGGTTTAAGCGGTCTAACGTCTCTTTGTCCATTCCCAGCCCGTCGTCTGTTATGCGCAGCCATACGGCTTGAGCCGTCCGCTCGCTGCTCATTTCAATTCGCATTGACGGTTTATTGTCATCCATGCCATGATAAATCGCATTTTCGACAATGGGCTGCAGCACGAGCTTAATGATTGGATATGCCCGCAGATCATCCGAAATTTTCGTCTCCAATTGGAACCGGTTCGGGTAACGGTAATTCAGCATTTCCACATAATTGCGCATATGCATAATCTCATTCTCCAGCGTCACTTCCTCATGCAAATCACTTATGCTGTAACGCAGCAGCTTCCCTAGTATCGCAATCATATCCGCCGCGACCTGATCATCGTTCAGCTCGGCAGCCATTCGAATCGACTCCAGCGTGTTATACATGAAATGCGGATTAATCTGGCTTTGCAGCGCATGCAGCTCCGCTTCCTTCTTCTTTGTCTCCATCACGTAAATATCTTGAATGAGGTGGTCGATCCGGACGATCATCCGGTTAAACTGGTTGCCAAGCTGGCCTACCTCGTCCCGGTACTTAACCTGGAACTGAACGTTAAAATCGCCCTCCTGCACGTTTTTCATCAAACGCATCATTTTGCGCAGCGGATTCGTTAAAGCAAGCGAAAAAACAACCGATATGAAGAGCGCCACGATAATCGTAACGATGGTAGCGATTAAGGTTACGTTGCGAATGACAACGGCATCCTTCGTCAGCTCGCTGTCAGGAATCGAGGTCATGACCTTCCAATTCGTATTTGGCGAGGTCGTATAAATATACAGCCGTTTCAAGCCGTCACGCTCCAAATAAAAGCTTCCTTTGGCCCCCGTTGCCCCGGCGACGGCAGGGTCGTTTTTAATATTTGTCGCCATTCGCTGCTTGTCGCTATCGTAAACGACATTGCCAAGCTCATCAATAATGACTGACTCTCCGCTTGTTACCTTGTCGAGCTCGCTCATTTGATCCTCAATCACGCTAATATTCGCATCCACCGCAATCATACCGATGGGTTTGAGCGATTTATCGATCACCTTGCGGACGACCGTAAACGCATATTTGACACTCTGCAAATTGCTCGTATATTTCTGCGTGCTGAACAGCATTGCTTCGCCGCTTGAGGTTTGTACGCGCCCGCGCCATTGTTCATAGCTTTCCTTCACGTTCAGCCGGATTCCGCCTCCAGCCGTCGAGTAGTAGCCATTCCCGTATTGATCGAATATATACACCGTGTTAGCGCCGCGCTTGATCGTATTAATGAACGAAATATTTCCTTCAATTCCTCGCTGAATCGAGAGCAGCAGGTTAAAATCGTCAGGCACCTGACTGCTGCTGCCGCCTGCCGCCATCTGCCGCTGCTCGTAATAGGCGTTCGAAAGAATCAAATTTTGTTTTATATCGTTCTGATATGCCGGAATGGAGGTAATGCGAACCATGTCCTCGATGTAATCGTCTACCCGTACCATCATGTTCTCAAGCATTTTGGTCGAATACACGATTGTCTTCTCCTCAATCGAGCGGGAGTAATTGCTGTATGAGATGTAGCCGATAAACGATAATGGAAGCGTGATAAGAAGCAAAAAAACGATAACCAGCTTCCGCTCCATTCTCATGCCGCCAAACCCCGCCCATATGCGCCACAATCGTTTTTTTAGACTCATTACCGCAGGCTCCCCTATCCTAAATGGCAGGCATAACGTTTCCGCCGTTTACTGGAATGTAAGCGCCAGTAATGAAGCTAGCCAAGTCCGATGCCAGAAAAGCGACCGTATTGGCGATCTCTTGATCCGTACCTCGCCGCTTCAGCGGAACGGTTTGCGCATATCCGTTGTTTTCCTCGGTGTTATTCGTACGGTCGCGATCACTGATCGTCCACCCCGGCGCAACCTGATTAACAGTAATCTGATGCTCCCCAGCCTCCTTGGCTAACACGCGGTAGACTCCGTCCATGCCGCGCTTGCCGGCCGTGTAAGCAGATTGGCCTGCAAAATTTTGCATCGAACACTCGGTATTAATGCCAATGACTCTTCCGCCTCCCCGTTCAATCATCGCCGGAACGAAGGCTTTGGCTAAATAGACGCTTTGCAGGACGCAGGACTCAAATTGGCTTACATAATCGGCAATAGGCTGCTCAAGTATGCTTGTCCATTGATACTGAATAACCGCATTGGCAACTACGATATCGACATGGCCCAGCTCCTCCGTCACCTTAGCTTTCATCTGATTGATGTGCTGCTCATTCGTCACGTCCGCCTGTACGGTCATTGCGCGTCTTCCGAGAGCCGTTATTTCCTGCTGCAGCTCTCTTGCCTTAGCTTCGTTATTATTATAGTGAAGCACGATGTTAGCGCCGCAGCTTGCAAGCGTGCGGGCCATAACGCGACCTAAATCGCCGGTAGCTCCTGTAATTAGCGCCGTTTTATTCGAAAGATCAATTTGCATCACTTGGGTCACCCTTCCTATCGGATCGAATTTGTTATATCATTTATTATTAATTATGCTACCAAAAAGTCAACTGTTTTATAAAACGCATTCAAAACAGCTGCGTTAATCGTACAAGTAAATGATACGACGAATTAATTTATAATTTTGTTACCTTTTTCAACTAAGATATCGGCTTACCCCTGCAATATTCCTTGTGATTTCGACTGTTTTCATGTATATTACAGACTATATACTTATACTAATCATTCACATATGTATTAACAATAACTCTCATTCGGAGGTTATCCATTGAAAATCGAGCTATCAGAGCAAAACCTGCCCATATTTGAGGCTATATCAAGTAACGTACGCATCCAAATTATTCATTTGCTCTCCAAAAAATCGATGAATATCCGTGAGCTGGCCGAGGCTTTGAGCTTAAGCAGCGCGATTATGACCATGCATGTCAAGAAGCTGGAGAAGGCGGGAATCATCCGTTCCGAAATGACCCCGGGTAAAGGCGGCGCCGCACAGAAGGTGTGCTCCCTTAGCATGGATGGACTTGAAATCGCTTTTCCGCGCAAGGATGTCGTTCATCGCGAATCAAGAAGAACCGAAGTATCCATCGGCCACTATACCGATCTAAGCATCGTGCCCACCTGCGGCATTTGCACGACCGAGAAAGTAATCGGTATTTTCGACGATCCGCGCTACTTTCTCGATCCGGACCGCGTCAACGCCAAAATATTATGGTTCTCTCAAGGTTATATCGAGTATAAAATTCCTAATTTCCTGTTAAGCAGCGAAAATCCGGAGGAGCTCGAAATTTCGATGGAAATTTCGTCGGAAGCTCCTCTTACCAATATGAACTGGCCTTCGGATCTTACATTCTTTTTTAATGGAGTAAATGTTGGCATGTGGACGAGCCCTGCCGATTACGGCGGAAAGGGCAAGCTGAATCCCTCGTGGTGGTTTGACGATGTCAACCAATTTGGATTGTTGAAGCGGCTTATCATCAAAAAGGACGGCACCTACATGGACGGCATTAAGCTCTCAAATGTTAGTCTCGAAGAGATTGATATCAGCAACAGCCACTGGACATTCCGTATCGCGATTCTTGAAGATGCAGAGCATATCGGTGGCTTCACGCTATTTGGATCAGGCTTCGGCAACTATAATCAGGATCTCATCTTTAAGCTTTATTATACGAAGCTGGCACAAGAGGAACGGACGCTGGCTTAACTGCAATCTGGCAGGGGGCTAGCTCCCGCCCACCGTATACCGTTCGTACCGTACGGTATACGGCGGGCGGTTCATGACTTCAACAATGACGCGAAAAGATGTAGAAACGGCGGTGCAGGGGTTAGTCCTGAACCGCCATTTCTTGATTTCGATCGATTGCCGCTTTCTTAAGCAAATTACGGGCAAGCGAAAGCCACCTGACCTCAAGGCGGCTGCACAAAGCTCATTTCGGGATGGTTGATCGCACTTCCATTTTACCGAAGAATCGTCTCTCTTTGTCAATTTCACGAAAGAACAGTGGCTGTCTCTCAGGCTTTTAGGCCTAATGAGACAGCCATTTTTTGTTTATTCGGATTGGAGGAACTGGGTGTATGCAGCCGAAATGATGATGGGAAAAGTGATTTAGTTTCATTTCATAAAGCTAAATTACGCTCGGGATGCGAATATGGCGGATTAGCTCTATTTTGCAAACGTAATCGGTCATTTTTAGAAGCTTCTCTCCAAAAACGCTGTTTAATTAGGCAAAATCAAACTAAATCGCCGTTTTCGGATGACGATCTGCAAATAGTTTCAGAAAATCGAATTAACTCACCGCGCACTAATGAACGGTGCTAAGGCCCGGAAGTGTTGCCCCTGCAGCCATTTGATTTCAGAAACATTCTATTAGTTCAATTTCATAAAGCTAAAACACGCTCGGGATGCGAATACGGCGGATTAGCTCTATTTTGCAAACATAATCGGCCATTTTTAGAAGCTGCTCTCCAAAAACGCTGTTTAATTAGGCAAAATCAAACTAAATCGCCGTTTTCAGATGACTATCTGCAAATAGTTTCAGAAAATCGAATTAAACTGCCGGGCGGTGATCGATGCTAAGGCCCGGAAGTGAAAGCGCCCCTGCAGCAGGCCTCTGAGACACTCCGTTTGATTGTTGCTTTAAGTTCTTCCTTTCTTCGAGGTGCCAGATCCATGACACACATAGAAAAATACCGGAATTGTCCAAAAAGTCACTTTACACGCTAAAGATTTTGGACGTCGAATCTTTTAATATATAGGTAATATCACTAGAATTCCTTTTCATCAAGAAAGTCGGAATTAGCTAAACATGGCAGCCAAATCAAAGGAGAGATGCTTCGATGAAAAAAGGAATAAACATTTGGTCGTTTAAAGAGGGCACCCCAATAGGAGAATGCATCCGGTTAGCTAAAAAGGCGGGGTTCGACGGCATTGAGCTGTCTCTGAACGAAACGGGAGAGCTCGGACTTCATGCAACCGATAAGGACGTGCGTGAAATCCAAGCGCAGCTGGAAGATGCGAATTTGGAAATCGCGGGATTAGCGACCGGCTTATACTGGTCTTATTCCATGACGAGTGAGAATGCGTCTAAGCGCAGCAAGGCGGTTGACGTATGCAAGAAACAGCTTGAGCTTGCGGCCGCTTTCGGAGTCGATGCGATCTTAGTCATACCGGGCGCCGTCGGCGTGGACTTCATTCCAGGCGCTGAAGTGACCGACTATGAGCGGGCTTACGATTACGCTTTGGAAGCGATAGCCGGGCTGGTGCCATTCGCAGAAAGCGCCGGCGTGGCGATCGCCATCGAGAACGTATGGAACAAGTTTTTGCTGTCGCCGCTTGAAATGCGTTCGTTTATCGATTCGCACGGATCGGAATTCGTAGGTTCCTACTTCGACGTAGGAAACGTCCTGCACAGCGGCTATCCCGAGCATTGGATTCGGATTCTGAACCGCCGAATCAAAAAGGTTCATTTCAAGGATTACCGCCGCCAAGCAGGCGGCCTACATGGATTCGTCGATCTGCTCGCGGGGGATGTCGATTACCCTGCTGTCATGAAAGCACTGGAATTAATCGGCTATAACAACTATGTCACAGCAGAGATGATCCCGCCGTATGCTCATCATGCCGATCAAATCATTTTGAATACGTCCAGCTCGATGGATGCGATACTCGGACGGAACGCTATCAAATAATACGGGAATAAAGGAGACTTTCACATGTTAAAAGTCGGCTTAATCGGATTCGGTTTTATGGGACGCATGCATTATGACAATTATATTCGCCTGGCAGCGGAAGGGGCGCCGGTACAGCTGGTTTCTATTTGCGACTTGCGAATAGAAGAGCTGAAGAACGGTGCAGCATGGGGCAATATTGCGACAAAGCGGGAAGTTTACGATTTATCGCCTTACCGGCTTTACGATAATATTCAAACGATGCTAGAAAACGAGCAGCTCGATATCGTCGACATCACGCTCCCGACTAATCTTCATGCAGATTTAGCCTGTTCCCTGCTTGAAAGAGGCATTCATGTCCTATGCGAGAAGCCGGTGGCCGGCACTTCGGCGGATGGCTGGCGGATGGCAAATACGGCGAAGCACACCGGCACCACGCTAATGGTCGCACAATGCCTGCGCTTCTGGCCGGCCTACGAATATTTGAAGTCTTGCGTGGAGGACGGCCGCTACGGCGCGGTAACGTCCGGAAGCTTCTTTCGCGGCGGCAGCTCGCCGCAGGGCTGGTTTCTCGATGGAAGCCAAAGCGGCGGCTGTATTCTTGACATGCACATTCATGATACGGATATCGTGAATTGGCTGTTTGGCAAGCCCGCTCAAGTTTCCACCATCGCGCGCAATGTCATTCCCGGCAGCGGCTACGACATCGTCTCGACAAACTATATTTATCCGGACGGCAAGGTGCTGAACGCGCAGGCTGATTGGACGCTGCAGGGCGATTTCGGCTTCGCGATGACTTACCGGGTAAATTTCGAAGGCGGGAACCTTATCTTCGAGAACAACCAGGTAAAGGTTAATCCGAATGAAGCTCCCGGCTTTATCGCCGAGCTGCCGGAGGATATGGGCTACTACCGCGAGCTTAACTACTTTATCGATTCGGTCAACAACGGCAAGCCGGTCACCGTATGCACGCCGGAAAGCGCGGTCGAATCGCTCGAGATCGTCGAAGCGGAGATCCGGTCCGCGAACGGCAAGGGCGCACTCGAAGCTTTATAATTGATAAAAAAAGAAATGATTATTAAACGAGTAAGCCCGGTACCTCTAAGGTATTGGGCTTATTTTCTGATATCCGCACAAATTATATATACCTTATAATACTCTATAAGACTAGTTATTTAGAGATCTTGCAATAATTCGAACGCTATCGATTCATGGAGACCAATAAGAATCAGATAGGAGAGTAAATGATGTACCATACAACAACCGGCTATCCTGAACTCAAAGCGTCACCGCTACGGGACTGGTCCCCGAGCATCCATTATGCGCAGGTTCAATTCTTGCCTCCAGGCAAGTTGGAGCGAAGGAGAATTTATGACTTTGAGCTTCTATATGTAAGCCAAGGCGAAGCGGCCACAACGATGAATGGGCAGCGTTATTCCCTTTCGGCCGGTCAATTGATTTTCCTGCCCTCGGGTGTATTTCACCAGAATGAGATCGTTTCGGAGCCTTATGCCAAGTTTATCGGCATTCATTTCGACTTTTTCGATGAGCTCGAAATCCTGACTGAAGCGGATATCGTCGTCGACGAGGAGGCGGTGCAACCGGATAAATTTGCTTCGGAAGCAATTGCCGAGGCGTTTATGCCGCTATCCGAAAGCCCCGTTTACACACCGACGCTTGCTTGCGTCAAGATGCTCGAAGAGCTTGTCCACGAATTTGCGATGCGGTATGCCGGTTATGAGCTGGTATGCAAAGCGCTGATGCTGAACATTCTGGCTCAGCTGCTTCGGGCGCAAATGACGCGCAGATTGGCGGAAGCTTCTGTACATGGAGCCAAAATCGCAGAAATGATGAATAACATTGAATCCTCGCCTGCTGATTCGTGGTCCAATAAAGAACTGGCATGCAGGATGAGCTTGAATGAGGACCATTTCGCTAAGCTGTTCAAAAAGCATTCCGGCATGCCCCCGGGCGAGTTTATCAGCGCCGTCCGGCACCGCGAAGCAAGAAAGCTGCTGCGTGAAACGGAATTATCGGTGGAAGAAGTCGGAAGCCGGGTCGGTTATCCGGACATTCATTACTTCAGCCGTATCTTCCGCCGGCACGAGGGCATCTCGCCGAGCGAGTACCGGAAGCTGTCAAACATCTTATAGGTTGATTACATGAACAGGATTGCCGGAAATACAGAAGAGGGCCCGGATTATCTCCAAGCCCTCTCATGACCTGCATCGTTTACCTGCAGTCAGCCTATTAATATAAAGATTTCAAAGCAAACGCATCATAGTCCAAAAGCTCATTTGTGCGATTATCGCGGATTTTGGCTGCCCATTCGGGATCAGCTAGCAGTGCTCTGCCAACGGCCACCAGATCAAACTCTCCATTTTCCAGCCTTTCAATCAATCTGGCAAGGGAAGCCGGCTTCGCGGCATCGCCCAGGCTGCTTCTAAATTCATTGTCAAGACCAACTGACCCTACCGTTATCGTCGGTTTTCCCGTCAGTTTTTTCGTCCAGCCTGCCAGATTCAAATCGGAATCATCGAACTCCGGCTCCCAGTAGCGGCGTGTCGAGCTGTGAAAAACATCGACTCCCGCATCTGCGAGCGGCGTCAAAAATTGCAAAAGCTGTTGAGGCGACTCGGCTAATTTGGCTGTGTATTGACCTGCTTTCCATTGGGAGAACCTGAGAACGATCGGAAAATCAGCTCCAACAGCACGTCGGCATGCCTGAACAACCTCGACAGCGAAACGGGTCCGGGCTGCGAGATCTCCGCCATAGCGATCGGTGCGCTGGTTTGTTTTGTCCCAAAAAAACTGATCAATTAAATAACCATGCGCACCATGAAGCTCTATCCCGTCAAAGCCGGCTTTAGCTGCGTCTGCCGCAGCCTGCGCGTAAGCCGCAATCACTTCCCCGATCTCATTTTCCGTTAACGGCTCTGTTATTTTCTCGCCGGAAAGATTCAGCCCCGAGGGACCGATCGGCAAAGCATCCGGATTAGGCAGATCCCCGATTTTGCGGGTTAATCCGATATGCCATAACTGAGGAATGATCTTTCCTCCCGCCTCGTGTACGGCATCCACAACCTTTGACCACTGAAGGAGCGCAGCCTCGCCATGAAAGTTCGGCCAATTCGGATTGGCCGCTGCTGCGGGATGGTTGATCAGCGTTCCTTCGGTGATGATAAGGCCAACCCCATTTTCCGCCCGGCGGCGATAGTAAGCGGCAACGTCCTCTCCCGGTACTCCATCCGGGGAATATCCTCTGGTCATCGGCGCCATTACAATTCGATTTGATAGCTCTAGATTTTTGGATGCAAAGGGCTTAAACAGCGCTTCAACCGAAGCTTCGCTTCTGGCATTAGACATTTAGATTCCTCCCATATATGTGGTATGGATAATCATTTCCTTCTACACTACTCCATCCTACCATTTATTCCCTTGTAATCCCAGTACTTTAATTGAGATAAATAATCATCGTTTTCGAAGCTCCCCAAATGACGAAAGGGCTGCGCCCAACGTCTTACCGACCTGGCGCAGCCCTGCTTGCTTACTCTGCCTTCTCCTCCGGAGGGAGGAGCACGATTCTGCCTTCTCCAAGCTCCACGCGAAGCTTATTGGAGTTTCGGATGCCGATGGATTCCAAATAGCCCGATGGTACCTGCAGGCGGCCAGCTTTATCAAGCACGGCATACTCCACATGCGTGCCTTCTTCATCCTCAGCTTCCGCAAGCTCCAACAACTCTTCGGCGTAAGAGCGCTTGCGCAGCATCTCTGATGAAATTTTGCCGTCGCGGATAGCCGCGACGCGATCCACCTTCTTTGCAAGCTCAGGATCATGCGTAACAATAACGACCGTAATCCCAATCGTCCGATTCAGCTCGCGGAACAAGTCCAGTATCTGATTCGCCATACGCGAATCTACCGAGCCAGTCGGCTCATCCGCAAGCAGCAGCTTCGGATGATTCGCAAGCGCAATGGCGATCGCCACCCGCTGCTGTTCGCCTCCGGACAGCTCATAAAGCTTGTTCGAGGCGCGGTGGCTAAGCCCGACGGCATCCAGCAGCTCCTTCGCCCGCCAGCGCTTGCGGCTGCCGGTAAGCAGAATCGGCAGCTCGACATTTTCAAGCGCTGTCAAATACGGGATAAGATTCCTCGCATTATTTTGCCAGACGAAGCCGACGCTTTCCCGTTTGTAGCGGACAAAATCACGTTCCTTAAACTTCAGCATGTCTCTGCCGTCAACCGTAAGCTTGCCCGCCGTAGGACGGTCCAAGCCGCCCAGCATATTAAGCAGCGTCGATTTGCCGCTGCCGCTGTTGCCGATTATCGCCATAAGCTCGCCGCTTTCGATATGAAGATCAAGGCCTTGCAGCGCGAATACCTCCAGGTCGGCAGTTTTGTATATTTTGACTAGCCCCTCGCAATGAATCATCCGTCAATCCTCCCCTAGCTTTATCGCTTGATGGATGCGCAGCCGCGACAGCATATAGGCCAGTATGCCAAGTCCGAAGATCAGCATGAAGCCGACGAGCACATAAATGCGCATTAAATCCGAGGATTCGAACATCACCTTGAACGGCGGAACGAGACTGCTTGGATTAAAGGCAATTTGAAAATTAGGCACATACAGCAAGCTTGCCAAGTTGCCGACACCGATTCCGATTAGTACGGCAACGCCGGATGTAAGCAACTGCTCAACCGCCAGCATGCCGATAAGCTGCTTAAGCGACAAGCCAATAGCTCGTAAAATACCGTTTTGAAGCGTCCGGCCCCGCAAGGACAATACCCAGTACAATAAAAATCCGATAAAGCTAACGAGAATCGAGAGAACGAAGCCAAGCGTCAAAATTCCGTTTAGCGCCATGAGGAACGGATCATTCTTGGCATCCACAAGCTCCTCTCTCGTATTGACAATGCTTGTTATCGGAAGCTTCGATTCCGTGAGCCCTTCATAGAACTCTGCGGTACTGGCCTCTGGCTTCAGCTTGATCCAGACATCATACGGCTCAAGCGCAAGCTGCACCTGAATGCGCGGTAAATGACCTACGATCAGCATAGGAGCGCGGCCTGACGCTGAATCTTCGCTGACATCAACGCTGCCTATGGCAGGATTCGGGTTAAATGTCGGGAAATAATCGATGATGCCGTACACCTTGAACGGCTGCTGCGGCACGTCGCTCCAGCCTACCCAAATCGTATCGCCCGGCTTAACCTTATTCTGCTCCGCCAAAGTCTTCGAAATGAGCACGGCCTGCGAGTCGCCGGCAAGCAAGTTTAAATAGTCGTTGATCGGATAATCGAGCAGGCTGTCCCGGAACCAGGCCGTTTCTCCGAACTCGTCCGTATCGATGCCAATCAGCGTTGCGGCTCCGCTGCCTTCATTTACGCTGAAGGCTGCCTCTTTATTGAATACTTTAGCCGCATGCTCCACGCCCTTGATCGTCTTAAAGGGCTCGAACGCCGGCTCCAAATAATGTACAGGAGCTTCCGTTACAGGCGTCTCCGGCTGCGGCTGACCCGGAGCTGGAGGCGGCGGCGCATCATTTACCCACTGTGCGGTCAGCACGATCTCCGCACCATTGCCATACCTGATCCGATCCTCCGTATTATTGTTGATCGTTCTTGCGGCCGAAGCGCTGAATACTCCTGTAGCAATGGTCATTATGAGAAAAATCATCAAAAATTGATATTGCGTGCTGGAGCGGCCGACCTGTATCAATGTCGCATATACGGAAGGCGGCCACCATTTCTTGAAGGTCCAGTATACGAGTCTGAGCACCCATGGATACAAACGAAGCAGCAGCAAGCCCGCACCCATAATAAACAAGGCGGGAATAACGAACTGCAGCGGATCGATATTCAGATCGCCGGCGTTCAGTCCCAAGCTTTGCAAATCGGCCAACCGCTTTCTAAACGTGTATAAGCCGTAAATCGCGAGCGCCAGCGCAATGACATCAAGAAACATTTTGTGCCATAGCGGCGATTTTAATAGTCTTGCCAGCTGCTGCTTATGTCCGACAATCGAGACGCGGGTTGCCATAATAATTGGGATAAGCATAATGACAAAGCAGACGGCGGAAGCGATTGCTCCATAGCGGTAGGCTTCCTCTGTAATTCTGACCGGCAGTCTTACGCGCTGCACAAATTCCAGAAAGCCGTTTGATGCTCCGAGCAAGTCGGTCAGCACAACTCCCAGCAAAGGGCCAACGCCAAATGCAATGCCGCATAAAATAATGCCTTCCACCGCATAGGAGGTGATCACCTGCCAGCGTGCTGCACCTCTGCTGCGCAGCACCGCGATTTCATTCTTTTGCCTATCGGCGATGAGATTCGAAACCATAAACATATAAAAACCAAGCATAATGAAAACGGGAACATTAAGCGACCACATTAGCGTTCTTAGCTGCTTCGCCCGATCCATGTATTTGGCGATCGTATCGAGCGCAGGCGTCTCCGACACGGTCTGATACATCGTTACGTTATTAAGCATGACGTTGCGTATCTTATTGGTCGTCTGAATGAAATCGTCTACGAATCTTAGCTCAAGCTTGGAATAATCAAGCACGAAGAACCAGCCTACGGACGCAACGGGAATCCGGCTTTCCTGCAAGAAATGCTGCTTAGCCAGTTTGTCGCTAATGACAAAGCTGCCGCTAAGCTCGCTCAGGTCCGTATCTCTAAAATACGGGTCGTCATCCTGCTTCTTCTCAAATACGCCTACCGGCTTAAACTTTATTTCCCCGGCAATTTTATCGTCGTCTACAAAAAACTCCGAATCGAGCACCGTTTTGAATTGAATGAGCCCCCGCTCCGTAACGAGCACTTCATATACGCCATCTACCGGCTGCTGCTCTGCAGGCATTCTGCCGTCGGTCAGCTTTATGTGCTCCTCAAGATCGGAGAAGGAGCGCAGCGACATCGTCTTGACCGATTTTTTCGTGTTAGGCTCAGGATCATTTGTCGGCCTAATCTTTATCGATTTCGATTGAAAATCGACAACCAGCTCCTGCACCGGTATTTGAAAGCCGGCTGACGCTTGCTCACGTATGTAACGGTCCACTTTCGTATAGATCTTATTCATCTGATCCGGCGTTTCTTTCGTATAGAACAATTTATTATACTGATTCCCGGGATAAACGCTCTTCTTCGTTTGCATCGTTTCCAAATCTTTGACCAGCATCCTCGATAGAACCGCTTCCGAATATATCGGCATGCTGCTGACCAAAGCAACAGACATCACTAGACCAATAAACAGGCTGGCAACCAACCACTTATTTTGCACCATTTTGCGAACAATCATGACAAACAAAGCCACCCGAAAACCTCCCAAGCCTAAACGGCTGAAGCCAAGTATGCGTCAAAAGCTCGTTTCCGGAGAAATATAAGTCGAGAATAGCCAGAAAGCGTATACATTCTTATATTTCAAGCGTAAACGGCTGATAACCCCCGTCGTTAGAACGGACTCATGCAGATATTATTGCAGCACGACGACCGCGCCTTCTTCCAAACCCTTCGTGATTTCAATTTCAGTCGAGCCCTTAATCCCCGTTTCCACATCGATTTCACGGATTTTATTGCCATCCTCCAGCGTTCTTACGAACGTTCTGCCAAGGAAGCTGCGAACGCCGCTGCGAGGAATTTTCAAGATGTCATCACGCTGCTGCAAAATAATCCTCACGTCTGCGAACGCTCCGATCGAAGCGTCACCCGGTATTTTCGGCAGTTCGATGAACAGCGTTTTGGAGTATCGATCCTGCAGTTGTTCGTTCAACGTTGTTGGAGCGGAAGACGGCGTCTGCACCACTTTGCCCTGCAGCTCCTGATCTCCAAAGGTTACCAGAGCCGGAAAGCCGACGTCCACGCTGTTTATTTCTGCACCTGCTTCAACCCGAAGCGCTACCCGCAGCTTAGATGGATCGGAAATAATAACAAGCGTCTGATAGGCCTCGACAAAATCACCTTCCTCTAAATCCTCGACGAACGTGACTTGGCCGTCCATTCCGGCAACGAGCTGCTTACTGTTGAAGGTCGTCATCAACCGCTCCAGCTTTAGGCTCTCAATTTCCAGCTGCAGCTTTGCAATGTCGATCGCATCGCTGTCTCCACCCGATTTAGCTTGCTTGAGCGCCAGCTTTGCTCTTGCAACCGACAGCTCCTGCTCCTTCAGCTGAATATCTAATCCGTCTACATTAAGCTGGACAAGCACATCGCCCTTTTTCACCTTAGCGCCGGAGGCAACCATCATCTTCGCGATGCGGCCGCCTTGGCCTGTAAACTGCGCAATCTCCGACTTCGTCGATTCCAGGCTGCCGCTTCCTTTAATCTCCTGCGTGATCATGCCTTTCTCGACCGTAACCGTCCGGTAATTTTCTTGGGCCGGCTTGATGAGCGGCGGCTTTAACGCCTGCTCCTCGGCTGGGAGCAAGGAGCACCCTGTAAGTGAAGCGCCAATGAGAAGCGCGGCTGACCAGCTAAGCAGCGGTTTAAGCTTTTGCGACAATTTGTCCATCCTCCAATTCGTACACTTGGTCAACGATTTCCATAATGGCAGGATCATGTGTCGTCATAATGATCGTCATTCCTGCCGTCTCTACCAAATCGCGAAACACCTTCATAATTTGCAGACCGGTACGGCTGTCCAGCTCCGCCGTAGGCTCGTCGGCAAGCAGCAGCTTCGGCTTATGGGCGATTGCCCGCGCAATTGCCGTCCGCTGCTGCTCCCCTCCCGACAGCTCAAAAGGCCGATGATGCATGCGTCCCTTCAAGCCGACCTGCTCCAATGCTTCAATCGCCGTTTCCTTACGGCCGTTAGCTGGCGCACCCGAAACTCTTAATATAAACTCCACGTTCTCATAGGCAGACATTAAAGGGATCAAGGCGAAGGATTGAAAAATAAGCCCCATTTCCTTGCGGCGCACCTGATCTCTCTCCTGATTCGACATCGCCGTCAAATCGCGTCCGCCAAACGTAATTTGTCCTTCTGTCGGCCGATCCAGCGCGCTCAGCAAATTAATAAGCGTCGTTTTCCCAGAGCCGGATCTTCCTTTAAAAGCGATTAGCTTGCCGGAAGGGATCGATAAATCTACTCCCTTCAATACAGTAACCGCGCTGCTTCCGTGTCCAAATGTTCTTTTTAAAGCGCTTGCATGAATCATATCATGCGTTGTTGGCTGCATCTAATGTCAAGCCTCCGTTTTCAATAATTCTCTTCCAATAAACCGTTTACATTTATATCTTTTTCCATTCTACTCCTAGTAATCTCTGCGTACAAGAATAATAAAAAAACAGAGCTTGTACGGATTTGGAATTGGTAGAATCGGCAGCTTTATCCTTTTATAACACGTAGCGTATTCAGAAAAAACTAAACAGCCTTAGTCCGGTTTAATACCGAACTAAGGCTGCTTCATGGGCGCTTCTTTAGTAATTGTCTAATTGACGGGGATAAATTCAATTCGCCGGCATCTTTTAGATTAATTAGCTCTCGTTTCCTGTTATACTAAAGATAACTTTTGTAATTTGATTTCGCTAGGGGCCGGGTTTAGCCCCCGTTCTCATGGATCGTTTCCAGCCCTGCATTGACGGTCTTCATGATTTCGACCATTTCCGTATAAGGCTGATCCTGCTGGTTTAGCAAGCCTGCATTGAAATTCTCGCCGTCTTTACGCCCGGGAACCGCTTGATCATAGTACTCAAACCAGCCCGAGCCGACAAACAGCGGATGTGCCGTTTGGCTTTCGACAAAAGCTTTAAATTTCATGCCTCTGTCCGCAATACTTGCCGCTCTTGTAGAAGCATTGATGGGCGATAATCCTCGCTCGCTAGTGCTGAAAGTAAATTCCAGGTTCAACAGCGGTTTTCCGAAAGCTTCATATCTGGAAATCCAGCCCGGATCATTCGTATAAAAGTCTACGGAAAAAGCATCCACATATTCCATGGCTGCCGAATCCCAATCCAGACTGGTCCGCCAGGTCGGAACGATGGAAGTACCCAAGAACAAATGGTTCTTATCATATTTTTCGATAATATTACGGATCGTCGAGAAGTACGTTTTGGATGCCAGCTTGATATAGTCCGATACATCCGCAGCCGGAACCTTCGCGATTGCGATCGGCGTATTTTTTAATGCGTCAAACGATTCGGCGTTCGTGCCAAGAAGCTGGTTAACGGCGGCAATGTCATTGTTATATCTTGGCGCAATAAAATCCACAAAGGCGTTCTTCGCCGCAGAGGTTGAATCATACAGCAAAACCTCTTTTACAATATCGGCCGACCATCCGGCTTCGTTATCGTAAGTGTAGCCGATCAGCCACCGGTCATTCCTCTGCGCATGAAGCTTTTCTTTCAAGGCGCTGTCGATAATGGATTCAGCCTGCGGATCGAACACATCGTAAGTCCATTGAATCCTTTTCAAAGTTGACGGATCTTGCAGAACGTCTATATAAGGAAATCTGACATCATTAGGTCTGCTCCACTTGCTGAAAGCATTAAAGCCCCAATTGATCAACCGCTTCTTGGTGATTCCCTCCCACTTCTCCTCATAGTCGCTGCCGTATTTTTTCATGACGTTGGAGACGACGAAGCTGACTCTTTCGCCATTCGAGTCATTGGTGTAAGCGGGAGCATAGATGGTCGGATCGGGAAGCTCCTCGAATACCTTCTTCAGAGTGCCGTCCGTTCTCTTATACGGCGTTCCGTATCCCCATTCCCATATGCTTGTCGTATCCACGCCCTTTAAAATGAATTTATAGCCGTCCGGCGTAATAAACCACCATTTATTATCGATTTGTTCAAGCCGGAAAAATCCGCTGCATGGATAATAGCCCCCGCTTTTAATCCCGCCGTACTGATCATATTTGCGCCGGTCCAGTGAAACTTTCGCCAGCGCTCTCGCCTCATTCACATATTCCTGCTGCATTTGCGCGTCAGTTTCAACCTTTCCCGGCCACGTTTCATAAACCCACTGTCCGTATTTATCCACCATCAAAGCGTCTTTCTTAAGTTCAACCTGCATCTGCTCTACGGTATAAGCAGGAGCCGGATTCTGCCCTTCATCGCCTGTGCCTTTAAAAATTTGCACTTCCGAAAGCGGGATATGCTGATAGGGGTGAGACCGCTTAATATCGATGACAATAAACCTGGCCGTCTTGTTGTTCATCGGGATATTGACCGAATAGTCCAAGGCGGTTCCCGATTTTACATGCTTGCCGGCAATATAGTAATATTCCGATACAGCCTCGGGGCGGTATTTGACCGTAAGTTGATTAAACGACCAATAGATGTTGGGAGATTTCAATACGAGGTTTATGTTATCCAACGGGTAGTCCTTCAGCAGGTCAATCACCACCTGCACCGTCCCTTTGGCGGTCGCGTTTCCCATAAATCCGGCATAGGTCGTCGTTATGCCGTCAAAAAGTGCGCCGTTAGCTGACGATACCAGGCCGGTCGCCCCTTTGTCGGGTAAAGTGCCTGCATCCGGGGTAGGGCTGAAAAAATAGTTACCGGTTTTAAGCAGCGTACCTCCCGCTTGAGCTCCTCCGACAGGGATAAACGACGATACCATCAGGATTGCTAGAAACAGTCTAAAAGAACTACCTCGATACCATCTATACCATTTGCTCATAATTGGCCTCCAAGTCATTAGTCATCGGGATTGTTGAGTCTTTTCTCCACCTTCCGGCCTTCTTCATCAAATTGCTTGATATACTCCACCAGCCCGGCGAAATTCACCCAAGAAATGCCTGCTTTCTGATCGGCTGCTCCATAAGACATAATCAGATCATCTCCTGTAACTATTCCTCCCGTTGTAAATAAGCAAGGCGTAGGATAATCGCTCGGCATCTCCCATTCCTGGCTGGCGTACATCAATCGCTCGGAGCATCGATGCGCCACAACCGGGAAATCGTTATCCTGCTCGCGCAAAATCATAAAGGATTGCGTATAGCCGAAGCTGGCATCTTTCTTGCCATGATAAGAAACCAGCCATTCGCCAGCCGAAATTTGGAGCGGAGCCCAGCTTGCCCCGATCCGATTCTCTTCCCAGTGGAATTTACACGTCGCCAGCAGACGGTGGGTTGCCCGGCCGCTCGCGAAATCCTCCAACCTTTCCGCAGCGGCGAGGTAGATCGACGGTTTCTCCACCCCGGCTCCTTGCGGGAATAAGGCAGGCGTCATCGGGCGATGCAGCATCACATATTGCAGCTTCCCGTTAATCAGCATCTTGTTCGGGAACAGGAAGACGTCGCGGTTATCGCTGACATGGCCCTCCGTCAACGGGCATACATAGGCAAAGGCTTCCTCATAGCGGCCTGCTTTCAACTTATCCAGGTCCAGCTTATACAGCACGGTTACGGTCGGGTTGGAGCGGGCGGTCACGCGGAAAGGATCGTCGCCCTCATGCACCCATTCCGGCACATAGTCGTTGCGCGTATCGACCGGCGGCTCCCGATCGATAAGCCAATACGGGCCTGGCGGAAACAGTCGGCATGCTGCGGACAGATAAAGCTCCCCTTCTACCGGAAAAATACGCGGGTCTTCGATGCAGCCATTCGAATAATCGCGTACGCGGTTGCCGTGTATATCCGTAATAAAAATGTCTTCATATCGCTCATTCAGAGCAGGAGCAATGGCAGGCCGGGAGAAATCGGCAGTCCACGTTCTCCCCAGGTCGCTGCTCTTGGCATATCCGAGAAAGATCGGATACGGGTCATGCTTTCCTTCCTTGCGCTTCCGGGACCATGGGCCCGTCGCCCGGAAGAGCATATGCAGCCGATCGGAAGCCGGGTCCTTAACAATAGCCGGGTTCAGCACCATTTTGCTTGCCCACTCGCAGCCCGGAACCGGCTCCAGCACCGGCTCCGGGGTATACCGGAAATGAGGTTTCATACCATTCGTTACCTCCGTCTAATGGAATCTAATATGATGTTCAGAAGAAAGAGCGCAAGCCCTTGGCCGTTCAAAGTCGGCCGAATCTCGAAGGCATTATAAGCCTCTTCGGTCTGCAGCGGTAAGCTGCTTCACCCGTACCGTTTGATCTCCGATGACGACTGCGGCATCGTAACCGAGCCTGCCGGCGGAGAGCGGTCGTCAATCTCTTCGACAGCGCCTCCGATTTCGATGCGGCTTCGAAGATCACCCCCTTATCCCTTAATGGCTCCGATCGTCATCCCTTTGATAAAATAGCGCTGCAGAAACGGATACAAGAAAATGATCGGCCCGATCGTAATAATAACCGTCGAAAGCTGAATGCCTGTCGCCGAGACGGGAATATTGATATTCGCATTCAAATAATCTAGATTCTCCGAATTGGAAACGATTCTACGCAGCATCATCTGCAGCGGATGATTATGCGGATCGTCGATAAACATCAGCGCGTTAAACCAGTCGTTCCAATAAGAAAGGGCATAGAACAGGGCGATCGTCGC
The DNA here is from genome assembly GCF_056269405.1 of Paenibacillus sp. J2L1-98. Classification (NCBI taxonomy): domain Bacteria; kingdom Bacillati; phylum Bacillota; class Bacilli; order Caryophanales; family Paenibacillaceae; genus Paenibacillus; species Paenibacillus sp. J2L1-98. The sequence goes on along the minus strand of NZ_JBWDNW010000023.1, from coordinate 10,039 downwards.
GATAACCGGCATGGAAATCGGCCAGATGATCCGGAAGAAGATATACAGCTCATGCGCACCGTCCACGGTTGCCGCCTCATTCAATTCAAAGGGAAGCGTGCGGAAATACGATGTCATCAAGAAAGCATTGAAGGCAGAGAACAAGAGCGGCAGCAGCAGTGCGAGCAGTGAATCCCGCAGGTTCAGCCAGTTGGAAATGAGCAAATAATAGCCGACCAGACCTGGCGGAAACAGCATCGTGAAATAAATGTAGAAGGAAAGGACATGCCGGTATTTTACCTTCGGATGGGCCGCAACATAGGAGAACATAGAAGTCATAAGCACGGCTGCAACGGTGCCGGCCACCGTAATAAAAACAGAAACGAAACTGCTGTGATATACCTGACTGCCCTGGAACAAAAAGCGGTAGGAATCAAGGGTAAATTCCGTAGGGAACATACGAAAGCCCTTGACAATCTGGCTCTCCGCCGTGAACGACCCGATATACATAAGCCAGAAGGGAATAAAGCAAATCAGGGCGAAAATGCCGATGAATAGATAAGCTGCTGCGGACACGGCGAGTTGCGAAGTATCCCGCTGTTTCATGCTCTTACAATCCCTCCCTTTCTAGAACAGCTTCGAATCGTTATCTACCCGGCGGACAATCCAATTGAAGAACAGAATGGTAATCAGCCCCATAACCGACTGGAATAAGGCGACTGCCGCGGCATTGCTGTAGCTGTTCATATTCGTGGACCTCAAGGACCGGTACGTATACGTATCGATCACATCCGTGGAATTGAAGAGCAGCGAATTGTCTCCGATGATACCGTAAATCAAGCCGAAATCACCGTAAAAGATGCGTCCCAGTGAGAGAAGCGTCAGCACGATAATGGTCGGCCGCAGCAGCGGCAGCGTAATATACCAAATCTGCTGCCAACGCTTGGCTCCGTCGATTTTAGCGCTTTCATAATATTCCTCGGAGAAACCCGTCAAGGTTGCAAGATAAATAATCGATCCCCACCCTGCTCCCTTCCATACGAATATGATCGTGAGCAGCCAAGGCCAAACCTCCGGCGTTTGAAACCAGGAGATCATCTGAAAACCGAATTCCTTTAGCAAGCGGTTAATCATGCCGTCCTGCCCGTTAAAGAAATTCATGACCATCAGATTAACGACGATAATGGAAATAAAATGCGGCAGAATGACGAGCGATTGCGTCACCTTTTTGAATAAGGAATGATGGATTTCATTCAGCAGCAGCGCAATGCATAAGGAACTTACAGTACCCGAAACAATGAACAGAAGATTCAAGTAAATTGTATTCAACGTAACACCCAGCCAATCCGGACCGGTGAAAAAAAACGTCAGATTGTCGAGGCCCACCCATTCGCTCCCCCAGAGCCCCTTTACCGGTGTAAACTGCTTGAAAGCCAATATATGAGCGGACATCGGCAAATAAGAAAAAATAAACACATACACAATGACGGGAAGCGACATCGCGTAAAGCCATTTGTTTTTCCTAAGCTCATGCAGAAGCCCCATCTCAAGCTCTCCTTTCCTTTCTTCTGTATCTGCATATTACGCATTCGCGATGGCGTACGTATAGTCTTGAATTTCCCAATAGGTATGAACGGCAACACCCTGTGAAGGTTCGATTTCTATCACTCGCGAAAAGTACGTATTTTACCGATACTTAAGTAAACTCACCAACTAGATGATGCGTGCCACCGGGCACGCAATTCTAAAAAAAGCCGGCGGCCTTGTTTCAAGGCCGCCGGCTTTTTTGATGTCTTACTTGTTCTTGCCAGCCAGATATTCATCCAGCTGCTTCTGATACTCCGCTTGGACTTTCTTCACATTGTCATAGGCCTTTTCCTTAAACTTGGCCAGACCCTCGTTCGGTTCCACCAGCCCCATCACGATCGGATTATAAAACTCCACGCCCGTATTGCTGAGTTGTGCCACTTCATTGGCTACCGGGCTAGGATTGAAGGTGAAGCCCGTCAGAATATCCGCTGTGAAGTTACCGGGATCCCTCTGCCACTTATTCAGCGCAATGACATCTTCAGGAAGGCTGGCATCAATTCGATCCAGCTTCGGATTCCAGCCCCATGCGAAAGGAACGCCCGCATAAGGGTTATCTTGGATCGGTTTATAAAGACCCTCGCCCGCATCTTCCCAGTTTTTCCCTTTTATACCGTAGGCAAGCAGATCGTAATTATCCTTCTGGTTCAGCCAATTAAGGAATTGAATGGCGCGTTCTTTGTTTTTACTGACGACCGGAACGGCAATAAAATTACCCGCTTTGTAGGTCGAGTTCAGCTTCATGCTGGTGTCGTATAAGGAGAAGGCTTCTGCAGAAGCTCCCGGAACCGACTTTTCAAGCGCCGTGCGGGTATTCAGATTGACGCCGAAATCGAAAAACGTGGAAACAGCCGCCTTTCCTTTGGCAAATTCCGCATTTTTAAGCGTAAGGGCATCTCTGGCCAAAATTCCATCCTGATACAGCTTGTGATATTGCTCGAAATTTTTCATAATCATGGGGTCCATGTTATCGAAAATATTATAGACCTTCCCGTCGTTCCCTTTGGTGTACAGTCCGGGATAGTTCAGTACGGCTGCAAGGTTGGCCGTCGGATCAAGCATGTTTGCAAGCCTCAAGCCGATATGTTCCGTACCGTTAGGAATGAACGGAGTGATTTCCGGAACCTTTTCCTTCACCAAATACATAAATTCGATCAGCTCGTCATAGCTCTTGATCGGTTCGACACCCAGCCGCTCCCGAATGTCCTTGCGGATGACAAACGTCCATGGGCGTATAAAATTCACTTCAAGCGGAACCGCATACATTTTACCGTTTACCTTATTGGCTTCCATCAGCTCCGCAGAGCGATTGGCCTTGATATCCGGCCCATATTTCTCGATCAATTCATCCAGCGGTTCATAGAGGCCGGCGGCTATATTTTGCACCGGATTATTGTCCCAGATCAGATCGTAGTCTTCCGCGGAGGATAATGCAACTTGACGCTTCTGAAGAACGTCCGTCCATGGGATAAACACCACGTTCAGCTTCACATTAAGCGTACCCGCCAGACGGTTCTCCATCTCCGCCTTGACTTCATCCCAGTCCGCCGGCGGATCTCCGGGGAACATGATCTTCAGGGTAACCAGATTTAATTTTCCGTCCTCGGAAGCCTGCGGCGATTCTCCTGTTTCGGAAGGGGCCGGTACATTCGAACTGCAGCCGGCCAATATTCCTGTCAGGATTAGCGATACGACCATTAACAAGAACCCTCTTCTTCTTAGCTTCATGGCTAAATCCCTCCTGCTTGATGATTATCCGGGAGGCGTCCTCGAAGATTTCTGTTTTGACCCGCGCGTCCCGCTTCTGTCTGATCATACTCGGGTTGTACTGCATCCGAACAGTCCGGTATCTATCAATCGGTACGAAAGTTAATAAACGGCAAGTATTCATTTTCCAACCGGCTGAAGTACGGATTTCTACTCATTGACATGCGTATTTTCATTACGGTATTGGTTCGGCGTCATTCCGGTTACCCGTTTGAACAGGGAATAGAAGGTGCTCTTGGTTTGAAATCCGGACTGTTCCGATATATCGGCTACCGTCCAATCAGTCGTTGTAAGCAGCTTGATCGCGTACTCGATCCGTTGGTTTGTAATATAGTCGGATAATGAGCACTCAAAACGCTCCTTGAAGATTTGCCGGGCATAGTTTACGGATATGGACACATGAGCGGCAATGTCGTCAACGGAAAGCATCGGATTGTGAAGATGGTTGCGCACATATTCGATCATCTCAGCGGCGACCTCGTCCTTTCGGCTTGAGGTACTCTTCCTGCGGTGCTGATCCATGATCTGCAGCAGCTCCCCGTACATCCACGAGTTCACTTCTCCAATGGTTGCAAATTGCTCCAGGAAAGTATGGATGCTCTTCATTCCTTGGAACGTCTTATAGTTCTTGAAGCTTTTCATAATCGAATAAATAATATGAGTCAGCTGCAGCTTACATTCCTCATAGCTTAGCGCCTGCATATGCAAGGTAAGTTCATCCAGGTAACTCTTTAGAGCCTTATCGTTCTTAAGGTGAACGGAATAAATCACCTGCTTCAGCAAGTCTTCATCCAGCTTGCTGTCTTCGCCCAGCTGATACCGCTCCAGATCTTCAGAGGTGAATACCCGGTCCTCGTTATAAATGAATCCGATCAAAGTCAGTTCGTACATCCGGGTATAAACGGTGTGCACATTGTCTTCCATATGAAGCACGGAGCTGACAGCCGCATGCAATTCCAGCTTCAGCCACCGTCTGATCTGAGCTCTTACCTCCTCCATCGCTGCGATGACCGGCGCCGTGTCTTCCCCCGAAGCGGACGAAGAAATAAGCGCCACGATGTGATCCGAGCTGAAATCGGCCGTTTCCGCGGTAAACCTGTGATTCGCGAGGACTTCGACCATAATATTGCCCAGTGCATAGCGAAGCAATTTTCGTGAAGCGAAATCGTAATATTCCTTAAACCGCCCGTATGACTCCAGCCGTACGACCGCCATGTGGAAAGAGCCCGTCTGGAGGATTTTCGTTTCACTTCTAATAAACGCTTCAACTGGTCCGGAAGCTTTCGAATTGAGAATCCATTGACGCAAGAAATCCTCCTTCACCAAAGCTTTGCTGCTCTTGATCGACAAGTCCAATTGCTCGATCTGCTCGACCAGCAGATGGAAGCCGGAATGAATCCACTCAATCTCATTATTGGCATTCGCTGTCTGCGCCATCGGATGCTTCTTGCCGAGCTTGCTTTGTAGTTGAAAGGCCAAGTCGCTAATGGGCTTCAAGCTGCGGTAGGATTGCCAGAACAAGAATAACAGCAATGCGAACAGCAGAATGATCGAGGAACCGATAATTTCCGTCCGGATCTTGGTTATTTTCGCTTGCCACAGAGAGATCGGTGACAAATGATAAACCTTCCATCCTTCAATAGGAAGCTGTGCCGCCTGAATGGACCAGGTTTCATTGCCGAACTCCCATTTCCAGCCCTGTTCTGCCGCCTCCGGCTTCTCCGTCCCCATGAGAGCTTCCGTCAATGCGGCATCTGTATTGCCCAGAATATACTCCTTATTTGTGCCTTCAATAAAAATTTTGTAATGATCTTCCTCCGATATTTGCAGCATGTGCTCATTTAGCAGCGGCTTGCTGAACAGAATCGCAACGAATCCATGATAGTTCTGATTAGGTCCGGCTGCAGGCACGACAAGCGCTAAATGCGATTCGCCCTTCACCTCATGGTTGACAAACTGCAGATACGGCGTTTTCTGATTCTTAATGTAATTCAGCATGGCCTGGTCATAGAAATCCTGTATCGTATAAATGCTTGAGTCTGAGGTATAGATTTGGCCGAGATTAAAGTTGAATAAATAAATACCGTCTATGAAAGGCTCGCTGCTCATAAACTCCCTTACGCTTTCGCCCGCTTTATTTAACGACAGTGGAGAATAATCCTGTTCACTCATGTTGATCCACAGTGCGATATTTTCATCCGAATAAATTCTGAGCGCAAACTGACGCAATTTCTGCAAAGTAAATTCCGAGGTTTTCATGACCTGGTTCATTTTCTCTTGGTTGGACATATTGATTTCATCCATTGCGCTTTGAGCGAACTGCCGGCTCAGGAACATTGTGAACACCAGGGTGAGCAAGCTTACAGCTATGCAAGAGTAAAGAAAAATGCTGGAATACGTCTTCTTCGGCTTTATCCAGCTCCACATTGGCATCCCCCCAGCTATTCCCGTAAAAAACAATAGGATAGTATACCCAACTTGTCCAGTATGAAATTTATTAAAGAAGTCTGGATTTTATTACATGATAGTGCTTTCATATCAATTGAAAAGGTTCATGTATTAATACCAACTGACAAGCAACCGATTGCGGGCCTCGGTTAGGACTAGGAATTAGCCAATATGCAAACTAAAGGCCTGCGGTTTCTCCAGCATTAGCTTGGACGATGGACATCGAAAAAAAAAGCTGCCGATTTGCCGGTAGCTGCTTGTTTTTTAATCTATTTTTGTTATTCTTTCGCTTCAAATATTCCTCCTGACGATATTCCCATTAAAACACTTTCTTATGCTGCCGGTATGCTCATTATTGAGAATTAATAACCATACTCCCAGCTCTTTAGGTGTATTGTATTGCTCCATTTGTTCTATGAGAGAATGCTCAAAGTTTCGAATTCGTATTCCACTCATAAGTTTCAACCTCAAAAACAGTTTCATTCATATTCAATTTTACCACAATACGGTATAGATGGGTTATATAATACTAAAGATTACTTCTCTTCAATAGGAAAGAGGAACTGCTGCATAGCAAGCTCCTCCACTATTGTCCCCGTTAGATTTCCTGAACCCCCAGAAATCATATCCCGATTCCGTATTGTTTAAATACAGCTGCAGCTAAAACAATTACATGAGGGTGGTAATCGGAATGAATCATAAACGAATAACGGTACCAAAAAGAAATACTTTCTTTGCAAAGAGCGCTTTAATTAGCATGCTTGTATTCTGCGTTGGGACAGGCAGTGCGTTTGCTTCCGGGGAGGCGGCGGATCCGATATCCACTCCTACGATAACAACGAATGTATCGGCTGAGGCGGCCGTTTCGGAAAACAAAGAGAAAACTCCAAACCTTTTGCCGGGGGATTTCTTCTATTTTATTAAAGTCGTCTATGAAAATATCAGACTATCGATTACGGCTGACGATTTGAAGGAGGCCGGATTGCTCGCTAAATTCGCTCAGGAGCGTCTTTCCGAAGCGACTGCCTTGTATACTAAGGGGGAAACGGAAAAGTCGGAACAAGTCCTCCAGAAGTCTTTTGAAAACCAGCAGCTTGCAATAGAATTAGTAGCTGCAGAAGCGGAAGAGGAGAATGATGATAAGGATCTAAAACAGGCAGTTGAGGTTAAATCCGATCTGCAGCATAATATTCTATCACTAACCGCCGCGCTGGAAAAGGTGAAAAACCCTCAAGCCCAGAAATCGCTCTTGAAAAATATTATAAAGTCTTTCGGTCATTTGGAGAAAAAGCTTGCCAAGCTCGAAAATAAGGCTCAAAAAGAGCAAGCTTCCGAACCATCGGCTGACCAGGTGGTAGTTCCTGCCGACGCAAATAAGAATACCGTTGTTTCCAGTGACACTATTGCAGCCTCTTCAATTAAAACGGAGACGGAGCAAAAAACGGTGTTGAACAAAAAAACGAAACTGGAGAAGGAAGTAAAGACTAAGGAAACAAAGACTAAGGAAACAAAGACTAAGGAAGCAAAGACCAACAAGGAAGCTAGGATTGAAAAGGAAACTAAAAATGAAAAGCAAGCTAAAAATGAAAAGCAAGAAATGCACATTAAGCAGAAGAATGATCATGAAAATAAACATAATGAAATAAATCAAAAAAATCATAATGACAAATAAGACATACCAAGACCTGGATGTGTCCGCTTAATTGGTCTCGCGTTAGTATTTAAATCGGTTAAAGAAGGTTGGGTCATTTCAAATAGTGTCAGCTTAAGCACCCTGCATGGGTGCTTTTTAGTTATTACTTCTAAGTATTAGTTTTTGCGTAACGCGCAGTGTACCGTCGAAGCAACAGAATGCTTCAATGACCAAATAAACTATCGAGATTGAATTTGTCTTATGTTTGGATTTCGTAATAATTTCCTCCGCTTTAATGGTGTATCAACCAAGTATTTGCAACATTATCTTGCTTGGTTCCGTTACTTGGATAGCAAGGAATATGAAAATACAACGCCAATTAAGAAATATATTTTGGTCGCCTCTAGTCTATTTACTGTAAAAGTGACAAATTCTGCTCTTCAGCAAACCTCATTTTTCTCAGGGAATAACGAAATTTTAATAAAGGAGTATTTTCATGATCCGTATTACTAAACGAACAATGCTTATCACAGTATCACTTTTGTTAATGTATGCCCTTTTTTTCCCACTTCCTATTCCCGAATTAGCAATAAGGCGAGATATGTTAATTACGTCACCGTTAATTGCACTATCTGGGGAAGTAATAGAGGGTGAAATTAAGAATGACCCCAAATATGGGGATTTATATATTGTGCCTAAAGTTGAGTTATCTTTCGTATATGTAGAAAGGAATAATTTAGGTTGGTATGTTACCTCTCGTGGTACTGCACCGTAAGTTTCACTACTCTTTTCCGATATTACTTTTTAAATTTGACAGGTTTCTATCAGTAAAGATCAAACTGCTCAAAAACCAGCGGCAGTCACGGATCAGAAAGTAAGGTCCTACTGCTACTGTTTTATTGAGCTAACCTGTTAGTTGAACAACAGTTGTCCGTCTTATCCGATGTTATCCCTTTATTTATTCATGATAAAATGATTAAAAATCCCACTTCAGCCAAACGGCCAAAGCGGGATATAGTCTTACTCTATATTACCGGAGCCGGTGCACCATACTCGGCCCACTGCTCTTTCGTAGGGCCGTAAAGATCCGGCACTCGAAGGCCGGCCTGACGCATCAGAACCGTCATTTGACCGCGATGATGAATCTCATGCTTTACGAGGATATCCAACGTCAAGCCGTTCGGCCATTGATCGCCGTACATGTCACTCATGATGAGCAGATTCTCATCCTTCCAACTGGACTGTACAGCATTAAGGAGCGCTTGCGAGGTCCGCTTATAGGCCGCCGCAATGTCCGTTGCCGAAGCTGGCACCGACACATCTTCGCCCGGTCCTTCGAAAGACAATCCAGTCCGCGAGGGCATTTCGTGCAACGTCTGTACAAGGTGCCATGCAAGACGTCCAAGCGTTCGATGGTCGCTCGTTATCTGTTGGCCAAGAGACTCGTCCGTGAGCGCCTCCAGCGTCCGCATCGTTGCTGCCGTTTCATTCCGCCAAGTTGCGGCAAAATCCTCGATGTGTTTATACATATCTAACATCTCCCTTTTATAATGGAATAACACCATTATATCATTGTTTGATTCCAATATTTGCAAGCGTGCAAGTAACGCACCCTCTAACCCATTCTCCACGATGCATGAATTCAAGTTATGGCAACCGGTATAATTTCTTGTCTTATTTCGGCAATCGGTATATATTCTTGTGAATAAAAACGGCCGCCGAAGACGGTATTTGTCCTAATTGGCAGGAACTGTTGACATACTAGTGTTTGATTCATCCTGGTACATAAAAAGTCCATATTCCGTCATAACAGAGGAGTGGCCCAGTTGACGAAGCATAGCAGACAGATTACCTCGGTGGTACGTACCATGATTCACAACTTGTATAATAAATTCTGAATATCTGGTGTTCAAAATTCCAGCGTAAGGATTATCCAAGACAACCTCTTTCTCAAGATCCGCATGCCCACTAATGCATGCTTTGAATCTCACGGACAAATCATCATACATAGCTTCCAGTTCCTCAAGGCTTCTAGCTTCTGCATCCGCCTCGATTTGAAAAGAAGCTTCCATAGCTTCACTCATACTTTTACCCATCAGGATGTCCAGCCAACCGCAATCAACCTTGTATATATGTGCCATGACCTTCGACACCGAAGAAAACACGCTTTGAATTTCTTGATTGTATAGGTGATGCGGAAGCACCTTTAATCGATTAAAGATTATTTTATTTGCCCATACATGATAATCGTAAAATCTCAAACTATGATTTGTCATTTCAATTACCTCCGGTTTTTGTAGTTTACTTATGTATTCATCATACAATGGCAACCCTGACAACTGTATGTCAGTGTTATATTAATGAGCAGCTTCTCCACAGAAGCTGCTTTGTAATTTATCACGTTTTTCGGCTTTCTGATTTTTGTATCACTATAGTGTTCCGATGTTCAAGGAAAATAAAGTATTAGACTGCCCCCAATAATAGAAACAGCGGCTGCCAGGGACGTGAAAATAAGTCTGATATGCTCCCCATACGGTAGACAGGTGAAATAATAAAAAGCCTGCTACTGTGAGGGGAGCTTTTTCATGTCTAGAGGAAAATATACTGCTTTGGAGAAACTCGCCA
>NZ_JBWDNW010000045.1:0-9589 GCF_056269405.1 Paenibacillus sp. J2L1-98 | reverse complement strand
ATCCTTTAACGCATCCTGACCGCCATCCTCGAACTTCTTCACCCATTGGTATACTTGCTGGTAGGAGACCTGAAACTGTCCTGCTGTCTTATGGTAGTCATGCTTATTTGTTAGGCAATATTGGACAATATCGATCCGTTCCTTCCACGTCGTAGAGCGACCCTTTGTCATAGCTTTTGCTTCCCCTTTACAGGCTTTTAAGATGCTATGACAATTATACTTCTTTATCCAGTTTGAGAGTTGCTTTGTACTCGCAATCTTATATTTATCGATAATCTGGTATTGGGACAATCCGCCCTTCAGGTAATCTTTCACTGCCTGAAGCTTGAGCTCATCCGTATAGCTTCGGATACGTGTACGACTCTCCAGCCCTTCATAACCATAAAGCTTGTACCGACGTTGCCATTTCATCAGAGTCGTTTTATTAATCCCATATTTCTTCGCTGCGGCCAGAAAGCCAATTTCCCCGTTTGATACTTCTTCGAGCATAGTGAGTTTCTCCAAAGCATTATATTTTCCTCTAGACATGAATAAGCTCCCCTCACAGTAGCAGGTTTTATTATTTCACCTGTCTACCGTAAGGGGAGCATATCAAAACATGATGTTCATGTTTCAGGCTGCCGCTGTTTTTTAATTTAAGGCTCCGGTATGAATAAGTGCAAGGAATGAGTCAACCAGGTCTGGGTCGAAATGCTGCCCTCGCTGCTCATAGATATACGCAATCGCACGCTGCTCAGACCACTTTTCTTTGTACGGGCGAGTGCTTGTTAAAGCATCGTATACATCGACGACGCTTACGATGCGCGCTTCAATCGGGATGCCTTCGCCTGCAAGCTGATGGGGATAGCCGGTTCCGTCCCATTTTTCATGATGGTACAAAATAATGTTCTTTCCGAGTTCGAGCTCCTGGTTAAATAAATCATCGCTCAGCTCGGCATAAATTTTATCAATAATATCAACGCCGATTTGCGTGTGCATCTCGACGATTTGCCGTTCATAATAAGCTAGAGGCCCCGGCTTGTACAAAATGCCCTCCGGGATTCCCGATTTGCCGATATCATGCAAAATGCTCGAATGCGAAATGCGGTTCACCAGCTCTTCCGACCAGCTTAACTGCAGCCGTTCAATATGAAAGCGGGTGAGCCGCTCCGTTAAATCGCGAACGCGAACAAGATGCTGCTCGATGCCGGGATCTCTTATTTCGCAAGAGATAGCGAGCACCTTCAGCATGGAGCTTTGAATGGAGCCGATACGCTCCTCCGGTAAATAGAAGCCGCTTTTCAAATTTTCCAGCTCGCGGAAAACACCGATATAATAAAGCTCCCCGCCGGTATGCAAAGGCGTAATCGTAATCGAGGAATGCCAGATGCTGCTGTCTCTTCGGCGGTTCGTCAGTACACCCGACCATGGCAAGCCTTGCTTAAGCGCCAGCTTCATTTGCTCATGCGTCTCCTTTGGCGTATAGGGAGTACGTAAAATGCTTGCTTTCTTCCCGGCTATTTCCTGAGAAGTGTAGCCTGTTATTTTCTCATACGATGGATTGACGGCTAATATATGATGCTCTTTATCGGTTATGATGACGGCGTCCGCCAGCTTCAGGTAGGGGGTTAGCTGTTCATTTTGACTGCTCATGCTGCTCGTTTCTTCACCTCACTTCTTTTTCTTCGGCAATATCTTAGTTCCTTGTTCCATTGGGGACTGACACAAGGGGCATGTACGGGTTTCCGCTTGCGAATCCTCGTAAGTTATAATCCGCTGCCACACTTGGCAGGAATCGCTTGTGCAAAGCCATGCCAGAGCCGATTCGGCATCGCCGTCCTCCTCCTGGCCGTTGTTGAAGGCAGAGCGGATGAACCGCGATAATTCAGCCGGTTTTCCCCGGTAAAGGGCGGGTGAGCTAATGTATAATTCCTCTTGGGCTCTCGTAACGGCAACGTATGCAAGACGCCTTTCTTCCTCCAGCGCTTCTGCAAGTGCGTCATCGCCTGTCTGGATGGAGCTCCGATCGCTGTGCTTATCGGCTGCGAGCGCAGAGCTATGCGGAAGAATGCCCTCCGAGGCGCCGATAACGAATACGACCGGAAACTCAAGCCCCTTGGATTTGTGGATCGACATCAGCGATATGGCGCTGCGGTTATGTTCATGCTTTTGGAGCTGCTGCACGGCAGCATGCTTGTCCGTGATATCGTCTATATAGGCAAGAAAAGCTTCGATAGAGTCGTAACTGCTGGCGGCAGCCTCGAACTCATCAAGCACTTCCTTCAGCCCTTCTTTATGCTCCGTCATTTCATGACGCTTGCTCGTTTCGAGAAATTGGTCATAAAAGGCTTGGCGAAGCTGCATAATAGCGGCAGCAGGCTTCATATCGCTGAGCGATTTAATCAGCTTGATGCGTTCTTTGATTTTGTCTTTCTGGAATTCCTTCAGCTGCGGGAATTCCAGAAGGTGAATGAGCGGCCATTTCTTCGCGCGCTGTTTGTCTTGGTTCCATATGAATGCCATAGCCTGCTCGCGATTGACATACAGCGAGGGAAGCAGGATTTCCATCGCATCGAAATTCCGGCGATCCAGCGCAAGCCGCAAATGAGCAAGCAAAGGCTTTATGGCCCATTGGTCATAAAAGAGCTGACCGTCGCCGAAGTCGATGAACGGAAGCTCCCGGGTCAGCAGCAGCTCGACAAGCGCCCTGCCGCTGCTCGCAGTACGGAACAATACGGCAAAATCTCCAAAGGAACGTTTGCCTTGCCCGGTTTGAAGGGAAATGGTATCCGCAATGAGCTTTGCCTCGTCCTGTGTCGTTTTGAGCCGCGCGTAGGAAGGGTTCACGCCTCTCGGCTTAACAGCCAGCAGCGTTTTCTCCTTGCGCAGCTTATTATATTGAATGATTGCATTGCCAAGACCGACGATCGTGCTGGTCGACCGGTAATTGATATCGAGAATATAAGTTGCCGCACCGGGGTATTGATGCTCGAAGTTTAATATATAATCGTTCTTCGCCCCGTTAAAGGAATAGATCGTCTGATCGTCATCGCCTACGACCATAAGGTTGCGATGCTTGTCTGCCAGCATTTGCACGAGCACGTATTGAACTTGATTCGTATCTTGAAACTCGTCGATCATGATGTACTGAAAGCGTCTTTGCAGCGCAGCAAGCAGCGCCGCGTCATCCTTCAGAAGCTTGTAGGCCTCGAGCAGAAGATCATCGTAATCGAGCTTATCCATATCCTTCTTCCACTGCTCATAGCGCGTGAAAAGCAGCTTCAGCTCTCGTTCCTCCGTTGTCGAGGCGGGAAGGTCGCTTACGTTGATCATCCGCAGCTTAATAGCGGAAAGCTGGGCCAGTAAAGTTTCGGGCTCGTAGTCGTTTTGCAGCAGAAGCTCGCGCATGAGCCGCTTGAAAAAAATATGCTTCTGTCCGGTTTCGCCCAGTATGCCTTGGCGGTATCCGCGCCCCCGCAGCAGCTGGAGGCAGAAGGAGTGAAAAGTGCGCGCCTCTACGCCGCTCGCCGCCTGCGGGCTAAGGACGGGAAGTAAACGAATGCGGTTTCGCATTTCATCGGCCGCTTTTTTGGAAAAGGTCATCAATAAAATATGCTGGGGCTGCACATCCTGTACTGCAAGCAGGTAAGCGGTCCGGCACACGAGCACGGAGGTCTTGCCCGAGCCGGCTCCCGCGAGTGTAAGCGCAGGCCCCATATTATGGCGAACCGCAGCAATTTGCGGTCTGTTAAGTGAAATGCCGTACCGCTCCAAAGCGCGGAAAAAACGGGCGTCCGTCTCCCCGGCACCGACAAGCTGAAGGCTTGTCTCGGCTTCTGCGCGGGGGGCAAAGGGAACCTCGCTGTTTCGGATTCCTATGGGGAATGTATAATAGTCATTGCTCACTGCTTCATCACCTTTAGAAATAATATTCATTTATTATAACAGATCAAAAATAGAATGAGGGATGCCTTCATGATTGGACCTGCCAGAAAAGAAGATGTACATGAGGTACTGCCGCTGCTGCTTGCGGCGATCGGCCACATCGCTTACTCCTTAGCGGGATGTGAGGATGAGGTTGAAGCAGAGCGTATTTTAGCCGGCTTTTATATTCGCGGGGACAATCGGATCAGCTACAAGCATGTGCTTGTCGATAGACGGGAAGATGGTATTGCAGGGATGCTGCTCAGCTATGCAGGAGACGGGGCGGCAGCGCTCGATGTCCCTTTTGTGACGCGGCCGGGACGGGATTCGGGTCCCCGCGCCGGGGAGATTATTGCCGTTGAGGCAAGAGAAGGAGAATATTATTTGGATTCGATCGCGGTCGCTGAGCGTTATCAGGGGCAGGGCATCGCGAAGGCGCTGATCGGCGCTTTTGAGCAGAAGGGGATGGATGAAGGCTACAGCAGGCTGTCGCTGATCGTGGAGCCAGACAATACGAGAGCATATGCGCTTTATAGAAAGCTGAATTATATCGAGGATGGCAAGGTTCAAGTCAGCGGCAGCCGTTATATCCGAATGGCGAAGCAGAAAAATTAGGATAAGAGGCATAAGCCGGCTAGTCTAGATCCAAAAGTTAATTATGGAATAATAAGGGTTTTTACGGTAAGATGAAAGAGTTGTAAGTACGATATTTACTAGACTTTCATCCTAGCCGGGAGAGTGTTTGTAGTGGCAAATGCAAGCTTTAAATCGAGGTTAGCTTACAGTTCAGGAAATTTATCCGTTAATTTAATAGCCCAGGCCTTCGCATCCTACATCGTATTTTATTATGTAGACGTGCTTGGCGTAAGACCGGGCTTAATCAGTGCAGCGATGGTCATTCACGGAATCGTTAACGCGGTGCTGAATCCGTTGTTCGGACATATCTCCGACCGCACGAGCTCCCGTTTAGGCAGGCGCATTCCTTACATGCTGTTTGGAATGGTACCGCTGGCGGCATTATTTACGGCCATATGGTTTCCGGTCGGCACAGGCATGGCTTTGTTCTGGTATTTTTTAACGGTCGTCTTGCTCTATGATATCTTGTTCGTTATGGTCGTATTGAATTATTCGGCATTATTTCCGGAAATGTTCACAACGATGAAGGAGCGTGCGACCGTATCCTCATGGCGGCAAATGTTCGGCATCGTCGGGATGATTATTGGCGTGGCGCTGCCTCCGCTCGTATACGGAACGCTGGGCTGGGGACCTATGGGGGCGATTTTTGCGGGCATTGCGCTGCTCTTCTTCATCATCATGGTATCGTCCAGCAAGGAGAAAGGCGTCGCTTCGCGCGCTGAAGCCGGTTTTCTTAAGTCCTTAAAATTCACGTTCTCGAACAAGGCGTTCGTACTGTTCGTCATCGGCAGCTTCTTCGTGCAATTTACCTTCGCCATGCTGCCGGCTGCTATACCTTTCTACACCAAATACGTGCTTGCGGCTGCGGAGGACAGCAATACAATTTTGCTTGGCGCGATTTTTATCGCTGCTATTCCTTGCGTTTACGTATGGGGGAGATTGGTTCAGAAATGGGGAGCGCGCAAAACGGTTATTTATGCGGTATGCATTTATGCGATTGCGATGGTTCCTTTCTTATTCTTATCCAGCGTTGCTGCTGCGGCGATAGCGGCTGCTGCAATCGGCATCGGCTTAGCGGGGCTGCTCGTGCTGCTGGACGTGCTTTTGTCCGAAATTATCGATGAGGATGAGAGACGGACGAAGGTTCGCAGGGAAGGCATGTACTTCGGCATGAATGGCTTTATCGTCAAATGGGGCATATCGCTGCAGGCTGTCGTGCTGGGTCTTATATTGGAAGCTACCGGCTATGTGAAGGATGCTGTACAGCCGGCAGCTGCCGTATGGGGCATTCGCTCGATGCTTAGCGTCATTCCGTTTGTTTCCTTGATTATCGCGCTTATCTTCTTTTACTTCTATCCGATCCGCCATCAAGGCACACTACAAGAAGCGGTGATGCATAGCAATGAGTCAAGTCTCTGAATGGATGAAAAAAAATCGTATTCTCTTGCTGCTGTTTCTAATCGGAACAGCAGTGAGAGTTTTGTACGCGGGCTCTATACCGGGCGGCTTGAACCAGGACGAGGCATCGATCGGCTACGAGGCTTATTCGATTCTGCATTACGGAACCGATCGTAACGGCGTAAAGCTGCCGATTCACCTGATCGCATGGGGAAGCGGGCAAAATGCTCTTTATGCGTATTTATCGATGCCGTTCATTTATTTATTTGGTTTAAATGTTTTATCGGTTCGTGCGGTAAGCATCCTGTTCGGTTTAATAAGTATGGTTCTATTCTATCTGATTGCTGCCCGGCTATTTAAGAGACCGCATACGGCTGCTGCAGCTTTCCTGATCGTCATTTGTCCTTGGCATATTATGATGTCCAGATGGGCGCTCGAATCAAATTTATTTCCTGCTTTGGTGCTGATTGCCGTATATTTCTTGTTCAAAGCTATTCATCAGCCCAAATGGCTGATCGGTTTCACCATTACACTTGCCGCTTCGCTGTATGCGTACGGGACGTCTTATTTTTTTGTGCCGGTGTTTGGTTTAGGCGTGTTCGTTCTGCTTGCTGCCCTAAAGGCGTTCAAGCTGCGCGACATGCTGTGGAACAGCGTGCTTCTTGCTGTTCTAGCTGCGCCAATCGGCTTGTTTCTTGTCATCAACCGGTTCAACATGCCGGCGATTCATTTCATTTTCACCATACCCAAGCTTACAGTGCCGCGGATAGAACAAGTATCAACGGCATTTGAAGGCAGCGCCTTCTCGATGATTGCACATCATTTCAAGCAGTTTTTGAATTTGTACATCGCTCAAAATGATGGTTTGCTGTGGAATGCGATACCTGAATATGGCTATATGTATCCTTTGGCAGTTCCGCTCATCGGTATAGGAATTTTATACGGCGTCTTTAAACTAATAAAGCAGTTCCGCGTCGAGACGGCGATTATTGCGATTTGGTTTGTATCAGCTGTTCTAATGACGCTTATTACGGATGTAAACATCAACCGGATCAATATTATTTTTTACCCTACGGTGTTTTTGGCAGCTGCAGGCTTAATTTGGCTGCATAAGCATATCAAGCACTCTTTCATCTTAACAATCATTTCGTTTTCCATTTTCTTCGTTTTTTTCGTCGGGCATTATTTCACTGCATACTCGAAGCAAATCAGTCCGCTTTTCTTTGAATCCTTTGGGGAAGCCGTGCAATATGCTTCGGATAAGACGGAAGGCAATGTCTATGTGACGGATCAGGTGATGATGCCTTATATTTATGTATTGTTCTATGAGAAAATCGCACCGCAGCAGTTTCTAGCAACGGTCGACTATGTGAACCCGGGAGCTCCATTTCAGTTCGTCCGCTCATTCGGCAGATACCGTTTCGGGCAGCCGCAAGTGAAGCCTAACGAGGATGCCGCTTATATTTTTACCAATAACGATCTAATTCCTGAAGTGGATGCCGGCTATAGCATCAAGCGATTTAAGAACTACACTGTGGTGAGCGGTAAAGGTGCTGTTACAACGTCTAAAGCACATTCTCTTTTTCGAAATGGCGGATTTGAGGAGGGACAGCAGTATTGGTCGTTCATCGATGATGTGAAATGGACAGAAGCTATAAAATGATATTGACAAGAAAGAAGCTGGCGATCGCTGATAACTTTTTTTAAATGATACATCTCTGGTTAATTATAGTACGCGGCTCTAAAGATAAAACAACCTGCTGGTTGTTTTTTTTTATGTATTGCATTTTAAATTAGCCCCCATCGAGTTACGCTTTGTTCAGGCTCCTTGGTTGCTCAGCATTCGGCACCTCCTTTGACTGATTGTGATTTTTTGTGTTAATAGAGTAAGGGCTTTCAAACAAGGTGTCAATCATTTCACGAAAACGATTTCGCACCTATCAATATTGAGAAAAAATAAAAAAAATAAGGTTGACAATACATGGAAAGTCGCAATATAATCTAATCATAAACAGTCAGAAGTAATCACAAACGACCAAATGTTTTCTTCGATGAATGGTAATCATCTGGTCTGCGGAGGTAATAACATGTACGAAGCTGAGAGAAAACAACGGATTTTGGAGCTTCTTAAAGTGAAACAGCGTGTAGATGTGCAAGGGCTTAATCAAATTCTTCACGTTTCGGAATCAACGATCCGTCGGGATTTAAAGGAGCTTGAGGAGAGTAATCTGCTGAAGCGGACGCACGGCGGGGCGATTCCTTTACATAATGTGAATTACGAACCGAGCTTTCTCGAGAAAGAAGTCAGCAGCGGCGAACAAAAGAAAGCGATTGCAAAAAAAGCGGCAGCATTGATCAGGGAAGGCGAAGTGATTTTGCTGGACTCGGGCACGACCATGGTTTGCTTAGCCAAAGAGCTAAGGCGCTTCAACAAATTGACCGTAGTCACGAATGCCGTGCCTGTTGCTCAGGAGCTTCTTGCTCATGACGGTATTGAACTTATTCTACTCGGCGGAACGATGAGGAAAGATATTCTTTCTTTGGTAGGACCGTTCGCGGAGCAAATGCTGAGCATGCTGCACGTGGATAAAGCGTTTATAGCTACCAACGGCATTCACCTGACCGAGGGGCTAAGTACGCCAAACATCACAGAAGCCAGCATTAAACGCCGGATGATCGATTCCTCGAAGAAGGTGATTTTACTGGCGGATTCTTCTAAAATCAGTGAAATCAAGCATGTGAAATTTGCCGGACTGTCCGACATAGATACGTTCATCACGGATGACGGCGCGCAGGAAGATATGTTATCCGAATTCGCGAGCCGGGGCCTCGAGCTGCATATCGTGACGTCCGAAGAGAAGCAGGGCAAGATAGAAGCGGTCTAACCGGGATGAAATATCAAATGAGCTGCCCGGTGTAGGCTCCATGACTCACGAGCTTTCCGTCAGCTAAATTTGAAAGCGCTGTATCTTGCTCGGACATGCCGGTTGAAAACGGGAGATTTCGAGCGAATATGAAGTCCCGGCAGACGGGAACGAAGCGGTAGCATAGGATTAGTTGGATATTTTATTTGAAAGGGGTGATGCCTACTGGAACAGTATTGGTAAATGCTTAAGTGTTGATAGGGGGCTTTTATAGATTTTGGCTCTGCCGCTATAGGGGAGCATCGGAGGGGTGATACACATTTACAGCTTGATGCTGGATAAAAAGGAACGAGTGTAAACAACGGCTTAGTCCACGGCGAATGGTTGCAGCCCAGTTGCTCACACCCGTATTTGGATCTGCTCAAAAATAAAGTAACTTTTTTAAGCAAAGCCTCTTATTATTGTGCAAGAAATGAATCAATTATTCAAGTGCACGGCGGTATAAAACGCAAGGAACTCATAAATTTGGAGGTTGTTAATCGATGAAATCATATAAAATGCTCGTTTTTCTAATGCTTTCCCTGTTTCTGGTGCTAACCGCTTGCTCCGGCAACAGCGCGAATAAAGGCTCAAACAGCACGGCTGGCACGGAAACTTCTGGGAACGCCGCGAAACCTGAAGAGAAGAAGCTTAAAATCGGTTTAACGGTTCCGACGCTTGGCAACCCGTTCTTCGTAGCGATGTCCAAAGGCGCGCAAGAAGTAGCTGCAAAATACAATGCCGAAGTA
>NZ_JBWDNW010000024.1:0-95328 GCF_056269405.1 Paenibacillus sp. J2L1-98 | reverse complement strand
TTGTCCCGAAGGACAAGATCCGCTCGACTTGCATGTATTAGGCACGCCGCCAGCGTTCGTCCTGAGCCAGGATCAAACTCTCCAAATTGGTGTTTGACTTGCTCATTACTTAACTAGCTATTTAAAACATTATCGGATCGACGTGATCCATTTGTTCAGTTTTCAAAGAACTTGTTTGTCACATTTTGTCGTGACAAGAAATCATATTATCATCTTCATTTGACGCTGTCAACAGTTTGTTTCACATTTGTTTGTGACTCATTCAGTTGTTCATGTTGCCTCAGAAGCGACAAGAAGTAATATACCACTTACGAAATCAGAATACAAGTAGAAATATTTTACAAATAATCAGCTTGCAATTGAATATTTTAAAACCCGCAAAAAACCCGTATGAAGCTCGTTTTGTTTAGACCCTTGAGACAGCGCCCATTCCGGGCGCACTTAAAAAGAAGTACCCATGCAGCAGCTGCATGGGCACTTCTTGGTTGTTCCATCATGTGCTTTTCACAGGGCGAAGTCACTGCACAACAGTTTCGCCCAGCAGCCGTAATAGCTCGGCTTCTTCTTCAATTACAGCGATACCAAGCTCCCGCGCCTTCGTCAGCTTGCTGCCCGCGCTTTCGCCAGCTATGACGAAATCGGTTTTTTTGGATACGCTGCCTGAAATTTTGGCGCCGCAGGCTTCAAGCAATTTCGCTGCCTCATCTCTCGACATAGTCGGCAGCGTTCCGGTCAGAACGACTGTCTTCCCACTGAACACACTGTCATTTCTCGCAACCAGCTGCTGTTCGGCTTCAGCCTTCACTCCCAGCTCGCGCATTCTGGAGATACTGGCTACAATAATAGGATCGTTAAAAAATCCAACGATGCTCTCAGCCACGATACCTCCGATATCAGGCAGAGTTACGAGTTCTTCCGCTTCCGCTTGCATGATGGCATCCAGATTTCCGTAATGGTCGGCCAGCATCTTTGTCGTCGCTTTACCGGTATTCGGAATGCCTAACGCAAACAAAAATGATGCTAATTCCCGCTCTTTCGATTTCTCGAAGGCTGCAAGCAGCTTAAGTGCCTTCTTCTCGCCGAACCGTTCAAGCTTAATGAGGTCATCATACGTCAATGCATACAAACCGGCAGGATCGCGGACCTCACAGTCTTTGTACAATTGCTCTGCCGTCATGACGCTGAACGTATCGATATCCATCGCATCCCGAGAAGCGAAATGCGTAATGCGGCCGATAATTTGCGGCTGACAGCCCAGCTTATTATTACAGAACAGGTGAGCGCCGCGTTGTTCAAGTTCCGTCCCGCATGAAGGACAGGCCGTTGGAAACTCGATTTCCACACCCGGCTCCTCATCCGCTTTACCCAATATTTCAGGAATAACATCATTCGAACGGCGTATCGTCACGAGCGTGCCTAAAGCATGCTTCAGGTTTTTGCGCTCGATATCGCCAATATTGTTGAGCGTGCAGTTTTGAACCGTTACTCCCGCAAGCTCAACTGCCTCTACGCGAGCAACCGGGGTTATTTTGCCTGTCCGGCCAACCTCCCACGATACGGATTCAAGCACCGTTGTCGTTTCTTCCGCTTCGAACTTAAAGGCAACCGCCCAGCGCGGAAACTTGTCCGTATAGCCAAGCGCCTCCCGTGTCCGCATATCCACTACCTTCACTACGGCACCGTCAATGAGGAAGTCCAGCTGCTCACGCTGTTCCGTGACATGGGCCAGCTCTGCTTGCACCTCTTCGATCGTGTTCTTATAGGTCACATAAGGATTTACCTTAAACCGGTTATCCTTTAGAAATTGCTGCATCTCGCGATGATCCGTAAAAGCAACCCCGTCGGCATAACCGATATTATAGAAAAATGCGTTCAGCTTCCGCTCGGCCGTAACCTTCGGATTAAGGTTGCGCAGTGCTCCCGCCGCTGCGTTTCGAGCGTTCTTGAGCGGTTCAGCCGCCGTTTCATTATACTTTGCCAGCACCGAAAGCTGCATAATGCCCTCGCCCTGCACTTCAATAATGCCATCGTTAAAAGGAATAGTGAGCGGCACCGAACGAATCGTGCGAACCTGCTGCAAAATGCCTTCTCCAACCGTACCGTTTCCGCGCGTCGCCGCTTGAACAAGCTGCCCGTCCTCGTAGGTCAGATTAAGCGTCAGCCCGTCAAACTTCAGCTCAACCACATAGGTCGGCTGCGGCAGCGGCTCCTCTTCAGGATGCTTCGCATTGTAGTCAGCGACCGCTTTAAGCAGCCTCGTATTCCATGAAAGCAGATCTTCGGCATTTTGCGCCTTATCGAGACTCCACAAGCGGGCGCGATGTTTGTATGGCTCAAAACCTTTGAGCAATTCACCGCCTACCCGCTGGGTAGGCGATTCGGGCAAAATCATGCCCAGCTCGGCTTCCAATGCGACAAGCTCGTCGTAGAGTTTGTCATAATCGGCATCTTGGATTGCGGGCTCATCCAGCGTGTAGTAGCGATAGTTATGCTCTGTTATGATCGCAACAAGCTGTTGCATCCTCTCTAATTGAGCGTTCATGGGAGGCTCCTCCTTGTAATCGTTCAAAATAGCTGCTCTTCCTTATACTTTCGTTATCGGCGCAAAGCCAGCTAGCAGCCGCTTAATGCCGACAGGAGCCGGAAATGCGATATTTAACTCCATGTCCTTGCCGGTCCCTTTGACGGAGACAATGACACCTATGCCCCATTTGGCATGCGACACTCTCTCGCCGGAAGCAAAGCTTCCAGATGCGGCATCACCTGCCGCAGCCGCACTGCTGCCCTGAACCGCCCGGGCGGCATCCTGCAATGGCGTGCTAACCCGCACGCCGCCTCTGCCGCCCATCGCGGCCGGGCCCGATCCCGCATGGCCGGGGGATCGGCCTCCTGCGCCAGGCACGCCGCTTGCCGGCGTGCGCCCTGCAATACTGCGGCTTGCCGCACCGGTACCGCCCGTAACGCTGACGCCGCCGCTGCGAGCGCCCGCACGCGCGTATCCGCCGCTGCCGCTTGAAGCGCCTTCTCTCACGCTCTCTGGTATTTCCTGCAGAAAGCGCGAGGGCAAGTTAGTGCTCGTGCGGCCAAACAAGGTCCGCATACGTGCACATGTCAAATACAGCCGCTTCTCAGCGCGGGTGATCCCTACGTAAGCGAGGCGGCGTTCTTCCTCGAGTTCCTCATTGTCAGCGAGCGCACGGCTATGCGGAAACACGCTCTCCTCCATGCCGATAATGAAAACGACCGGAAACTCGAGTCCTTTCGCGCTATGCATCGTCATCAGTGTAATTGCATCCTTGTTCTTTTCAGCTTCTTCTTCATCTTTGTTCAAGGAATCGATGTCGGCAATCAATGCTAGATCCGTCAGAAACGCTACAAGCGTCCGATCTTCGTTGCGCTTCTCGAAATCCATCGTCACAGATAAAAACTCGTCTATATTTTCAAGACGCGCCTTCGACTCCAGCGTATTCTCCTGCTGCAGCTCCAGACGGTACTGGGACAGCTCGAGAACCTTCTCCGTAAGCTCCGTTACCGATAAATATTCAACCATCCGGGTTAAGTTGTCGATAATCTCATAAAACTCGCGCAGCAGCGTTCTCGTACGACCATTAACCTCTACGTCTCCCAGATTATTCAATACGCGATAAATCGATGTGCCTCTTCTCGCCGCTTCATCCGCAAGCTTCCCTACCGTCGTATCCCCGATGCCCCGCTTTGGAACATTAATGATACGTACCAAGCTTATATCGTCATCCGGATTTGAAACCAGCTTCAAATATCCGAGCAAATCCTTAATCTCTTTGCGGTCGTAGAACTTTATGCCGCCGACGATTTGATAGGGAATATCTGATTTGATCAGTATCTCCTCTATTACACGCGACTGCGCATTCGTACGGTACAATATCGCATGATCGGCAAATTTATAGCTTTTATTCACATTTTTGCGAATTTCCCCTGTTACAAAATAACCCTCATCATGCTCCGTATCCGCTTGATAGAGAGAAATAAGGTCGCCCGCGCCCTGATCCGTCCACAGCTTCTTTGGCCTCCGGCCTGTATTGAGCTTAATGACCGCATTCGCAGCATCAAGAATATTTGCCGTCGAACGATAGTTCTGCTCCAGCATAATCGTCCGCGCCTCGGGATAATCGTCCTCAAAGTTCAAAATGTTCGTAATATCAGCTCCGCGCCAACGATAAATGGACTGGTCGCTGTCGCCGACAACGCATATGTTATGATGCTTATCGGCTAGCATACGGGTCAGCATGTATTGAGCCCGGTTCGTATCCTGATACTCATCGACGTGGATGTAACGGAACTTGTTCTGATAGAATTCAAGCACCTCCGGTACATCCTTAAACAATTGAATCGTAATCATAATAAGATCGTCAAAGTCTAGCGAGTTGTTGCTCCTCAGCTTCTTCTGATATTTCGTGAACACCTGGGCAACAATGCCCTCAAAATAATCGCCAACCTTTTGCTCGTATTGCTCCGGCGAGATCAGCTCATTTTTCGCTCCGCTGATCGCAGCTTGAACTGCCTTCGGCTCGAATTTCTTTGTATCGATGTTCATATCCTTCATGCAGCCCCGGATAACCGACAGCTGATCCGCGGAATCCAGAATGGAGAAGCTGGATGTAAAGCCGATCCGGTCAATGTCTCTGCGAAGAATACGAACGCACATCGAGTGGAAGGTGGATACCCAAATATCCCGTCCCGATGGTCCTACGAGAGCGCTAACCCGATCCTGCATTTCCCGTGAAGCTTTATTCGTAAAGGTGATAGCGAGAATACTCCATGGCGCCACACGCTTCTTTTCTATTAAGTAAGCAATTCGATGTGTCAGTACGCGCGTCTTGCCGCTGCCCGCTCCAGCCATAATAAGCAGCGGTCCGTCCGTCGCTTGAACAGCTTCCCGCTGCGGCGGATTCAGCTTCTGCACTGCCTGCTCGATGCTAATATGATTCAACATGCTCCGACTCCTTTGTTCGCATATGTTCGCCTCTCTTCAGTGTAGACAACGGCCATCCCTGTGTCAATTTGCCCAGTAAAAAAACTCCGTATTATTCCCTTGTTTAACCAGCCGATAAACGCATGAAATAAGGAGCCGCTGCAAACAGAAAAATAGCGCCGCACTTCATAAGAGGGTGGTGTTCCCCCAGCTACACAGCACTATGACTTCTTCTATGCTTTTTTCTAAAATGGTCTTAAAAAGCTATCTGGATTGTTTGCCGCCAGCAACCTCATGTACAGCAGTGACAGTGGACAAAGCAGCGTCCAAATCTTTGTAAATAATATTTCCCACGACGACGGTATGAGCAGCTTCCGCTGCTTGACGCGCTTTCTCCGGATTATCGATGCCGCCGCCATAAAATAACTGCGCATGGGCAGTTGCCGTTCTTGCACGCTTCACCAGCTGCATATCTCCGAACCGGCCGCTGTATTCCAAATAAATAACCGGAAGCCTCATGAGACGATCGGCCATGCGGACATGCGCGATCAGTTCTTCTTCGGTTAACTCTGTCTGCGCTTGTGTCAATTTCGCCGCAGTTGCTTCAGCGTTCAAAATAATGTAGCCCTGCGCTGCCGTTTCTTCCCACGGTACGAAGGAGCCGTATTCCTTCAGCCCCTCGGTTTGCCAGCCATTTATCCATTCTGCTCTGTTCGTATTTAGAACGAGCGGAATAAAGTATCCGTCAAATCCCGGAACAGCACCATCTAAAGTTGATACCTCCAGGGCGCAGTCAACCTCGTACCTGCGAATACGCGCCATCAGATCGACTATATTTTCAAAAGTGACTCCACTGGAGCCTCCGACAATTACAGCATCCGTACCTGATGTACAGATCTTATCCAGCGCTTCGTCGGACAATTCCCGATCAGGATCGAGCTTGAACACGTGCCTCCAGCCGGAAAACCACAAACCATTCATAAATAATCACGCCTCGCTTTTTCACAAAAATCATTTGCCGCATATTTGCGCTTTCCTTCTATGCTATGCCAGCGTATATATCGTGTCAAACACGCCGTTATATTGTAAAGAAAAAATACCGCCCTCCCTATTAAAGAGAAGACGGCATGCCGTAATTGTCGTTGAGTGGGTTTACTATTTCACAAGCTGCCCGCGCGTTACGCCAAGCTGATTGATCGCTTTAAGGCTGCGCCATACTTGCGTCCCGGTAATGCGCCCATCGAGCGCATCGCGGTATAACGATAATACTTCAAGCACCTTATCCGGCTTTTCTTCAAGAAACTCTACACGGAAATGGGATACGCCAAGGCCGACAAAATTGCGGATATATTCGGCTCCCGACTGCTCGACTGCATTGTACACCGTATTACGGCAGCCTTCATCAACCCGAACGGGATGCGCCATACCGATGCGGTCCTGCAAGGAAGCGCGCTTCTCCTCGCATGGGCGTCCGCAGTTTGTAAAGTCAGTGCCCTCGCTCATAAAGGTGCAATAAACGCAGTGCTCCGTATGGAACATCGGCAAATGCTGATGGATAACCATTTCCAGCCTCGACGTATCCGAGCTCTCCAGCAAATCGACCATTTGCTGAATATTGAGATCATACGACGGTGTAATCAGATCCAGCCCGACCTCGGTAAATAAATTCACCGCTTTATGATTGGCTACATTCAGCGAGAAATCACCGATCAGTTTAGGGAAAGGCTTATCCGGATTTGCTGCGCGAGCACGCAAGTAATAGTAAAGCGCTCCAGTATTCCGAACGAGCACCGCATCAGGCTGAAGCTTCAAAATATTCGCATGATAGCCGTTCTCGTCCGGCATATGAATACGCGGCGTTGCCAGCGCAATCGGCTTACCCGCCTCGCGTGCAGCTGTAATAGCAGCCGGAAATTGCTTAATGAACTCGAAATCGGCATATACGTAGGATACATCCGTTTTCACGGCTGCTTCTACCTGCTCCAAGCTCCGGCATAATGCGACCAGCTTCGCATCCTTTCCGCTGTGCGGAGCCAAAATATCCTTCTTCGCCACATCCGCCTCAAACACGTCCGCACGCGCATCAACCGCATGCTTCACATAAACGGGCGGCTTCGGACGCTCCCCTGCAAGCAGCTCCACCGCTTCGCGGCGCAGCCGGTTCAGCTCGCGGATCGGTACGATCAAATCGCCTTGAAGCTCAACTTCCAGCTTCTCCAGCTGATAGACGGTACCGCCCAGCCTTCCCAATTGATCCTCAAGCAATGCCGCATCCATCGGACGTTTCTGCGCTTGCTCAAGCTCAAGCTCCGTGGCTACCTCTACGGTCGTCCCCTTCTGAACATCCGTCCACCATGTGCGCATCGGTTGTCCGAGCGCACCGGTCACTCTAATATGAAGCGGAAACACGCGATATGGCTTTTCCGTTTCAAAGGTCGCTCTCAGACGCTTATCAAGCGCCGGGTCACTTGTCTTCCAGACGCGGTCGCCGACATGCACCTTGCGCAAATCGACATCATTCCGGCCCGCTACAAGCTCGATCATCGCGCCTTCCTGCGCTTCGCCTTCGATCTTCACGCCCTGACGGCGAATATCATAAACGCGGCCGCCCTCTTCCTTCTTCGTCGGGTCGCCAGCGTCAAACACAATGCCATCGCCGCGCTTAAGAGGCGCTTCGATCCGCAGCGTAACCGCATCGCGCATAATGCGCTCTACCCGGCCGAGGTAAACGCCCCGGCTTTTCGGGAACGTGCCCTCTACGAGCATCTTGTTGTTCGTTCCCGACAGAAAACCATGCGTGAAGCCGCGCGAGAAGCTTTGCTGCAGCTCACGCACCTCTTCCACCGACGGCTTCGACAGATCGCCGTCGAAATATTTATCGATCGCGCGGCGATACTTGCTCACGACATTCGCGACATATTCCGGGCTTTTGAGACGCCCTTCAATTTTAAACGACTTAACGCCCGCTTGGATGAGCTCCGGCACGATATCGATCGCCGCCAAATCCTTCGGCGACAGCAAATACGCGATGTCTCCCATCGGCTGCACCTCGCCGTCGACCATCAAATCGTACGGCAGCCGGCAAGCCTGCGCGCATTCGCCGCGATTCGCAGAGCGGCCTCCCCACATCTCCGAGGTGAGGCACTGACCCGAATACGACACGCATAACGCGCCGTGTACGAATACTTCCATCGGCAGCTTCGCTTGCTCCCCGATCGTACGAATTTGTTTGAGGTTATTTTCACGTCCCAATACGACCCGCTCAATCCCAAACGGCTTAGTGAATTCTACCGCCTCAGGGGACGTTATCGTCATTTGAGTCGAGCCGTGAATCGGAAAATCAGGAGAAAGCTCGCGAATCAGCTTCACGAGGCCCAAATCCTGTACGATTACCGCATCCACGCCCGCATCTATACACATCTCAATTAGCTTCTGCGCGTCTCTCAGCTCGTCTTCAAATACGAGAATGTTGAACGTCAGGAAACCTTTTACCCCGTACGTATGAAGAAACGCCATAATTTCCGGCAGCTCCTCGCTGCGGAAGTTGTTCGCGCGGGCGCGGGCATTAAACTTCTCCACACCAAAAAATATGGCATCTGCCCCGTTTGCCACAGCTGCGCGCATGCAATCCCAATCGCCGGCCGGAGCCAGCAGTTCTATGTCCGATCTTATTATTGAGTCTGTCATAATAACTATCAATCCCTCACATTCCTGAAACCTGCTTCTCCTATCTTAACAAACCGCGACTGTCTAATCCACCATACATTGCTCCCAGCAATCCTCATCATTTAAAAGAGACTGTCCCAAAAGCAAGCAACTCTCCTAAGAAACAGCTCATTTTTCAGAAAACTATGATTTTTGCTTCGGCCTCTCTTGATTTGGATCTACGGAAAACCCACAACTGCCTTCCCTCAAATAAACGTATACCGGTCAGCATTCACTATACTTCCCAATGGAATAAACGATGATTGATCGTGCTTCGCGGTGACGTACGATTCGATTTAGGTTCATTTCGTCGAACTAATCCGAAGCAGGCTTGTGAAAAGCACGAATTTAGTTCATTTCGTTGAACTATTCGCCGCTTTTAGGGATGTAAGAAAAAATAACCGGATTAGTTTCACGAAATCGAACTATGAGGTCGATTTCACCTGACTGCGTTCATTTAAGTTGACAGAATGCAACTAAATTAAAGTAGCCAGCCTGATTTGTACAAATAAGCTGCGCACACAAAAAAGAAGCTGTTCCAGGTCTTTGACCTTATGAGACAGCCTCTGCTAAACCATTTATTTAATTGAAGCGAATCGATTGAGCCACATCGTTGACAAGCTTAAGGTTGCTGCCGGTTGCGTGAAATCGTAGATGGCAAAAGAGAATACCAACGAGCCTCCCGCAGTATCAAATGCATAGAAGATATGGGAAAAAGGCAGATCTTCTTTAGGTTTAGATACGCTTAACACTACTTTATATGCCGTTTTCCCATTGATCGTTACCGTTGAAGCTCCTTAACGGACATCCCCTGCGAAACCTTTTCTGGAGAACGCACAAACTCAGAAAGCGCAGGCACTATTGCAGCTGCTGAATTTCCTGTCTTATAGATTCCCATTTCACCCGCGCTGAATGTGAAGCGCACATCATCCCCGTTGAAGTTTTTTTGCACGCCGTACCAATAGGTCGGAATGAATATCAATGGAGTATCCATTAAGCGAGCTGCGTTTGGTTGTTTGTTTGCTGCGGTCGATCAGATCATAATCATCCTCGATCAAGCCAATGTTTTTCTCGATAAAGACCGTGTCGATATCATCCGATGCGACAATCAGCTTAAATACGGCGTGCTCTTTGCACCATTAGATGAAAGGAAAATACAGTCTAATGAATACCGGCAATTTCCGGAAATTAAGAATATACCGTTATAGGTTAACCAGACATCTCCATCATACGAAAGCTCGTAGATCAGCATCTAAGCATTTCCGTCTTTCAAGCTTAACGGTGTTGTAGTGAAATTGCGGATATTCGAGCCGATGTGCTCCTCACGAATACGCGCTCCCCTTCGGGTCGCCCAATTCTCAATTGTCCTGCATTCCCGATATAGCAATCAAGTTGTGATGTAGCATATATTACTAAATTTAACAACGAAATTTGCTAGTTTACTAGTTCAAAAGATAGAATACTAACTGCTATTAATCCTGCACTATGCTTGTTTTGTTTATTTATTATGCTATTTTGTCAAATGTGGTTTCGGTTATGTGTTCTGATTACAGAAGTGGTATACTATGTGGGACTACTAAATCAATCCATTTGATGGATTCGGGAGGTAAATGAACAAATGAAATTAGGAGTATTTAGCGTTCTTTTTGCACAAAAGCCATTCGAGGAAGCACTCGATTATATCGCCTCCAAAGGTCTTGATGCCATCGAAATCGGAACTGGCGGATACCCGGGAAACGCACACTGCGACCTGGATAGATTGCTTGCTGACGAGGGTAAGCTGAAAGCGTTTAAGCACGCGGTAGAATCACGCGGCTTGATGATCAGCGCACTGAGCTGCCACGCTAATCCGCTGCACCCGCAGAAAGCGATTTCGACTGAGCACGATGATGTTATCCGCAAAACGATCGAGCTTGCTAACCGTCTTGAGGTAGCCGTCGTGAATACATTCTCCGGCTGCCCTGGCGATCACGAGGATGCGAAATATCCGAACTGGCCGGTTGCTCCTTGGCCGAACGATTTTCAAGATATTTTGAAATGGCAGTGGGAAGCAAAAGTTATTCCATATTGGTCTGAGATCGGCAAGCTTGCTGCTGCTGGCGGCATAAAAATCGGTCTGGAGCTTCATGGCGGCTTCTCCGTTCACAGCCCGGCTACTCTGCTTCGCCTTCGCGAAGCGGCTGGAAATGCAATCGGAGCTAACCTCGATCCAAGCCACATGTGGTGGCAGGGCATTGATCCGGTTCAAGCGGTTCATATTCTAGGCCGTGCAGGAGCTATTCATCACTTCCATGCGAAGGATACGACAATCGATCCAATCAACGTTAACCATCACGGCGTAACAGACATGCAATCCTACGCTCTAATGCTGGATCGTGCTTGGCAATTCCGTACTGTCGGCTATGGCCATGACTTAAAAACGTGGGCAGACATTCTTAGCGCACTCCGTCTCGTCGGCTATGACTACGTGGTCAGCATCGAGCATGAGGACGGCTTAATGTCAGTTGACGAAGGCTTCACGAAGGCAGTTCAAAATCTGCAACAAATCCTGATCCGCGAGCCGCTTGGCGAGATGTGGTGGGTTTAATCATATAAAGAAGAAAAAGGTCTGCCGGACAAGTCCGGCAGACCTTTTTCTATGCGGAATACTATGCTAACCAAACTTTAGTGATCATAATAAAGTCGATCAACAGAAACAAACCGAGTGAAACTGCTGTAAAACCGATCGCGAAAATGTTTTTCTTCGGACGAGCGGTCAACAGTCGAACGAAACCGATTGCGATCAAAACGGTAAAGGCAAGCATGAAATAATCAAAAGTACCGATTTTACTTGCTGTATGAGCTGCTTCTTCTGCTAAAAACATGAAGGGACCTCCTTTTTTTCGCACGTAACCTATATTACTATATGTTAGCTTTTTGTGGCTCCTGACGCAAGTCCGAATCGGGATTCGTAACAACTTTGTCACGATTTCCTAAAAACGCTTCATAATTATCATCTTATCTAAAAGGATCCAATGGACTAAAACATCTTTGATGTATCCCGCACATATAAAATGTCCATCTTTACCAAAGTATATTACTACCCATTGGCAAAATATATGTTCCTTTATGTGTCTCCACAAATAAGGAGCGCTCTTCAGCGAGGAAGTTGACTTATACCATATTTACCCAATGAAAACAAAATATATTTTTGTCTATATAACCACACCTAGCATTTATTAAAATAGGGTGATATCAGAAAGTAATCACACTCATAGATATTTTTTTTGCATATTCACAACCTTTAGCGCGAGCGTTTTTATCGATTATAATTTGCAGCGTATTGTTTGTAAATCTGCAAAAACAAAACACTTCACTTCAGAGGCTATATGGATTAATTGCTAAAAAAGCGGCGATTTCCTCGGAAACAAGAAGGCTGCCCCCAAGGTTTTTCAAACCTTTTGAAGCAGCCTCCACCCAAACTATTCTGCTGCCGCAGCAACCTTCAAATTCTCCTTGTGCAGCGCAACCGTCCGCTCGCGATCACGCTCAAGAATCGGCTTCAAGTATTTGCCGGTGTACGATTGCTCCACCTTCACGACCTGCTCCGGCGTTCCTACTGCAACGATCATTCCGCCGCCGCTGCCGCCTTCCGGCCCTAGGTCGATCAAGTAATCCGCTGTCTTAATGACATCCAAGTTATGCTCAATGACGAGCACAGATTCACCTGAGTCAACCAAACGATGCAGTACGGTCAACAACCTGTCGATATCATGCACATGCAAGCCCGTCGTTGGCTCATCCAATATATATAGCGTCTTACCAGTCGAACGGCGGTAGAGCTCAGCGGCCAGCTTCACCCGCTGCGCTTCTCCTCCAGACAATGTCGTAGCCGGCTGTCCCAGTGTCATGTAGCCAAGACCAACATCAAGCAGCGTCTGCACCTTACGGTGAATCCGAGGAATGTTTTCAAAGAAGGAACAGCTGTCCTCAATCGTCATTTCCAGCACTTCTGCGATGTTTTTGCCTTTGTATTTCACTTCCAGCGTCTCGCGATTGTAACGTTTGCCTTTGCATATCTCACAAGGTACGTATACATCGGGAAGGAAATGCATTTCGATCTTTATGATCCCGTCGCCGCGGCATGCTTCGCAGCGGCCGCCCTTCACGTTGAAGCTGAATCTGCCTTTCTTATAACCGCGCACCTTTGACTCATTCGTGCTTGCATACAAATCGCGAATGTCATCAAAAACCCCGGTATACGTAGCTGGATTCGATCTTGGTGTCCGGCCGATTGGCGATTGGTCAATGTCGATGACCTTCTCCAACTGCTCGATACCCCGAAGCTCCTTGTACTGACCTGGACGCGTCTTTGCCTTATTTAAATCACGCGCAAGTGTCTTGTAAAGAATTTCGTTCACGAAAGTCGATTTACCTGAGCCGGAAACTCCCGTTACAGCTGTGAATACGCCAAGCGGAATTTTCACGTTTACGTTTCTAAGATTATTTTCTTTCGCGCCGCGCACCTCAAGCCATTTTTCATTCGTCTTGCGGCGTTCAGCCGGCACTTCTACAAATTTGCGTCCGCTCAAATATTGACCGGTCAGCGAGTTTTCATTCGCCATCACTTCTTCCGGCGTGCCTTCGGCGATGACCTTACCGCCATGGATGCCCGCGCCCGGCCCGATATCGATAATGTAATCGGCCGCGAGCATCGTGTCCTCGTCATGTTCTACGACGATCAGCGTATTACCGAGATTGCGCATATGCTCAAGCGTCTCAATCAATCGGTCGTTATCGCGCTGATGAAGGCCGATGCTCGGCTCGTCCAAAATATATAGAACCCCCATCAGGCTGGAGCCGATCTGCGTCGCTAATCGAATCCGCTGTGCCTCGCCACCCGACAACGTGCCCGCTGCGCGGCTTAACGACAAATACTCAAGCCCGACGTTCACAAGAAACCCTAGACGGCTGTTAATCTCCTTCAAAATAAGGCTCGCAATCGCCAATTCCTTCTGCGAGAGCTTAAGCGACTCGAAATAACGCTGCGCCTCGCCAATCGACAACGACGTTACTTGCGAAATATTTTGCACATTGATCGTTACGGCCAAGCTCTCCTTGCGAAGCCGCTGTCCCTTGCAGCCTCCGCATGGCTTAGCGCTCATATAGTTCTCAATATGCTCGCGCATCATATCCGATGCCGTATCTCTGTAACGGCGCTCCAGATTATGCACGATGCCTTCGAACGGCACATAGGCTTCCTTCCGATGTCCAAAATCATTTTCGTAAAGGAAACGAACCCGCTCTCCGCCCGTTCCGTAGAGCAGCTTCTTCATCTGCTCGGCATCCAGCTCCGATACCGGCACGTTCTGCGGTATGCCGTAGTGCACGCAAACCGCACTTAAAAACTGCGGATAATAGTTGGACGTACTGCCCGCCCATGCCAAGAAAGCCGCATCCTCAATCGATTTGCTGGAATCCGGAACGAGCAGCTCCGGATCTACGATCATTTTGACGCCAAGGCCGTCGCAATCCGGACAAGCGCCGTAAGGGCTGTTGAAAGAGAACATGCGCGGTTCCAGCTCTTCGATACTGAAGCCGCATTCCGGACAGGCCAGGTTGGAGCTGAAGAGAAGTTCCTCCTGGTCGATAATATCGACGATTACGCGTCCCTCGGACAGCTTTAGCGCCGTTTCAAGAGAATCCGCCAGCCTGCTTTGCACATCCGGCTTCACTACGATACGGTCGACGACCACTTCAATGCTATGCTTTTTGTTTTTCTCAAGCTCAATCTTCTCGCTAAGCTCGCGCAGCTCGCCATTCACACGCACCCGCACGAATCCTTGCTTCTGAATATCGGCCAGCAGCTTCGTATGCTCGCCCTTACGCCCGGAAATGATGGGCGCAAGTATTTGCAGCTTCGTCTTCTCGGGATATTCCATTATACGGTCAACCATTTGCTCAACGGTTTGTGACGTAATTTCAATACCATGGTCCGGACAATGCGGTTTGCCGACCCGTGCGAACAATAGCCGCAAATAGTCGTAAATTTCGGTTACCGTTCCGACTGTAGAACGCGGATTGCGGCTCGTTGTCTTCTGGTCGATAGAAATGGCAGGCGATAGCCCGTCGATAGAATCGACATCCGGCTTTTCCATTTGTCCGAGAAATTGGCGCGCATAGGCCGATAAGGATTCAACATAACGGCGCTGCCCTTCCGCATAAATAGTATCGAATGCGAGAGAGGATTTACCGGAACCGCTTAATCCCGTCAGTACGACAAATTTATCGCGCGGGATGGTGACGTCTATGTTTTTAAGATTGTGGGCGCGGGCGCCCTTAATAACTATTTTATCGCTAGCCAATCGTTTCTCCTCCTACTTAACCCATCTCAGCGCGCAGCTCAAGCAGCGCATCCCGAAGCTCTGCCGCACGTTCGAACTGCAGACTCTTCGCTGCGTCCTTCATTTCCGCTTCCAGCTTTTGAACAAGCGCCAGACGATCCTTCTTTGACATTTTGTCGACAGCGGCACCGGTTAAATAATCGGCTTTCTGCTCGGCCACCTTCGTCGCCTCAATTACATCATGCACTTTTTTGCGTATCGTTTGCGGCGTCACGCCATGTTTTTCATTATACGCAAGCTGAATTGTACGACGGCGCTCTGTTTCTTTTATTGCCCGATCCATTGAATCGGTTATTTTGTCGCCGTACATAATGACCCGGCCCTCGCTGTTACGAGCTGCGCGTCCAATGGTTTGGATGAGCGCGCGATCGGAGCGCAGGAAACCTTCCTTATCCGCGTCAAGAATCGTAACTAACGATACTTCCGGCAAATCCAGTCCTTCCCGGAGCAGGTTAATACCGATGAGTACGTGGAATACGCCAAGCCTGAGATCACGCAATATAGCTAACCGCTCTAAAGTCTTAATATCGGAATGGAGATATCTAACCTTAATGCCTATCTCCTTCATGTAGTCGGTCAAATCCTCTGACATTTTCTTCGTCAGCGTCGTTACGAGAACCCGCTCATCCTTCGCAATGCGGTCGCGGATCTCCTCCAGCAAATCATCGATTTGCCCTTTTGTCGGGCGGACGTCAATAATCGGATCGATTAGACCAGTAGGTCTAATAATTTGCTCGATCATTTTGTCGGTATTTTCTATTTCATAGGGGCCCGGAGTAGCGGATACGTAAACCAGCTGCTTTGCCTTCGCCTCAAATTCTTCAAAACGGAGAGGACGGTTATCCATCGCCGAAGGAAGCCTGAAGCCATGATTAACGAGCATCTCCTTGCGGGCGCGGTCACCATTGTACATCGCCCTGATTTGCGGCAGGGATACATGTGATTCATCGATAACAATAACCATGTCGTCCGGAAAATAATCAAGCAGCGTATAAGGTGTTGCGCCGCGCTCCCTAAAGGTCAGCGGTCCGGAATAGTTCTCGATTCCCGAGCAAAAACCCATCTCCGCCATCATTTCCAAATCGTATCGCGTCCGCTGCTCCAGCCTCTGGGCTTCAAGCAGCTTGCCCGCCTCGCGCAGCTCGGCAAGACGCTCCTCCAGCTCGCGCTCGATATTAACGAGCGCCACCTTCATCGTCTCCTCTTGAGTGACGAAGTGAGATGCCGGAAATATAGCGATATGATCGCGTTCTCCGATTATTTCCCCGGTAATGACATCAATTTCCGAAATTCGCTCAATTTCGTCACCGAAAAGCTCCACTCGAATGGCCCGCTCATTGTTGGCAACGGGAAAAATTTCGACAATGTCGCCTCGAACGCGGAACGTTCCCCGTGTAAAGCTTATATCGTTGCGCTGATATTGAATATCGACAAGCTTATGCAAAATCACATCACGCGGCTTCTCCATCCCTACACGAAGCGACAGCACCAGTCCTCCGTATTCCGACGGCGAACCGAGACCGTATATGCAAGAAACGCTTGCCACGATAATGACATCACGGCGTTCAAACAAAGAGCTCGTCGCCGAGTGCCGCAGCTTATCGATCTCGTCATTGATGCTCGAATCCTTCTCGATAAAGGTATCGGTTGAAGGGATGTACGCCTCAGGCTGGTAATAATCATAATAGCTTACGAAATACTCCACTGCATTGTCGGGAAAAAATGTTTTGAATTCACTGCACAGCTGAGCGGCCAGCGTCTTATTGTGGGCAATCACGAGTGTTGGCCGATTCAACTTCTCCACCATGTTCGCAATCGTATACGTCTTGCCTGTTCCGGTCGCGCCGAGCAGCGTCTGATGCCTCTTGCCCGCCTTAATTCCCTCTACAAGCTGCTCAATCGCTTTCGGCTGGTCGCCCTGCGGCGTATAATCCGATTTTATTTGAAACAGCTTCGATTCCTTTGCAAGTTCACTCACGCCTGTCATCCACCCCCATCATTCCGAACGCTCTTATCATTATAGTCAATTATAGGCATTTCATTTCATCTGTTATTATAAAAATAAGAATGTTTGTTCCCGTATATTATACCGTTAACTGTCAAGCGGCGCAATGATCCCAAAACAAAAAAATACGCGCAGCATGATCCGTTTAAGTCTTGCTCAGCGGTATAGCTTGCAAGCCTCTCCGCTCGATAAGCATATCAATCGTTTTCTTCATCCATGACTTTTGGAGCAGATCCTGCGAATCATCTACCGCATATATTTACAAATATTTTAATTTCCCGCTAAAAGTTTACACAAGCATCTTTAAATTGTATTATTATGTTGTTGCCGGATGGAAAATTCCGACAACAGCATTTGAAAAGAGCGAGCAAATCGAGGTTAGAAGCAAAGATGAAATCGGCCAATTAATGTCTCACTTCAATCGCATGACGGTTCAGCTAAAAAAAATGATCGAGCAGGTAAAGGATACATCGGCCTATATGCCGAAAATATTACGGGGATTACGCGTATTTCCGAAGCAAACAGAAAAAAAATGGCCGCATCTTCGCAGGAGCAGCTTGCATCCCTCGAAGAAACCGCCAATTCCGCAGAGCTGCTCCGAGACCGGGCAGCGAATTTGAATGAAATCGTAAACCAATTTAAGCTTTAGACCCGATTACGCTCAGGACCCTTTCGAACAGCAGAGTATGATGAGACGATCAACATACTCTGTTTTTTTCTAAGGATTAGACAGATCTCAAATAATCGCTTCACACTCGGCTATCAACGCACTTTCACACTTTGGTCTTCGCGGCGATTCGCGGTACGGGAGCTGCGCAGCAGCTCGAGCAGCGATGCCGGTCCTGATGCAGCGTAATAATTGGCCTGCTCGTCAGGAGCGAGAATAACGCCCAGCTGATGATGCTCGCCGGCAAAACGCGCACGCTGCACAAACTTCAATTCGCCGTCAAGATTCAAAACTTCCAGCTTGCAAAAGGCAGAGTTGTGAACGAGCGCCTCATAAAGGTCCTCTTTCGTTCTTACATGCATCCCGTTCACCTTGTGCAAAACCTCGCCGGTAATGAGCCCCATCGCAGCGGCAGGCGTCCCAGGCACGATACCCAGTATGCGCAAACCGCGCGAGTCATGGACGTACAATGGCGATTGAGCCGCTTCTACCGACCGGCTGCGCCATATGATGGCCTCATGCAGTAATAGTGAGGCGATTGCCGCAAGCGGCAGCAGCATTGGCTGCCACCAAGCCAGGATAGCTGCGCCCGCCAAGCAAATGCTGTAAAGCAGCAGCCCCTTTGCCGCGTGCTTCGCTTTCTCCCGGGGCAATAAAGATCTTGTCATTTCGGTAAAGCCGATAATCATAGGCAACGCCACGAATGTCCAGCCCTGCGACCAGTCCGCTCCAAATAGCGGTGTCCATGGCAATGCTGATGACGACGCGCCGCTTCCGGCAGCCGGTACCAGCATGAGCAGCGGCACCGGCCAAAATCCCTGCAGCATATAGCCGCCAACCAGCTTGCCTCTCTTCCCCTCGAGAAACAACGGCGTAGCGAGCCGGTCTCCTTGCCAGCGCACGAGCACCGCTTCAGCCAGATGAAGCAGGGCGACCAGAACGAGCAGCCCCGCGGCATCGATTCCTGCAAGCGAGGCTGCTGCGGATCCAATCCAATCCGTCCTCTCCGATAGAGGCGTCCACCCGAGCAGCCACTGAAGCAGGACAATGACTCCCGCGCTATATGCGAAGCATAAGTAGCGAATCCGGACTAGCATGAGGACAGCGGCAACCGCCCACAACCAAATGACCGATTCGCCCGTTAACGTCACGCCAACGAATGCTCCTGCAACCGACACGGCTAAGCCAATCAGCAGACCCGTTAACAGCGCTTTTAAAACCAAACTTGGCCAATTGTGCAGCTTAACCGCAAACATTTGCCGCTCCATCCGAATTTGTCTCGTGTACTGCAAAATAATAAATAACACCGCAATATAATAGAATGGCTGTGCAACCAATTGGACAGCCGCTTGCCCGAGCATTTCAAGCAACTCCATCGCCGTTTCCAAAGCTAACACTCCTTCACTCGTACCGCATGTCCTTATAAGCCTTAAAAAATAAAAGGCTGACTCTGTTAAACAAAGTCAACCTCTTATTCATTCGACATGCGCGCATTATTTCCTGCCTACCGCCTTAATTGCTTCATGCAGCTGCGTATCATTTTTTTCATCCTGAATCCATTTAATGACCGCTTTCTCAAGCGCCTCTCCTGTCTGCTTATCGACCTGTCCCGTAGCCGGCAAGCTGTGCTCCGATTGGAATTTCTTAACGGCTGTTGTTGTCTCCGCTCCATAATAGCCATCCTCGCGCCTCGGTTCATACCCGAGCCCGTGCAGCATAATTTGTACGCTTCTCACCTGCTCGCCCAGCATATCCTGCTTCAGCGTCTCAGACAGCGTCAACCTGGCTACCGTATATAGATCTGGCGGCTGCACGGCAATATCCGGCTTAATGCCATTTTCATGAATCCAATTGCCCTTCGGCGTCAGCCATTTTGCAATCGTCATTTTCACCAGGCTTCCGTCGCCTAGCGCCTTGTTGTAGCTCACCTGCACCGTACCTTTGCCGAATGTTGTTTCGCCTACCAGCTTCGCTCCTGCACCCTCTTGCAAAGCACCTGCTAATATTTCTGACGCGCTTGCGCTGCCGTTATTCATGAGAACCGCTATAGGGTACGATTTACTTTGTCCCTGCGATAGCGTCTTCTCCCGATTTCCATCCCGATCCTCTACCTGTACGACAGTCGTACCTTTGGGCAAAAAGGACTGTGCGATTTCCACGACAACCGGCAGCACGCCGCCCGGATTGTTGCGCACATCCAGTACAAGCCCCTTCATCCCTTGCTCCTCAAGCTTAGCGAGCTCCTGCTTAAAGCGCTCCGCCGTATGCAGAGAGAACTGCCTGATTTCAATGACGCCTGTCCCGTCGGGACGCAGGCTGCTATATACCGTTTCCACATCGATATCATCGCGGATGAGCACAAGCTGAATCGGCTCGGAGAATCCGGCCCGCTGCACCACAATTTTTGCTTTCGTTCCTTTTGGTCCGCGAATTTTAGCTACAGCATCCTGTAAATTCAATCCGTCCAGCTTCACGCCGTTCACAGAGAGCAGCACGTCCTTGGCCAATAAGCCCGAACGCTCCGCCGGCGAGCCTTTGATCGGGGAAACGACGACAATGCGTCCATTCTCAAG
Source organism: Paenibacillus sp. J2L1-98 (assembly GCF_056269405.1). NCBI lineage: Bacteria > Bacillati > Bacillota > Bacilli > Caryophanales > Paenibacillaceae > Paenibacillus > Paenibacillus sp. J2L1-98. The sequence continues at coordinate 75,044 of NZ_JBWDNW010000024.1, read as the reverse complement.
CGTTACCTCTGCCCCAATTCCGGTAAACGAGCCCTCGATCGATTCCGAAAAATGCTGCGCTGCGTCCTTCTCCATATAGACGGAGTAAGGATCATCCAGCGACGACATCATTCCGCTGACCGCGCCATCGAGCAGCTCAAGGCGATCGACCTTTTGATAATATTTTGTTTCGATTAATTCCAGTACCGCATTAAGCTTTGTCAGCTCATCCTCTTTCAGCCTGAAGCGCTCACCCTCACCGGCTGCCGAAGCCGAGAGTGCAGGCGCAGACGGCTCGTCCGGCTTAATGATTTGATCCGCGATCGTTAACGTAACGAGTACGGATGCAATCATCGTCAGCATAACAAACGCGAATACTGTGCGTCCTTTGAAATGCACCTGTCTACACCACCTTCTCATCTTACACGGTCTTAGATTTAAGACCACCCTAGTATATGACAAGCCGCTTACAATTATTTGTCTTATACGGTAAAGATGATCATTTCTTGATTTTTATGATCTCCCATTTCAAACAAGGCAGCCACATGGGCTGCCTTGGATATATGAGTATGAATGATTGCTTATTTTAAATAGCTGCTCGGATTAACGGGCGTTTCGTTTTTACGCACTTCGAAATGCAGATGCGGCCCTGTCGAGTTGCCTGTGCTGCCTACCTCGGCAATTTTTTGGCCCTTCTTAACCGTTTCGCCTTTTTCGACCTTTATTCCGCCATTGCGAATATGTCCGTAAAGCGTCCACAAGCCGTTACCATGGTCGATGATGACACAATTTCCGTAGGTGCTCCACGTTTGCGCGACGAGCACGACACCGTCCTCAGCCGCATAAATATCCGTACCCTGCGGAGCGGCAAAATCTATACCCGTATGCGTATGCTTCTTGCCCGTAATGGGATGGACCCGCGTACCGAAGTTTGAGCTTATCCGGTAACCGTCCTTGATCGGCATGCCCAGCCTGCCGCCCGAGTATGGGTTTGAAATTCTATTTTTCTCCGAATTCAGCTTGGATACTTTCGAAGCGAGCTTCATAAGCTCCTCATCCTGCTCCTCGCTGATTCCTTCAAGCTCCTCCAGCGTGCTGTCTATGTGCTCAAGCTCGCTGTCCAGCTGTTGAAGCTTGCCGTCCAGCTGTTTAATATTGCTATTGTAGCTCGCAATCATCGTTTGTTTTTCTTCTTCCTTCTTCGCAAGATGAGCTTCGTACATCTCAAGCTTTTCATATATTTTCGTCATTTCGGCAAACTGCTTCTCGACCTCAACTTTTTTGAGAGCGACCAGCTTCTTTTCCTCCCGCTGCTCCGCCAAAATATCGCGGTCCTGCGACAGGATCGATTGAAGCGCATCGAAGCGGTCGATAAAATCAGTAAAGCTTGTCGCGCTGAGCAGCACGTCCATGTAAGAAACAAAACCGTTCGTATACATAAGGCGCATACGCGATTGCAAAAGCGCATCGCGCGTTTTTACCCGTTCCTCTGCCTGTTCCAACTCAAGACCTGTTTGAAGCAGCTCTTCTTCCTTCGCATCGAGCTGCGCAAGCGTCTTCGTTTTGGTAACAACGACATTATCGATTTCGGCCATTATGCTCTCGATCGATTTTAGAGCTACCGTCTTCTTATCCTCGATATCTCCCTTTTCATTTTTCGCGCTTTGTGCTTGTTGATGCGCATTTGCCGCCTGCCGCTTCGCATCTGCTTTTTGCTGCTCCGTATTTGCGGCACGTCTCTCTGCTTCCTTCATCTCCGCCTTCGCGGCCGCAATCTGCTTCTTGATATCGCTAAGGGATGCAGCTTCTCCGTCTGTTGGCTGCAATACAAACATTGTGAGCATCATCGTAACGGTGAATAGTAACCATTTTCTCTTCTTCACGTTCGCTTCCACCTACACTTTCAAATACTTTCGTATCGAAATCGTACTGCCCCATATGCCGATCAATGATCCGAGTCCAATGAGAAGCGCGGCGGTCAGCAGACCGGACTCCTCAATCGTGACGAGCTTAATCATCATGAGTGATAATTCCATTTGTGTAAATTTCACGAGCTGTGAATAACCGGCCAGTACGGCTATCGTCGTAATAACCGAGCTAATGATGCCAATCATTGCTCCCTCAATGAAAAACGGCCAGCGAATGAAAGCGTTCGTCGCGCCAACCAGCTTCATAATGCCAATCTCGCGGCGTCTTGCGATAATAGTCATTTTGATCGTATTCGAGATGAGGAACATGGCGGTTACCGACAATCCGATGACGATGACAAGACCTATGTAACGGAGGGCATTTGTAATTTTAAACAACGTTTCGACCGTGCCTTGTCCATATTTGACTTTAGCAATCGGCATGAGCGCATCTGCTTTATTGATCGCTTCGATCTGCTTCGCTGCCGCTTCGATCGATTGCGGATCATAAACCTCTACCGTAAAGGAATCGGGCAGTGGATTTTTTTCTTTTTCATAGCCATCGAGCAAATCCTTGTTATCATCACCCAGGTTTTTACGCAGCAGATCCAGCCCTTCTGCTTTGGACACAAACGTAACTTTGCTTACTTCGGTAAGATTGCCGATTTTGTTCTGCAGCTCCGTAATTTTCGCTTTATCGACATTCAGCTGGAGGAACACGCGAATTTGCACCTGGCTCTCAATTTGAGCAGCCATCTGATTCACATTCATTGCAAGCAATAAAAATACGCCGAGAATGAACAAGGAAATAAAAATCGAGCTCATGGAAGCAAACGACATCCAGCCATTCCGAATGATGTTTTTGGCGCCTTCCCGGAGATGACGGAGTATGGTTCTAAGCTTCATAGCCGTACTCCCCTCTTACCTCATCACGAACGATATTGCCGTTCTCGATAGCAATGACGCGTTTACGCATGGAGTTAACGATATCTTTGTTGTGGGTGGCCATTACGATCGTAGCGCCGCGGAAGTTAATTTCCTCGAGCAAGTTCATAATGCCAAGCGACGTTTCCGGATCCAGGTTGCCCGTAGGCTCATCTGCTACAATGACGGACGGGTTATTTACGATCGCCCGCGCGATCGAGACCCGCTGCTGCTCGCCTCCCGACAGCTGGGCAGGCAGACTGGCATGCTTATGCTTCAGACCGACGAGATCAAGCACCTCCATCGTTCTCCTCTTGATCACACGGGACGGCGCTTCAATAACTTCCATGGCGAAGGCGACATTTTCATAGACCGTTAATTTCGGCAATAGTCTGAAGTCTTGAAAAATAACGCCTATATTTCGTCTAACAAACGGTATTTTACGCGGCCTCAGCTTGCCTATATTAAATCCGTTGACTGAAATCTGTCCTTTTGTCGGTACTTCCTCGCGATAAATCAATTTCATAAATGTCGATTTCCCTGCACCCGACGGTCCTACTAAATAAACAAATTCATTGCGATCTATACGAACAGAGACGCCTCTTAACGCATGCGTTCCGTCGATGTACGTTTTCCATATGTCTTGCATCTCGATCACATTATCACATCCTGTTTATAGTCAGTACTACTATTTCGACAGTTTGCGCTGAATTCCTTCATAAGGAGGTAGCTTTCCTCATTTTTCACAAATCTCATAATAAAATCAATTGTCGAATCGGGCTAAGACTGCTCATTAGACAAAATTACACTCCGTGATGCATATACATGTAAGACTGTCTTGTTTGAACATGCAGGAAGGAGTGATTCGTATCGTAAAACGTATACATATCAGCATTATCGTTATCGCTTCGCTGCTGCTCGTTGCAGCTGTCGGCTGGGGCATTGTCATGAATTACGCGCTGCAAAAAACCGTTCCCTCTAAGGTAGATGCAGGAGGCATTCCAATCGGAGGTTTGTCGGTAGACGATGCCTTGGAGCTGCTCGGGCAATATGAGAGCTCGCTGCTTCAGCGCACGATTACGATTCATGGTACAGCTGCGGCCAGTGACAGCAAGCAGTGGACAGCTGCCGAGCTTGGCTACAAAGCGGAATTCAAAGGCGCACGTGAAGCCTTATTAAAGCTTAGTGCCGGTAATGTTTGGGAGCGAGCCGTCTACCGCTATCAATTTCAGAAAAAATACGAGCTGACGCAATTCTGGAATCATGATGCCTTTGATGCAGCCCTTCGAAAGCAGTGGAGCTGGATTGAAAAAAACGAAACCAAAAATGCTTCGCGTATCATCACAGATGATGATAAGGTGATTTATGAGCCTCATGTCGACGCATATCGCTTGGATACCGGAAAGCTATTGGATGAGGTGGATGATTGGGTTGTGCTGGAGAAAGAACAAATTGGTTCACCTGTGGAGAAGGCATTTGATGCTAAGCTTCCGGTTACCACCATTCATCCCGAGCTGACGCTGGAGAAGCTGAAGGACGAGGGCATCGAGCGTAAAATTATGGAGTTTTCCACGGAATTCCGAACGAGCGCTGAAGGGCGCGCTCATAATATAACAGTGACCGCAGAAGCACTAAATGATTGGGTTCTTGCGCCGGATGAAGTGTTCGACTACAGCAAGCTTATCGCAAGGGCAGAAGAGTTATTTGACTATCGCGAGGCACCGGTTATTTTGAACGGAAAGCTCGTTCCTGGAATCGGCGGCGGGATTTGCCAAGTATCGAGCACCCTTTATAACGCGGTACTGCGCGCTGGCTTAGGGATCGTGGAACGACGAAACCATTCCTTGCCCGTTGCTTATTTACCCATCGGCCAGGATGCCACTTATGCGGGGGGCGCCATTAACTTTCGGTTTAAAAACACGACAGGCAAGCATCTCATCATTCGCACCGTCGTGGCGGATCGCAAGCTCACGGTCAAGCTGTTCGGAACGATGAACGCGAACGAACGCTACGAAATCGAGTCCGTGACGCTCAAAACGATTGCTCCGGCCGTTCAGGAGATAAGCAATGCGAGTTTATCGCCAGGCCGGCAGGTCACGGTCGAAACTGGCAAGCAGGGCTATGTCGTCGATACTTACCGCACGTTTTTTCGTGACGGAAAAGAGGTGTCGCGCGAACGCGTATCGCGAGATACGTATAAGGCACAGCCTATCGTAATCGAGGTTGGCCCGCTGAAGGACGGAAGCGGCCCGGCTGCAACGCCGACACCTCCGCCGAGCACAACAGAGCCGCTGCTTGAAGATGGGGTTTAATGATTGCCATTTGCGGCAGGCAGCATCATTGCCGTAAAAAAAAGCAGTTCAGCGGATTCCCTCAAGAGGCTCTGCTGAACTGCTTATTTTCTTTTACAAGCAGCCCCCAAGAAAGCTGCTTTCCTTATCTGCTGCGCTCAAGATATTCGGTTACCCATGCAGCTGTTTGCTCCAAAGCCAGATCTGCACGTCCGATTGCATCTTGGACTTGTGTTTTTGCCGTACCGCCGTAAACATTACGCGCATTAACAACCTGCTCTGGTTGAAGCACCGTATAAATGCGATCGTCGAACAGCGACGAGAACTGCTTGAACTCTTCCAGCGTCAGGTCCAGCAAGTATTTGTTTTGCTCGATGCAATACAATACCGTTTTGCCGATTACCTCATGCGCTTGGCGGAAAGGCAAGCCCTTACCGACCAGGAAGTCCGCAATATCCGTTGCGTTTGAGAAATCCTGATTAACCGCTTGACGCATCCGATCCTTGTTCACCTTCATTGTTGCGATCATCGGCGCAAACAGCTGAAGCGCGCCCTGCAGTGTCTTCACCGTGTCGAACATGCCTTCTTTGTCTTCCTGCATGTCCTTATTGTAAGCAAGCGGCAAAGATTTCAGCACCGTAAGCAGGCCGACAAGATCGCCGTAAACCCGTCCGGTTTTGCCGCGTACAAGCTCAGGCACATCAGGATTTTTCTTTTGCGGCATAATGCTGCTTCCTGTGCAGAACGCATCATCCAGCTCGACAAAATGAAACTCCGTGCTCGACCATAGAATAAGCTCCTCGCTTAGGCGCGATAGATGCATCATGATAATCGATGCGTCCGCCAGAAACTCAACTATGAAGTCACGATCGCTTACCGCGTCCAGACTATTCTCATAAACACGATCGAATTTCAGCTGGCTCGCAACAAAATGACGGTCGATCGGGAACGTCGTCCCCGCCAAAGCGCCTGCTCCGAGCGGAAGCACGTTAATGCGCTTGTAGCTGTCCTGCAACCGTTCGATATCCCGGCCGAACATCGATACGTACGCCATCAAATGATGGGCGAACAGGATCGGCTGCGCGCGCTGCAAATGCGTATAGCCCGGCACAATCGTGTCGATGTTCGCTTTGGCTTGCTCGATAAGCGCGGATTGCAGCTTGTAAAGCATATCAACGAACTCAACAACACGCTTGCGAAGCCACAAATGCATGTCCGTCGCCACTTGGTCGTTCCGGCTTCGGCCGGTATGCAGCTTGCCGCCTACAGATCCGACGTCATCGATTAGCGTCTTCTCAATATTCATATGAATATCTTCGTCTCCGATGGAGAATTCGATATCGTCGCGCTTGATGCGTTGCAGCACGCGGTGCAGGCCGTCCTTAATTTTCTCAACGTCAGCAGCTGGAAGGATGCCTTGCTTGCCAAGCATCGTTACATGCGCCAGGCTGCCTTGAATATCCTCTTCAGCAAGTTCCTTGTCGAACATGATCGAAGCTGTGTATTCCTCTACCAACTGGTCTGTTTTTTTCGTAAAACGACCGCCCCATAATTTACTCACTGGTTCGTCACACTCCCTTGTAAAACTTATTTATTGCTAACAGCAGAGGATACTTTCAGACGCAAAGCGTTCAGACGGATAAAGCCTGTCGCATCGCCTTGATCGTATGCTTTCGACGGATCAGCTTCCATCGTTGCAATGTCAGGATTGTACAAGCTAACCGGGCTTTGTACGCCTGCTCCGATAACATTTCCTTTATAAAGCTTCAAGCGAACGACGCCGCTCACGTTCTTTTGCGATTCGGTAACTAGCGCCTGCAAGGCAAGGCGTTCCGGCGCGAACCAGAAGCCGTTGTATACGAGCTGGCTATATTTTGCGATCAAGGAGTCACGAAGATGCATAACCTCGCGGTCCATCGTCAAGGATTCCATTTTGCGGTGAGCTGTAAACAGAATTGTTCCGCCCGGTGTTTCGTACACGCCGCGGCTCTTCATGCCGACGAAACGGTTCTCTACCATATCGACGCGTCCGATGCCATGCTTGCCGCCAAGCTCGTTGAGCGTGTCCATTACTTCAAGCGGGCTAAGCTCTTTGCCGTTAATAGCCGTACAATTGCCCTCTACAAAAGTAAGCTCCACATATTCTGCTTTATCCGGCGCATTCTCAGGAGATACGCTCAGCACATACATGCTTTCGTTTTCTTCCGAGCTTGGATCGAACCATGGATCTTCCAGCATGCCGCTCTCAAAGCTGATGTGCAGCAGGTTGCGGTCGGTCGAATAAGGCTTAGCCGCAGATGCGGTAACCGGAATGTTATGCTTCTCGGCGTAGGCGATCATTTCGGCACGGCCCGGGAATTCCTCACGGAATGCTTCAAGGCGCCAAGGTGCGATAACGCCAATCTCAGGAGCCAGCGCAGCAGCAGTCAACTCGAAACGAACCTGATCATTGCCCTTGCCTGTTGCGCCATGCGCAATATAAGCCGCTCCCTCTGCACGGGCGATATCAACCATGCGCTTAGCGATAAGCGGACGCGCGATTGAAGTGCCGAGCAAGTATTGGCCTTCGTAAAGCGTACCCGCTTGGAACATCGGGTAGATGAAATCTTTGGCGAACTCATCGCGAAGATCGTCGATGTACACTTTGGAAGCGCCTGTTGCCAGTGCTTTCGCTTCCAAGCCGTCCAGCTCGTCCTTTTGTCCGATATCCGCCGTGAAAGCGATAATTTCAGCGTCATAAGTTTCTTTCAACCATTTGAGGATAACCGAAGTATCCAAGCCGCCGGAGTAGGCGAGCACGATTTTTTCTTTTGCCATAGTTGTGTTTTACTTCCCTTCGAATGTATTCGTATATTTGAATCGATTAAGCTAGGACATAATTGCAGCCATAATCGCTTTTTGCGCATGGAGCCGGTTCTCAGCCTGGTCGAAAATAATCGAACGGTCGCCGTCGATTACGCCCTCGCTCACTTCTTCGCCGCGGTGAGCCGGCAAGCAGTGCATGAACAGGTAGTCCTTTTTCGCGTATTTCGTTAACGCCTCGTTCACCTGGTATGCGGCAAAAGCAATCTCGCGTTCCTTCTGCTCCGCTTCCTGGCCCATGCTCGCCCACACGTCGGTGTACACGATATCGGCATCCGCAATCGCTTCCTTCGGATCGCGGCAAATGTGGATTTTTGAGCCTGTCTCGGCAGCATGATCCTTCGTTTGCTGAATAATATCCGCATCCGGCTCATAGCCCTCCGGCGTCGCTACGGACATGTGAAGACCAAGTTTAGCCGCACCCATTAGCAGGGAATGCGTCATATTGTTGCCGTCGCCGATATAGGCGATCTTCAGGCCTTCAAGACGGCCCTTCTTCTCGAGAATCGTTTGGTAATCCGCAAGCGCTTGGCATGGATGCGACAGATCCGTCAATCCGTTAATGACCGGAATCGTTGCTCCGCGGGCCAATTCAACCACTTTACGATGTGCGAATGTACGAATCATAATACCGTCTAAATAACGGGACAACGTCTGAGCTGTATCCCAGATCGTCTCGCCGCGGCCGATTTGCAGATCATTTCCGCTGAGGAACAACCCTTGTCCGCCGAGCTGATACATCCCGACTTCAAAAGAAACGCGAGTGCGTGTCGAGGACTTTTCGAAAATCATGCCAAGCGTCTTGCCCTTTAGCACATGATGGGTTTCGCCTGCTTTTTGTTTTTGCTTGAGATCAATGGCGAGGTCGATCAAGTGACGGATTTCCTCCGGCTTGAAATCAACCAGCATTAAAAAGTCGCGCCCCTTCAAGCTTTGCGCCAATTCCTCTTTTACTGTTCCTTGCATGTTGAAGCCCTCCTCCAGGTTAATGCAATTTACTTTCTTATGTTGTTAAACGACGGTACGCTTCGCATCCAATAATTGTGCTAATATCGTAACAGCCGTGTCGATTTCTTCATTTGTGACCAGCAAATTAGGCAGTAGACGGATAACGTTCGGTCCCGCCGAGATGACGATCAGGCCGCGCTCCTGCGCCGCGGTCAAAATATCCGCAATCGGCTCCGCACATGCGATACCTACGAGCAGACCAAGTCCGCGAACCTCATGGACAAAAGCATTCCCCGCCAGCTTCTCCCGAAGCTGCGACATCAAATACTCGCCCTGCTGCGCTGCGCGCTCGGATAAGCCCTCGCCCACAATGGTCTCAAGCGTCGCCTTTACGACCGCAGTCGCTATCGGCGTTCCGCCAAACGTTGAGCCATGGCTGCCTGCGGTGAAGCCTTCGCGCAGCTTTTCCTTTGCTGCCATGGCGCCAACCGGGAACCCGCTTCCAAGGCCTTTGGCCATTGTGAAAATATCCGGTTCAATGCCGTAATGCTCATACGCGAACAACTTCCCCGTACGTCCCATTCCGGTCTGAATCTCATCCGCAATAAGCAGGATACCTTGCTTCTCGCATAATGCGACAAGCCCCTTCATGAAGTCCGGATCAACCGGATAAATGCCGCCCTCTGCCTGCACCATCTCCAGCATAATCGCTGCAGTCTGATCGGATACCGCCGCTTCAAGCGCGGCCAAATCGTTAAGCGGTACCGTTTTGAATCCTTCCGGCAGCGGCGCAAAACCTTCCTTCACCTTCGCTTGACCCGTTGCCGTAAGCGTCGCAAGCGTGCGTCCGTGGAAAGATTGCTCGAATGTAATGATTTCAAAACGGCCGTTGTTCAGCACCTTCTGATTGTAACGGCGTGCGAGCTTAATTGCCGCTTCATTCGCCTCAGCGCCCGAATTGCAGAAAAATACCGCATCCGCGCAGCTGTTATCCGTAATGAGCTTCCCCGCTTCCGCTTGGTTCGGGATATGAAACAGGTTCGATACATGCCAAAGCTCATCCAGCTGCTTAATTAAAGCTTCTTTGATTTGTTTAGGAGCATGCCCGAGATTCGTGACGGCAATTCCGCTCATAAAATCAAGGTATTTATTTCCTTTATCATCCCATAGCCAGCTTCCGTCACCCTTTACCAAAGCGATCGGATATCTTGCATAGGTAGGAAACAAAGATTGGTCAACAGCAGCCGCTGTTTTTGTCTCACTCATCGATCCTACACCCGCCCTTCATTCGTTTGAACAATTCGTGTGCCGACGCCGCCCTCGCGGACAGCTCTTGTCAATACGCCCGGCTCCTCGCCGCTTACAATCACAACCTCGCGCACGCGCCCCTGTATGCACTGAATGGCTGCGCGTACTTTCGGAATCATGCCGCCGTAGATTTCACCGCTCGCGATCATCTCTTCGATTTCCGCCACAGACACAACCGGAAGCACTTGCTTCCGGCCGTCCACCGTTTTCAAAATGCCCGGAACATCCGTTACGACGATCATTCGCTCGACGCCTAAATGCGATGCAACCGCGCCTGCCGCCGTATCCGCATTAATATTGTAGCGCTGTCCTTGATCGTCAATCCCGATTGGAGCAATAACTGGAATATAGCCCATGGCCATCACGCCCTCGATAATCGCAGCATTCACATCCGTGACGTCGCCTACGAAGCCGATCTCATCGGCATTGGCAACAGGCTGAGCCTGAATGAGCTTGCCGTCAACGCCCGATAGGCCGAGCGCTTTCGCGCCGTTGATTTGAATTTTACGTACGATTTCTTTATTAATACGACCCGCAAGTACCATCTCGACTACATCAAGCACCGCATCATTCGTTACACGCAGACCATTCACGAAACCCGTCTCGATGCCGAGCTTGCCTAACGTCTCTGATATCGCCGGGCCGCCGCCATGCACGATGACCGGGAGAACGCCAGAGAGCTGCAGCTCCTGCAGTTCGTCAAAAAAGCTGTTTGGAAGCGCCGCTAGCGTGCTGCCTCCGCATTTCATTACAAATCGTTGCTCCGCCACTTTTCCATACCCTCCAAGCGTCTACTTTGCTTTAAGTCCGATATGCCGCATTAATGCGGACATAATCATACGTCAAATCGCAGCCCCATGCCGTTGCCTGTCCTTCGCCATTATGTAGATCAACACGAATCACAACGGTATCTCCTTTTAAATATTCCAAGGCTATCTCTTCATCAAATACGACAGGACGAGATTGCTCCAAAGTCAAAATATCGCCAAGACGGATGTCGACCGTCTCCGGATTAACCGGCTGGCCGGCACGGCCTACCGCCGCGATAATACGGCCCCAGTTCGCATCCGCTCCGAACACGGCAGACTTTACGAGTGACGATCCGATAACCGTCTTCGCGATCGCTTGCGCGGAATCGTCGCTTACTGCGCCGTTCACCCGCACCTCAACGAGCTTGGTTGCGCCTTCGCCGTCACGGGCGATTGCTTTGGCGAGTACCTCGCACACATGACGGACCGCTGCTGCGAACGCTGCCCAGCCCTCATGCGCAGCTGTCAGCTCGCGATTGCCCGCAAGCCCGCTCGCCATGGCTACCAGCATATCGTTCGTGCTCGTATCGCCGTCAACCGTTATCATATTGAATGTCAGATCCGTCGACTGGCGCAGAACTTGTTGAAGCGCCTCGCTTCCAATTGCCGCGTCCGTCGTTACGAATCCGAGCATTGTCGCCATATTGGGATGGATCATGCCTGAACCCTTCGCTGCACCCGCTACATAAACCGGTTTGCCGTCCAGCTCAATTTCGACGCATACCATCTTCTGAACCAAATCCGTCGTCAGAATCGCCTGGCAGAAATCATCCGCGCCTTCGCGGTTGCTATCCAGCTTAGCCGGCAGACCGTCGATGCCGGCGCGTACCTTGTCCATTTTCAGAAGCTCGCCGATAACGCCCGTCGATGCAACCGCTACTTGATCCGCCGAAACGCCAATCGACTCCGCGAATCTTGCTCTCATCTCGTATGCATCCGCCTCGCCTTGCTTACCTGTGCAGGCATTCGCGTTTCCGCTGTTCACGAGCACTGCGCGCAGCAGGCCGTCCGAGCCGATGCTCTCGCGCGTTACTTGAAGCGGCGCAGCCTGAAACACGTTCGTCGTATATACGCCCGCTGCCGCGGCTGGAACTTCGCATACGATTGCGCCTAGATCGTGACGCGTCGTTTTTTTGAGACCGCAGTGCAGTCCACCTGCTTTAAAGCCTTGGGGCGTTGTAATCGAGCCGTCCGCGACGACCGAGAACAAGGCTGCCGTATTGTCCTGTCCCATCGTAAAATCGTATCTCCTTCACCTGTATGAGTATGGATAATAAGATCAAATATTTTTAAGGATAAACGGGAACGAATTGCAGTCCAAGCGTCTCGTCCCAGCCCATCATCAAGTTCAAGTTTTGAATCGCTTGACCTGCTGCGCCTTTAACCAGGTTGTCGATTACAGAAACGATGGTTACACGGCCTGTGCGCTCATCGACTGCAAAGCCGATATCGCAATAGTTGGAGCCCCATACTTCCTTCGTAGACGGCCATTGTCCTTCCGGACGAATCCGTACAAACTTTCGTCCTTCATAATAGGAGCGATACAGATCGATAAAATCACCCGTGCTTCGCTCGCCCTGCACAGTCGCATACATCGTAGACATTATGCCGCGCGTCATCGGCACGAGATGTGTCGTAAAGGTCGCCACGACAGGCGTATCAGCCACGGCGGACAGCACCATTTCGATTTCCGGAATATGTTGATGCTTATTCAGCTTATAAGCTTTGAAGTTTTCATTAAGCTCCGAATAGTGAGTGCCCAGCGAAGCGCCGCGCCCCGCACCGGAAACGCCCGATTTGGCATCAATAATAATCGTTGACGGATCGATCCAGCCCTCTTTAACCGCCGGAATAAGCCCAAGCAGCGTCGCAGTCGGGTAGCAGCCCGGATTGGAAATAAACGGAGCATCCAGCACTTGTTCTCCGTATATTTCTGCCAGTCCAAATACGGCTTGCTCTAAATAAGCTTCATCCGCAGCAGGCTTCTTATACCACTGCTCATATAGAGCAGGCGATTTTAACCGGAAGTCTCCGGAAAGGTCAATAATTTTCAAACCGGCCTCAAGCAAGGAGGGAACCAGTTTAGCAGCTACACCGGCAGGCGTAGCTAGAAACACGACATCCGCCTTTGCTTTAATCGAAGCAGGCTCGACATCATCGAGCAGCTCCTCGCGAATGCCCGTCAGATGCGGATATCCTTCCGTAATCGGCGTACCTGCGCTGGATGACGAAATGACCGATGTCACCTCTGCCAGCGGATGGGATGCGAGTAATCGAATGAGCTCTACACCGCCGTAGCCGGTTGAACCGATAATCGCTATTTTCACCTTTGTGCTCATGTTAATCTCTCCCCGAAACTTGATGCTGCGCGCTGAGCCCGCCCCGTTCAGACGAGTAAGCTGCAGCTCCATCTATTGCTCTTTCCGCATGCGGAAAGGTTGTCTTCTTTCTCAACTTATAATTGTACAACATTCGACTGTTGATGGAAATACACACATTGTTTCGTATTATTATACAATCGAATTTATATTAATACAATGAACAATTGATGACTTCCAGCTCCCGCAATGTCCAAAATTAACAGAACATATGTTCTTATTTTATTGTATCATAGCAGAATGATACATGGTATACTATTTTCTGACAGAGAAACAAGAACGGCGAGAAAACCAACGAATACTTCATCTTTAACAAGATCTGAGGAGATGACAGGATGGACGGACAAATTTTGCAGCAAATACTGATGAAGCTGGATTCAATCGAAGGCGAACAAAGGGTAATGAAACAAATTCTCGGAAAGCTGGACTCCATCGAAAACGAACAGGTGGGAATGAGTCATAAGCTTCAATCCATCGAAAACGAACAGTTGGAAATGAAACAAAAACTCCAATCCATCGAAGATGAGCAAAAGGATATGAAACGGGAGCAGCAAACAACGAACCGGCGGCTGCTCAAAATCGAGTCCTTGGTCGTTGATATCCCCTTGGTTCGTCAAGCTGCGCTGGAAACACTGGATGTTTCTAAGCGATTGGAGTCCGCTCAAGTAAGCTTCGAGCGCAAGGTAGCTTCTCAACTGCATACGCATGAGTTTGGAATCGATATTTTGAACCAGGAGCAGTTAAGTGTAAAAACAGAAATTGAAAAACTTAAACGAAAATAAGAACAAGCTCGTAAATGCACTACCTTCGAATTAAGCTCGTAACGATAAGCAACTTCCAAAACTATTTAGGATACAAGATCGCATTTTCATTAAATCCGCACCAAGCTCTTGTATCCTTTCACTTTCAATAAGCCGTTCCGCTTGTCCACGCGCAGTCCGCTAATCAGCCCTCCAGCTTAAACCCTTGCCCGAGCACCTCAGCCGTGTTGCTAATGATAACAAATGCGCCTGGGTCGATTGCCCGCACTAACTGCTTCAGCTTCGCAACCTCATTCTGCCCAACAACCACCATAAGCACCGTGCGCCCCGCTCCCGTATATCCGCCGTGACCATCAAGGCGCGTCAAGCCGCGATCCAAATCATTCAAAATCGCTTCGGCTACAGCCTCGGAATGGCCGCTTATAATGAATGCCACCTTGGACAATTGCAGACCGCTTTGCACAAAATCAATCGTCTTGCTCGTCACAAATAACCCGATCAATGCGTACAGGGCAATCTCAGGCGAAATGATGATTCCAGCTGCCGCAATTACGCACCCATCAAAGCAAACGATTGCTAAGCTAAGCGGAAGCCCCGTATATCGATGTAAAATTTGAGCTGCTAAATCCACCCCGCCCGTAGATGCTCCTCCCCGAAAAACAAGACCAAGTCCGAGCCCTACTCCGATACCGCCATAAATAGCCGCAAGAAGCGGATTACCGGTTGGCGACGGCCAGCCATCCGTCAGCAGCACAAATAGCGGTAATATGATCGAGCCCAGCGCTGTTTTAACCGCAAACCGTTTGCCAAGCAGCCACAAGCCTACGATAAACAGCGGAATATTGATCGCCCATTGTGTGAGCGCCGGTGTAATGCCCGCCATTCTCTGAACGAGAATTGACACACCGGATATGCCGCCTGAAGCGATGCCATTGGGCACCATGAACATATTGAAGCTAATCGCTACAATGACCGAGCCAATCAGGAGCTGGACGATGCTCCAAGCCGATTGTGCCCTCGGACTCAAGCTGCGCCCGCCCTTTCTCCGTTTCACCGCGCCTTTGTTCATGCCTTCAATCTCCTTATAAGCTGATTTTAGCAAAAAGAAGAGCCCCACACGCTATCCGTGTTGGAACTCTTCCCCAAGTTTATGCATTTAACGCTCAATCAATCATGACGAATCTGATGCCGCAAATACCCATCGATAAAAGCATCAATATCGCCATCCATAACAGCGCCGACATTGCCCGTCTCCACCGACGTGCGATGATCCTTCACCATAGAGTACGGATGGAAAACATAAGAACGAATTTGGCTGCCCCAAGCGATATCGGATTGCTCGCCGCGAATTTCCGCCAAGTGCTTCATCTGCTCCTCGATCTTCCTCTCGTACAGCTTGGAACGAAGCATATTCATCGCCCGCTCCCGGTTCTGGATTTGCGAACGCTCCTGCTGGCAAGCGACCACGATTCCTGAAGGGATATGCGTAATTCGGATAGCAGACTCTGTCTTATTGACATGCTGGCCGCCCGCTCCGCTTGCCCGGTACGTATCCACCTTCAAATCTTCGGTACGAATCTCGATCTCGATACTATCGTCGATTTCCGGGACAACATCACAGGAAGCAAACGACGTATGACGGCGGCCCGCGGAATCAAACGGAGATATGCGAACAAGCCTGTGTACGCCCTTCTCTGCCTTCAGATAACCGTAAGCATTGTAGCCTTTGATCAAAATAGTGACACTCTTAATCCCGGCCTCATCACCAGGCAAGTAATCGAGCAGCTCCACCTTGAAGCCGCTCTTCTCCGCCCAGCGCGTATACATCCGGTACAGCATCAGGCCCCAGTCCTGCGACTCTGTTCCGCCTGCGCCAGGATGCAGCTCGAGTATAGCATTGAGCTTATCGTAAGGCTGATTAAGAAGAAGCTGAAGCTCGAAATCGCTCACCTTACGCACGAGCTTCTCAACGCCGCTCACGACATCCGCCTCGAGCGATTCGTCGCTTTCCTCTTCTGCGAGCTCTAACATCATCTGAAGGTCTTCCTGCTCACTGTTTAGCTTGTCGTACTGCTCGACGACCGACTTCACCGCATTCAGTTCAGAAATAACGCTTTGCGCTTTGTCGTTATCATCCCAGAAATCGGGGAACGTCATCTTCTCTTCGAAATTAGCAATGATCTCCTGCTTAAGATCTAAGTCAAAGAGACCCCCTGAGCTCTTGGAGCCGCTTGGCCATTTCACGCAGGTCCTGTTTAACCGTTATGTCTATCATAGCTTCCGCTTCACCTCAAAATAGTTCTGCATTCTTCACCGTATGCTGTACGGCCTAGCGCTGTTCCTTACTTGCCGTGGCACAGCTTGTACTTCTTGCCGCTGCCGCAAGGACAAACGTCGTTACGGCCTACGCGATCCTCGCGCTTCGCCGGACGCTTCTCTACTGCTTCTCCGCCGCCGCTCGTCGTCGTCGTTTGGCCTTGAGCTATCTCTTGACGCTCCAGATTGCTTTCCACGCGAGCCTTCATAATGTATCTTGCGACTTCCTCTTGAATGTGCTCAATCATTTCCTTGAACATCTCGAAGCCTTCGAATTGATATTCGCGAAGCGGATCTGTGCCGCCATATGCGCGTAAATGGATACCTTGACGAAGCTGATCCATCGCATCGATGTGATCCATCCACTTGCTGTCTACCGCACGAAGCACAACGACCTTCTCGAACTCGCGCATCGTTTCCGGCCCAAGCTCTTCCTCGCGCTCATCATAAGAAGCAACGACTTCCTCGTAAATGTAGTCGATGATCTCTTCCTTCTCTTTGCCCCAAATCTCTTCTTTGGTCAAAGAGCCTTCCTGCAGGAAGGTTGCATGCGCATAATCTACGATCGCCTGCAAATCCCATTCCTCCGGAATATCCCCTTCGCAGTGCGCTTCAACGATGCGGTCGATGACCGGCTTAATCATGTCCATAACTTCCTGGCGGATATTCTCCGACCCAAGAATATCGCGGCGCTGCTTATAAATAACCTCACGCTGCTGGTTCATCACATCATCGTATTGCAAAACGACTTTCCGAATGTCAAAGTTGTTGCCCTCAACGCGCTTCTGCGCCGATTCAATCGCTCTTGAGATCATCCGGCTCTCGATCGGTTGGTCCTCATCAAGTCCAAGCTTGTCCATCATGCCCATAATATTTTCCGAACCGAAGCGGCGCATCAGCTCATCCTCAAGCGACAAGTAAAACTGCGAAGAACCCGGATCTCCTTGACGTCCCGCACGACCGCGCAGCTGGTTATCGATCCGGCGGCTTTCATGGCGTTCCGTACCGATAATGTGCAAGCCTCCAAGATCATGAACCGATTCGCCCAGCAAAATATCCGTACCGCGGCCAGCCATGTTCGTTGCAATTGTCACAGCGCCAGCTTGACCTGCGCGCGATATAATTTCCGCTTCCTCGGCATGGAACTTCGCGTTGAGCACCTTGTGCGTCACACCTCTGCGCTTCAGCATCTCCGATAGCTTTTCCGAGTTCTCAATGGATATCGTACCTACGAGCACCGGTTGATTTTTGCTGTGACGCTGAACGATCTCTTCAACAACCGCTTTAAATTTACCGTTTTCGGATTTGTACACAACATCCGCAATATCCTTACGAATCATAGAACGGTTTGTAGGCACTTGAATAACATCAAGCCCATAAATACGCTTGAACTCTTCTTCCTCCGTTTTCGCTGTACCGGTCATACCTGCCAGCTTGCGATACATACGGAAGTAGTTTTGGAAGGTGATAGTCGCAAGCGTCATGCTCTCATTCTGAACCTTCAGCTGCTCCTTCGCTTCAATCGCTTGGTGCAAGCCATCGCTATAGCGGCGTCCCGACATGAGACGGCCGGTAAATTCGTCGACAATGACTACTTCTTCTTCCTCGACAACATAGTCTACATCGCGCTTCATAATAAAGTTAGCTTTCAGCGCCTGCTGAATATGATGGTTTAGCGTCACATTCGCATGGTCGAACAAATTCTCGATTTGGAAAGCTTTCTCGGTCTTCTCGACGCCTGATTCCGTCAGCATAACGCTGCGCAGCTTAATATCAATCGTGAAATCCTCTTCGGGCTTCAAACGGCTTATAAAGCGGTCAGCGGCAAAATAAAGCTCTGTCGATTTAGCAGCTTGTCCGGAAATAATAAGCGGCGTCCGCGCTTCATCGACTAGAATGGAATCCACCTCATCGATAATGGCAAAATAAAGCGGGCGCTGAACCATTTGTTCCTTGTAAAGCACCATATTGTCACGCAAATAATCGAATCCGAATTCATTATTCGTACCATACGTAATATCGCATGCATAGGCTTCTTGCTTCTCATCATGCGACAAACCGTGCAGGTTGCAGCCGACTGTCATGCCGAGGAAGCCGTACAGCTCTCCCATCAGCTCGCTATCACGCTGTGCCAGGTAGTTATTGACCGTAATAACGTGAACGCCTTTGCCGAGCAGCGCATTCAAATATACAGGAAGCGTCGCCACGAGCGTCTTACCTTCACCCGTTCTCATCTCCGCAATCTTGCCTTCATGCAGAACCATACCCCCGAGCAGCTGCACGTCAAAATGACGCATGCCAAGCGTACGCTTGGATGCTTCCCTGACCGTTGCAAAAGCTTCGGGAAGAATTTTGTCTAATGTCTCGCCCTTTTCAATTCTTGCTCTAAATTCCTCTGTTTTAGCGCGCAGCGCTTCATCGGATAAAGACGTAAATTTCGATTCTATCGCATTTATTTCATCTACCGTCCGTTGGAGCCGTTTTACCTCGCGCTCGTTATGGTCACCAAATATCTTCTTCACTAATCCGAGCATGGAATTCCCCTTTCGTAATGACGCCTCTTTGCATTAAATTGTATCAGTTTGTCGACACTGCCGCAACGAGGGCGCTTATAAAAGAAAAAGCCTCTCTCCGTAAAGGAGAAAAGGCTCGTCATGTTAAGTATAATTGCTGCTAGCCTTGCTCAATTAAACCATATTTGCCGTCACTGCGTTTGTATACAACACTAATTTCTTTATTGTCTACATTCGAAAATACGAAAAAACTATGTCCAACCATATTCATTTGCAAAATCGCTTCTTCTACGTCCATAGGCTTAAGAGCAAAGCGCTTAGTACGTACAAGCTCCAGATCATCCTCTTCCTCAAGAACGCTCACTGCTGATCCGTCCTCTTTGAACAAGGTGCGTACGCCGCTTCCTTGACGGAATTTACGATTTACTTTGGTTTTATGCTTACGAATTTGTCGTTCGAGTTTGTCCGCAACCAGATCGATCGATGCGTACATATCCTCGCTTTTCTCCTCAGCTCTGAGCATGACGCCGGTGAGTGGAATAGTCACCTCAACTGCATGTTTCCCTTTGGTGACCGATAGTGTTACGTTAATGTCGGAGGTGATTGGTGCTTCGAAATATTTGTCCAATCTGTTGAGTTTCTTTTCGACGTAGTCTCTCAATGCATCTGTCACTTGAAAGTGTTGACCTCGAATGTTGTAGTTCATGGGGAATTCCTCCTTTACATGGACTTATTATAACATATGTAAGCGCTCATAGTAAAATAGTTTTTATTTTATTTGGAATATTCAGATTTATAATGCATAGATGAAGTAGACATGCCACAGCAGCAAATAAAAGTTTTTTTCCTGAAGCAAAAATCCGGGTTTTCATCTACCGGCACTACAGCTTCCGTATCCGGTTAACAAAAAAAAGCCCCGGATACCCGGAGCTTTGTGTCATTGATTGTTTAGTGATCCAAAATATAGGTTGGCTGGATCAGCCGAATAATTACAATTTAACTACGTTAGCAGCTTGTGGTCCACGAGCGCCTTCAACGATATCGAATTCCACGGATTGGCCTTCTTCAAGTGTTTTGAAACCTTCGGTTTGGATAGCGGAGAAATGAACAAATACGTCGCCGCCTTGCTCAGTCTCGATAAATCCATAACCTTTTTCTGCGTTAAACCATTTAACTTTACCTTGCATGTGCAAACATTCCCTTCATCTTCAAATACTGTGAGGCATCTCATTGTATAACCCACAATTTGACTATAACACCCACTTCACGGAATTGTCAAACAATTTATTGTAAGCGAATTCATTTGAGGTATAAAGGGGGATTTCGGCTTATCGTTTTGTGTCGAAAAATAAACTTTCGTCTCCATATGAGCCTGACTCATACATCGACTTGGAACGTTTCCCCCGATTGATTTTGTCCATCTCTTGAGTTGCTTCATTGCGCAGCTCCGTCATTCTGCCGGTGATGACGGTGTCCATCTCCGCAATACGCAATACTTGAGGGCGCAAAGCTGCAGCTTGATCAGGAGAAGGATTAAACTGCTGAAGTTCAGCAAATATTAAATCCCGCTCCTGCATATAGATTTCAATATCCTCAAGCCCGCAGCTGCTCAATCGATCCTTTAGATTAGACGACAGATGAATGAGTTGTTTTAGGAGTGCTTCCACTCGCTTGTCCCGCTAACTGATTGTATTGTTTGGCAGCTTGAATCCAGGTTTCCTTCAGGTCCAAAAGATGGGCTAACACTTCTTCGGCTGGTTCTATTATTTTCTTCACGTTTGCTTCGAAAAGACGGGTATTAAAATACTCATATAAACGAAGCAAGTTGTCGGCCATCGGGGAATTGCGATCTATTGTAATGATAAATTCATTAATGATATCTTGAACCTTTAACAAGTTCGTGTTTGCGTCTGGATAATTCTTTTCTTTTATCGCTGCAATGCCCTGGCGACAAAACCGAATAGCTCCATCGTAGAGCATAATAAGCAGCTGCGCCGGTGAAGCCGTCTGAATCGTTGTTACTAAATATTTATTGCGTTGCTGTAATTGCATGCTGTAGCCTCCTATGAGCTAAATTGCTGGGTTAGCCATGCGCTTTGAGAGTTCATTTGGCTGAGATAGGTTTCCATAGCTGTGAACTGCTTGTAGTAGCGTGTCTCCAGATCATCTAATCGTTCAGCTAGATTCGACAATTGCTTCGTTAAGTGAATATTTTCTTTACCCATTAAATAATTGGTTTCGACTGAAGTTGTAGAGCCTGCTCTCTCCGTAATTTGACTAAAGAGTGACGACGCTTTGTCGTACAATCGTGTTGCAATACCGTCAGTCTCAACGGTTGCTCCATTTGTAGTAAACAAAGCTATAACTTCATCCGGATTATCAGTCAGTGCCTGTTTCAATTTTGTCTCGTCGATATATAGCTTTCCACGGTCTGCATAGGAGCCAGTGATCGTAGAACTTTTTATATTACTATTTGAAATACCAATTTCAGATAGACTTTTCAATTGTCCTACTGGGAGTCCGCTCACTGATTCGGATAATGCACGGCGGAAAGAAACTAATCCGCCGGTTAATATTCCATCGTTTGCGAGCATACCGTTTCTAGCACGCTCTTCCCACTTCTTAATCTCATCATCGTCCATATCCTCGCGCTGTGTGTCAGTTAACGGCTGATAGTCACGATCCCGTTTCTCTATCACTTCTTTATTTACTTCATCAATAACTGAGTTGTACTTCTCAACAAATTTCTTAATGGTGTCAACAACGGTATCAACATCCTGAGATACACCTATATCAACAGTGGTGGCACTTACCTGCTTGGCATTAAAAGTCATGCCTACAATTGTAAATGTGTTAGACTCATATTCCGCTTCAATGCCGTTAAAGAGGACTTTAGCATTTGAGCCTGTAACACTCTTAATCGAATTTTCTACAGTCATAGCGTCGAGGCCCAACGCGTTTACTACAGCATTACCTTGATCATCCGAGTAAAGCACTGTTTTGGTCGTATCTCTGTTATATATCGATAGTTCCCCGCTGCTGTTTAAATAGACATTAATTCCAGCCCCATTCAAATCACTATTCATTTGGTCTACTAAATCTCCAACGGTCGTGGTATTGGTGACATTGAAGTTATAATCAACATTGTCATAATTAACTGTGAATACGGACGTGCCTACCAATGCCCCATTGACCAGCGAGCTTTCCGATGCAAAGCTTTGTGCTCCATCCTTAGCTTCTATACCAATAATATTGTTTATACTTTCACCATTCACTAGTTCTAAATTAATTTTTGATGTCTCTCCCGTTTTCGAGGAGGTAAAAAACAGTCTATCCATTGTCGAATCATAGGAAGCTTTGATGCCTGTAGATGCCGATTCGGTGTTAATTGCCGTAACGAGCTGCCCTATCGTATCACTTGTTTTTATAGCTATTGATTTTGCGCCTTTCTCCCCTGTGATGGTTAATTGGGTATTACTGACCAAGCCTAGACTACCAATCGTCTTGTCGCTGCTAGCGGCGCCCGCCAAATCCCCTGAGGTTAAAGAAGCCGATTTAGCCAGCTTCTCGATTTTGAGCGCATATTGTCCTTCATTCGCTGCGGCGGAGCCTGTTACCGATACGATACTTTCTTCTGATGATGATACCTTCTTTGCTAAATAACTTGACTCCAGCTTCATATCAAATGCAGCGTTGCGAAACTCCAATATTTTATTATTCAATGTGCGGTAATCATCACGTTTCCATTCGAGTAATTGTTTCTTCTGCGCCAGCTTATCCATTGGAATTCGCTGTGCTTTCATAAGCGACTTAATAATCTCATCGGTATCCATACCTGAAGAAAGACCACTTACACGCATGATTTACACTCCCTCCATTTAATAGAAGCTAACCTTTTTCATCAATTAATATCCCAGCCATCTCCCATAATTTAGCAACAAAATCCAATGATTTTTCAGGCGGGATTTCTCGGATTACCTCTCCCGATTCACTATCGAGCACTTTAACGGCAATCAATTTCGTTTTCTCGTGTATCGAAAACTCTAGACTTGTCGCCTTGCCTTGCATGGCTTTGATCGCCCTCTCAATCGCTTTTACAATCTGTTCGTCACTGACAGTGTAGTTATCTCCGCGCAGCTCCGCCTTTTTAAGTGCATCTACATTCGTGAAAGTAGAAATTGCTTGTAGAGAATGAGGTGCTGTTACAAGAACAGGATCCGTAACCGGTTCAAACGATTTGCTTCCTGAAACAACACGATCAACAGATCCGCTCGATCCTGCAGCCGATGTATGGATATTCATCACAAATCAATCCTCCAACGTATGTTTTACTTTATTTATCGGCTATGTACGATCAAATGATTAGAAAAAATAGAAAAGAGACCCTAGGAATACTAGGGCCTCTCCTTGTTTGTTTAAGATTAACGAAGCAATTGCAGAACGCCTTGCGGCTGTTGGTTCGCTTGTGCCAACATCGCTTGAGAAGCTTGTGCAAGGATGGAGTTTTTCGTTTGCTCCATCATTTCTTTCGCCATGTCTACATCGCGTACACGGGATTCAGCTGCAGTCAAGTTCTCGGATGCTGTGCTGATGTTGTTGATTGTGTGATCTAGACGGTTTTGGTATGCGCCCAATTTGGAACGCTGTGCAGATACCGTATCAATTGCATTTTGGATCGTAGTCATTGCTGCTGCTGCGTTAACTGAAGTAGATACACTAACACCAGTTGTATTCAAAGATGTAGCAGAGCTATCAATTTTGGAGATGGAAATGCCTAGTTGTTGAGCCGCTTGATCTTCAGATCCAATTTGGATCTTAACAGCAGCAGCTGCACCAGTAATTACTGTACCAGCAGCACCACCACCCGCTACGGACGCTGCAACGCCAGCAGCCGTTTGCGAGCCGTTAAGTCCGATTTTGATGCCAAACTTATCAAAGTTCAGTACGCCAGCTGCTCCGTCTGCAACGTTAGTTACAGTTTGAGTGCCTGTCGAACCAGTAGTATCAGTCAACGTGTAGCTGCCTGCACCAGAAGATGTGATTGTGTATGTGTTACTTCCCACCGCGCCGCTAATATCAATCGAAGTTACACCAGCGCTACCTACCGCAAGACCCGATGTAGCAAGCTGAACCCCAAAAGTACCCGCCAATAGTGTTTGACCGTTAAATTTAGTTGAAGTGGAAATACGATCGATCTCACTGTTCAATTGGGTAATTTCATCGCCAATTGCTGTTCTATCTGTAGCGGACAAAGTGCCGTTAGCACCTTGAGTTGCAAGTTCGTTCATACGCTGCAAGATCGAATGCGTTTCGTTCAATGCGCCCTCAGCTGTTTGGATCAACGAGATGCCATCTTGAGCGTTACGAGTCGCTTGCTCCAAACCACGAATTTGTCCACGCATTTTTTCGGAGATCGCAAGACCAGCAGCGTCATCACCAGCACGGTTAATACGAAGACCCGAAGAAAGCTTCTCGATAGACTTGCTTTGGTTAGCTGTGTTAGTAGACAACTGACGGTGAGTGTTAAGTGCTGCAATGTTATGATTAATACGCATGGATATTTCCTCCCTGAATTTTCGAATTTCCGCATCCTTGCGGAAGCTTACGGATGTAGGTCGGCCGCCCTACCCTCCGTGCTACTATTTATATCGGCAATTCATTCCATTTGTTTATAGTTCTTTTTAAAAAAATGGTTATTTTTTAAATAATTTTGATACTTCATCAATTGCGATTGGATTAGTTGCTGCTGCACGGTTTTCCTCTTGAATCGCCATGTAAATTTCTTTCCGGTAAATATCCACTTCCCTTGGCGCCCTAATGCCTATTTTGACCGTATCGCCTTCAACTCCAAGCACGACAATCTCAATATTGCTGCCGATCATGATGGATTCATTACTTTTTCGGGATAGAACTAACATTGGATTGCCTCCTTAAGCTCTAATGAGCGGGGCGCGCGAGCTAAAATGGTTCTCGTGAAGGATCAGCTGCTTCCCTATTTTTTTATTTTTATTGAGAATAAGCGGAGCCATCAAATTGATTGTTGCTTGCATAGGTTCTGAAGGAATCGTAATAATTGACCATATCTCTATATCCGCTTCAGTATGAATGAATAGTTCTTGCTTTGAAGATTCCGATAATTCCCACTCATATTCCGGATATATGAAAAAGGGACTAACGATTAGAAGAGAGATCTCTTCATCCTCAATGGATTTCATAAACTTCATCGGCAGTTCACCATCGACCTCAGAGAACGTAAACTGGTGCAAATGCTCGAAGCCAGGAATGCCATATTCGAAATGATACACAATAGATTCGATGCTCAAAATAAAACCTCCTCATAATATAACCCCGTTCTTACAAATAAAACTATAGACCACGTATAACGGATAGGTTACACAGATGGTCTATAGTTTGATTTCACCGGAATTCCTCTATTACATAAGCTCATTAATCTGCGGTGGTATGATTTCCACCTTTGGGTATTGGCTCATATAGATATCAAGCTTTCCGCGTTCATAATGATGGGTAGGCCGATTGACTTCCACATTCAGATTGATATGACCCGGTGTTGTATCAATGGACAATT
This sequence comes from Paenibacillus sp. J2L1-98, assembly GCF_056269405.1. Taxonomy (NCBI): domain Bacteria; kingdom Bacillati; phylum Bacillota; class Bacilli; order Caryophanales; family Paenibacillaceae; genus Paenibacillus; species Paenibacillus sp. J2L1-98. The sequence goes on along the minus strand of NZ_JBWDNW010000024.1, from coordinate 49,462 downwards.
CACCCGGGGTATAGGTTATATCGACGTTATCGTAAGAAGCTTCCCCCCTGAAATCAAATTCAGGGTAAGTACGCTGCCAATCACCGGCCATATCTGCAATCGGATTGCCTCCCAAATGAATATCCGCCATTCGATTGCCATTATCGACGATTCGGGCGAGTCCGCGCAGCGCCATTTCAGAAGACATAGAATAAATTTTACTCATCGTCTTCAAATTATCGCCTATCCCTAGCGCATCCCATGCGAGATCCTGATTAATATCAAGCTGTCCTTTCGAGGTGGAAAAATGCTGCTCTGGCTTAATCTGTTCCATCTCAACTGTGGCTTGGGGCTGCTGCTGCTCTTGTTTCCCGATATCTGCGTCTATTTGAATTTTTGCGTACTGCTGTCGAATTTGAATTTGGGGAATTTGCATAATGTCCGCTCCTATCTTAAGAAGTCAACCAGACTCGGACGAATAATCTGTGACCCTACTGACAAGGATGCTTGATAAACATTCTCTTCCGTCTTCATGTTCGTAATGACCTGTGCCATATCTGCATCTTCCGTCTTCGATTTAACGGTTTGGAGATTAATATTGATATCGTTTAATCGATTTTGAATGAGTTCAACTCGATTCATCTTCGCACCAACTTCCGCGCGCTTCGTTAACATCGTGTTCATGCGGGTATCCACTTGCCCTATTAAATCAGATACCCCTTCCTTATCGCCTGTCGATAACGTATCGTAAGCACGGCGCAAAAGCTGAAATATGTTGTCGCTTCCTGTATCACCTTCATTGCTTATAGGATCACCGAACACTTCGTTCCCCGTAATGTTTATCGCCATGCTCATCCCGGAAGACAATTCATACTTAACTGAACCGGTATCCGAAGCTACATGATATGCCTTAAGCACCGGTGGAGTAGCCAGAGGATCAGCCATTTCTTCAAGGGTCATCGTAGGATAAGGCTGCTCAACCGTATTTTCACCATTGAATATATATTTGCCGCTAAATTGACTATTCCCAATTCCGACCATTTGATTGTACAGCTGTGAAATTTCAGTTTTAATGGCATCCAAGTTCGTTTGCTCCAAGGTTCCATTAGAACCCTGCACCAACAACTCTTTGAAACGCTGCATAACATCACCAGATTGACCGATTATCGTATCCGTATACTCCAGCATCGATATTGCCGAACTTACGTTGTCTGAATACTGATCATTCGAATCAAGCTCACTGCGATAACGAAGTGCGAATGTAATTCCGACTGGATCATCTGAGGGTTTATTAATCCTCATGCCCGTCGAGAGCTGGTTTTGCATATTGTTCATGCGCCCCAGGTTGTTCGTTATGTTACGCAGCATCTGCGTATTCATCATCGATTGTGTAACGCGAAATGACATAACCTGTCACCTCCATTTTCTTAAAGTTTATAGACCTACCCGACCCATTCCGTTTATTACTTTATCCAGCATTTCATCAATCATTGTCATATTTCTTGCGGCCGCATTGTATGCATGCTGGTACTTAATCATATTGGACATCTCTTCATCGAGCGATACGCCGCTGACCGATTGCCTACGGGATTCCACTTGCTCAACTATGATTTGTTGATTTGCTTGCATGCGTGTCGCTTCTGCCGCTTGTACGCCAAGCTGACCGACGACGGAACGGAAATACGCGTCAATTGTGTTCATATCCTCGCCTGCACCTGAATCAAAGTCTAAACGGGTGTCTCTCATTTGCGAGAACAAGACAGCTAACGAATTGTTACCGCTTATTACCGTTTCTGAGCCGTCTGCATTTATAGTAACGCGCATCGAAGATGCAATTAAATTTGAATTAGCTGCAATCGCCGGATTTAGAGTGATATTGCCCGCGGTTAAACCGCTTGTATCACCTGTGCTGTCTGTAAAAAAAGGCAAGCCCGGCTCCTGTCCGGCTAATGAATATCCCAGCTGATGCAAGCCGTTCAAGCCATTGACCTTAACGGTCAAATCATCGGTCAGCGTACGGTCCGCCCCTGTGTATGTCACCCCATTGATAATAGTGCCGTCAGGCAAAACCGATCCTTTGGGCAGCGTGACTTCAAATTCACCACTCGCCATCGTTTGAACCATTTTATTTAGTTCGCTTATGTAGCCATCAACGAAATGATCTCTCGAAAGAATAGTACCGTAAATCGTTCCGCTATTCAGGTCGCCCGAATCAAATGCAGTCGTTATAGCTCCCATATCCAGCGTACTCGAAGTCGTTCCTTGAACAAGCTCCGTACCGCCCATCGTAATTCTATAACCGTCTGCCTGATCTACTACCCGGATGTTAACTAGCCCTGAGAGCTGATCGGTAAGCAAATCCCGCTGATCCTTCATATCGTTGGCACTGTCGCCTAAACCTTCAATCCTGCGAATCTCGCTATTTAGCTGAGCGATGCTTGAAGTAAGCGAATTGACGGTGCTCAGATTGATCTCAACATTTTCCGTCAAGTCATCCTTCAAATCGGTAAGCTGCTTGGAAGCATAATTAAAAGCATCCACCATAGCCATCGTCTGCTCCATAACAACTTTCCGGCCGTCGGCATTTTCCGGGTTTTTGCTCAAATCGGACCATGAATTCCAGAAATTCGAGATCACTGTTCTTAAGCCCGTATCGCTTGGCTCATTTACGATGCCTTCCAGCTTCTCCAACGTATCCAGCTGTACAGTAAAATTTCCATGCGATTTATATTCATTGCGGTATTGATTATCGAGAAATTTCTCTCTGATACGCGTAATAGCGCTAGCCTCGACACCCGTACCAAGTTGACCAGCCGCGGCCGATTTCGTGAATCCAACGGCATCTATCGGCCTTGAAGCAGTCATATTTACAACTTGGCGCGAATAACCGGCTGTGTTAGCATTCGCGATATTATGTCCGGTTGTATTCAGAGCCGATTGCGTCGTAAATAAACCGCGCCGCGCCGTTTCCAACCCATGAAATGTTGATGCCATAGCAGTTGACCTCTCTTCTTAAGTTCTCGTATTAAACCGACTGTTGCGATTATAGGCCAAACCCTGCACAGCCCGATGATAAGTCGCCTCTTCCTCAGCCTCGCCGAGCAGCAAATCCTGCGTGAAATGCAAATGCTCCAAAGTCATCCTAACGAGCTGCTGATTGAATTCATTAATATCTTGAAGCTTCTTAAGAGCAGCCGATAACTCATGCCATACAACCTGAAGCTGCTGCTTCTCATTGGCATGGTAAACAACCTGTATGAGTTTCTCCATTTTGAAGGAACGGTGACTAGTCAGCTTTTGATCCAGCATATATTTTCCGATCAGAAAGATTCGCCGTTGCTCAAGCTCCAGTATACGCTGAAGACTCTTCTTCTCTTTGCCCGATATATACGAAAGAGTCTCCACATTGTTTGCGGTAATGGCCGTTGTCTTCGCATTGCCGTATTCAATTAGCTGCCGGTGCTCGTCTAATAGCTCTTGCAAAATCATTAGAATTTGCCGGATGTTTTCATTCATTTAGATGACTACTCCTTCAGATAGGGAAGCAGCTTCTCGGCGATCTTGCCGGCTTCCACATGATAGGTGCCCGATGCTACCGATTTTTTCAGCTTCTCAATATGCTCTATTCTGTCCGCTCCGCTTGCTTTACTCGTGTTCAGCATCTCCTTGGCAGCAGCAGAAATTTGAACCTCGTCCTTCTGCTTTGCTTTTCCTGTTCCGCCTGCTCTGGATTCCACCTGCTTCTGGTACGGATTAAGCGCGCCTATACGATTCGTCTTGTTTATTTTCATTTTTTCCACCTCATTATTTACAAAAAACTAAAAAAGCCGACTACCTTTACAAGTATTATCGGCTTCAGTCAAGTGAAATTTTATAGTCATGTTCATATTAGCATGAATTCGCTTATTTATCTTTGTATCTGTCAAGACCTTTGTATGCTCCAAGCGCTTGTTTGAAGCCTCTTAATTCTTCATTTCTCGCTATGTCTTGAAGCATTTGCTTCTTGTCCTTCTCAAGGCGTTCTCGGCAGATGTCACAAATATGATTTTCGCGGATAATCGTTCCGCAGGATTCACAAGGGTACCCCATATTCGGCGCATTAACGATAGAAATACGGCCCTCGCGGATGAACTTCGTAATTTGCTTGATCGTAACTCCGGTAGCTTCTGATACCTCGGTAATAATCGAATTTTTGAACTCACGCAAATAGTTTGCACAAAGCTCGTACTCTTTATCGATTTCACGAATGCAAACCGGACATACGTCTCTAAAGTTTTTGGCAAAAAGCTTACCGCAGCGTGGACAATTATCTAAATTCATCGCTCTGTGCCCCCTTTTTCGTCGAATCTAGTCAACTTTTATTTCCATTTTAATCGAAAGCGCTAACTTTTTCACTATGAATCTATTACGCAGCTGGACGGTTCGTTGATTAATCAGGAACGAGCCCAGGTCAAAATATATATTTCCAGCGGAAGCTCCACATGTCGGTTCAATTGCCCGGAACAGGCATTTGCCGTGCTTCCTGTCGTAAAAATATCGTCTATAAGAAGGATGCGAATGACTTCACGGCTTGGCTGGGCTGTGCCGAAGGAGCTAAGCGCATTTGTATGCAGCATGCGAAATGCTTCAGAATTTACGCTAAAAAGAGATTTTGTATCCCGCATTCTCTCCGAGCGCGTCTTGAAGCTTTGCTTCTCCGAATGTCGGGAACGGATGAGCAGATGCATGAGCGGCAAGCGATAGCGCCTTGCAATATGGCCCGCAAGCTGCTCTGCCTGATTAAAGCCCCGGTCGATCGCCCGCTCCTCGCTGACGGGAACATAAGTGACAGCGTCCCAGTAATCCGCGCTCCTCCATTTTGCTTTGGATTGGTGTCCGCTTTGCGTGCTGAACCGCCGGGAAATTTCAGCAGTCATGGCCTCGAACGTTGGCAGCAGCATATCCCCAAGCAGCGGGGCTAGCTGCTCGTTTCCCCGGTATTTATACAAGGCTAGCATCGCCCTCATCGCTTGGTTATAGTAAACAGCGCTGCGGTTGTATACGAATGACCGATGCGGACTGCGTATGCAGTCTTCGCATGGGATGCCGCGCCCGCATTTGAGACAGGCAATGCGGGTAAGCCACGGTATTGCGGAGAGACATGCCCCGCAAAGGGAATGTCGAAGCTGGGCGGTCAGCTTCGCATGGTTATAGTTGGCCGCGCTGCGAGCCTCGTTTTGCGGTTTGCCGCATAGGAGACATGCGGCCGAACGGGGAGCTAGCAGCTGCGCTGAAGCGGTGAAAGCGGATTGGATACGCTGTAACCAGTTTTGCGGCGAGACCTTCACTTTAGCGAGCCTCCTTTGCCGGCGGGAAGCAGATAGCCTTGCTTTCGGGCTATTCGATTCATCGTTTGTGTACGGCTGATAGCTGTGAACGGCTGCGCTCACGGCTGCAAAAATAGACGCGGCCGAACGGATCCTCTGCGGACCGTCCGGCTCTTCCTGCCATTTGGACCAAGGATGCCTCGTCGAATAGCCGTCCATCCGCATCCAGAATGTAGACGTCACTTTTCGGAATGGTGACTCCTCTCTCTAATATCGTTGTCGTAACCAGCACCCGAATCTCCCTCGCGCGAAAACGCTGCACCTTATCCGCCCGCTCACCATCCTGAGAGGAGGTTGCCGCTACAGCCGAATGCTGAAGCGCTGCTCGCAGCAAAGCAGCCACCGGTTCGGTTTGTGCAATTTGCTGCACGAACACAAACAGCTGCGCCTCGCGATGAAGTGATGCTTGCATGGCAGCTAACAGCTTTGGCGGCAGCCTGCGCTGCTGAAGCATTTGTCTCACAGCTGAAGTTTGGAGAAGCTTCGGCACAGGCAGCGGATGCCGATGATAACGTACGGGCACTCTGGCATGCGGAAGCTTGCCGCGTTTCGCTGCCCGCTGCAGCTCGCTTGGCGGCGTAGCAGACAGCAGCAATCGGGCGGCACCCGGCGCGCAGCTTTTATCCGCCGCATAATGGAGAATTTTGTCGCCGTGGTATGGAAAGGCGTCGAGCTCATCAACCACAACCAGATCGAAGCCTTGATAGAAGCGCAGCAGCTGATGAGTAGTTGCAAGCGTGATGTCTCCGCTCTCCCATCGCTGTGCGCTTCCCCCGTATAAGGCCACTACGGAAGCCGCGGGAAAAGCTTGTCGAATGCGCGGGTCAAGCTCAATCACGACATCGCGGCGCGGCGTTGCAATAAGCGCCTTGCCGCCCCGCAGCAGCACTGATTCTACGAGCGGAAAAATCATTTCCGTCTTGCCCGCTCCCGTAACCGCCCAGAGTAAAAAATCTCTTACCTTGGCGGATTTTCCCGTTGAAGAGAGAGCCGGTTCAGCGGATTGCTCCTCCGCGAACTGCAGCGCCTTCGCAGCTGCGTCTGACTGTGCCGGGCTAAGTCGCCATTTATTAAGCCGCTGCTCCAATGAAAGCTGCATAACTTGCTGCTTAAGGCAGCTTGGCTCCGTCCTCCCTCCAAACTGCGCATCATGCTGCCCTACGACGAGCAGCTCGCATTCCCGGCTCCGCCCCATCCCAATGCACGCCGAGCAATAGGCGCACAACCGCCCGCACGCTGCACATGCCGTGCGGTGCATATACGCCTCGCCACTCCCGCAGCGAAGACAGCTGCGCTCGCGCCTGCGGCGCCCCAAAGCGTCCAATCGCCCGCCATTTCCGGCTGCGATTGATCCGCTCAGGCGCACCCGCCCCGAGCAGCGCGGCAAGCTGGAGCACTCCGCTCCACCTTGCTGCGGCGCCGGGCCCGCCCGCGTCAACTAACAGGGCGTGCGCTTCGCTGCGCAATAGCGCACGTCCCTGCATGACCTCCGCGGCAAGCTTCGCCCCTGCCGCGATCTCTCCCAGCTCCGCATCGCTAATTGCTCGCCCCCTATCTCCGCCCCGCTCCCGCCCATCACCCGCGCGGCCCGCTCCCCCTCGCTCCCGCGTCTCTTCCGCTCGCCCCCTATCTCCGCCCCGCTCCCGCTCATCACCCGCACGGCCCGCTCCCCCTCGCACCCAGTGCTCCACCAAACCAGACAAGCCGGCTCTCCCCATCGCAGTCTGCCGCTGGCGTCCACTCCCCCGCCGCCACCACAATCTCCTGCCGGCAGCTTTCCCGTCATTTCGCCCCTCGCCCTTTGCCTCCTCAGCACAAGCGAGCAGAAGCTCTATCGCCTCACAGCGGTCAGCTATACTTCCTTGATCGATCTGGCCCGTATCTATAGCAGTCTGTTCTCCTCTTCTCCGTATTAGCTCCGCTTCCCACAGCTCCACAGCACGGCAAGCATCGCCAAGCGGCAGCGGCTCCTTTAATAGCCAGCCCGAATCGGCAATCGCCTCATTTAAGCTCCCTGCTTTGCCAAACCCGCCATTCATCCAAAAATGCTTGTCCATATCCGGGTCAATCGTTACCCGGGCTTTCCAGCACCCGCGTACTTCCACAACATACACCTGAGCCCTCATCGACTATCGCTCCCCCTCGCCTTTTTCCACTTATATTTCAAACGAAAAAAAGCACACCCAACAACGCAGTCTGCGTCATTGAGTGTGCTTCACTCCAAATATTGATCTTCTTCAAAGTATATACTAAAATGGCATTTTCGACAAATCCGACGGATTTTGCAAATCAACCAGCACCGCATGATCGGAATGCGATACGATTCCTTCTGCCTGCAGCATCCAAAGCAGCTGGGTACCATCCACACCCGTCATTTGTGAATGCTTATTGTCCTTATTTTCTGTTGTTGGAGTATCTTCTGCCAGGTGCACACTGACCTCCTTGCCACCTCTAGCCAAACGTTCAACAATAGCGAGCGTCTCATCCGTCACGCCACGGTTAACAATCGTAAGACGAACATCCTTGCCCATTCTCCGGGAAAAAGAAAAAAACGAACGCACGTACCATTCCATATTTTTTTGCCGGACGTCCGCTACGAGCACGTAATGCTTGCTCGATTGCTGTCGTCCGCGCCAAATTCGATACGCCAGATGCACCGACAATGCAGCCAGAACATAACAGCCAACAACAAAAAGCAGAAGTTCAAACATGGCGGCCACCTCCTCTTTGTGACACTATATGCCACGAAGCGCCCACTGGTTCCGCAATAAGGGGACAAGGGTGACAAAATGTGCGCCATTCCCACAAAACATCTCTTTCTCATCCACAAACAGCAGTCAAAATGCGACAAAGAAACACCCTTGAGCAATTTACAGTATATGTTATCATTTTACTACGTATCCATGCATATAAACGTATGTAAGCATAGAGAATGGGGAGAAGGTGACTTCACGCATTCATAATAACTAGGGGAAGCGATGAAGTATAATCTGCATCTGGACACTTGGATTATACGGAGCTAGTAGTGTAACCGGCCCTCTTAGAACACGACCAACTATCTAAGAGGAGAGTGAACGATGAGATACTTAAAAAAGCAGTTTTCTTTCAGCATGGCCATAATGTTAATTCTCTCGTTAACCCTGGGATCGTTTGTTATGGCGGAAGGCGAAAACAATTCAGCTGCAAATCCATCAGTCGCCCCGGCGGCTAATAGCTGTACGCCCATTTCTGCTGACCGCGCACACATTGTCGCGAACAATTTGAACAGTATCGTTGATAATGGAAACAGTACCGTTACCGCAACCTTCAGAACGACCGAGAATTGTGTGCAGGTTAGTGTCTCTACATACATCTTCCCTCCCGGCACTATACCGAACAGCAACGGAACTCCTTATCAGGACCAGATCCATTATGACGGCGAGACCAACATCTATCCGTTGCCCGGCACCTATTCAGTCACCCTTGACATCCCGGCTTGCGCTCCTTATCAGGCGGATATATACAGCGGTCCTGAGCAAATTCAGCTAGGCTCCGGCGGTCACGGGTCGACGATTGTAGCTTGGAAATTAATGAGAGAGAACAATTGCCCTACTCCTACTCCTACGACAACACCTACGCCTACGCCGACCGTAACCCCAACACCTGAGACTACACCTACGCCTACGCCGACCGTAACCCCAACACCTGAGACTACACCTACGCCCACGCCGACCGTAACCCCGACGCCTGAGACTACACCTACGCCCACGCCGACCGTAACCCCGACACCTGAGACTACACCTACGCCCACGCCGACCGTAACCCCGACACCTGAGACTACACCTACGCCTACGCCGACCGTAACCCCGACACCTGAGACTACACCTACGCCTACGCCGACCGTAACCCCGACACCTGAGACTACACCTACACCTACGCCAACACCTGAAACCACAACTATTGTCGAGATTGATGATGATGAGCCGCCGGTAGGCGGGATCGATGATGGCCAGGATACCGTAATCGATGTGGCAGAGGAGCAAGTTCCGCTAGATACCCTGCCAAAAACAGGCGATTCCAGCCCGCTTCCTTACTACCTCATTGGCGCCTTCACCCTTACGGCCGGGTTCCTCTCGCTCCGTAAGCAAAGGAAAAGACGATAAAAGATGATATGAGGCCGATATCTTGATCACTGTCTTTCTCATATTCACATACTTTGTCTCCAACAAGCGCGCACGCAAAAATCCCGTATCAGCTGATACGGGATTTTTGCGTAATATATGAGTTACAGCGTAACCCAACCGTATTTGATCGATTGAATAACAGCTTGCGTACGGTCATCGACTTCCATCTTCTGCAAAATGCTGCTCACATGGTTTTTAACCGTTTTTTCACTTATAAATAAAAATTCCCCGATGAGCTTATTGCTCTTGCCTTCTGCCATAAGCCTTAGCACTTCTGCTTCGCGCCGCGTTAACGGACTTTCATCGCCCGCAATGAACTTGACGCCCGGCTCCGCCGCCGCAGCAGCTCCTGATACGATCCCCATCTCGTCCAAATAAGTCATGCGGCGAAGCTGATTAATCAGCTTGCCCGTTACTTTTGGATGGATATAGGCATGACCTTGAACGACAGAGCGAATAGCGTTAATAAGCGATTCTGCCTCCATATCCTTCAATAGATAGCCGGTAGCCCCTTTGCGAAGCGTTTCAAACACATAGCTCTCATCGTCATGGATTGACAAAATGATAACCTTCACGTCAGGAAACAAGCTTTTCAAACGCTCAGTCGCGACAACACCGTTCTCGATCGGCATATTAATATCCATCAAAACAATTTCAGGAATCGTATGATTGCAAAATTCCATAACTTGAATGCCGTCTCCGCACTCGCCGATGACTTCAAGATCGTCTTCCATATTCAGAATCCGCTTAAGTCCTTCACGAAACAGCTGGTGATCATCCGCAAGTAAAATTTTGATTGTATTTGCACTATTTGCAGGTTTCTGAATCATCATCATCTTACTCCTTTCTAGATTCGGCAGTTGTAGGTATATCTATCATAATTTTCGTCCCTCTACCGGGAATTGAGTCTATTTCCATCCTTCCCTCAATCAGCTCAACACGCTCTCTCATCCCCACCAATCCAAAGTGTGCGTTTCGGCTGGCATCCTGCTCAATTAATTCGCTCTGAAAACCAACGCCATTGTCCTGAATAATGAGTGAAATATGTTGTGGCTGATAGTTAATTTCGAGCAATACATGAGTAGCGCTCGCATGCTTCAAGGCATTGGTAAAAGCTTCCTGAACCAGGCGAAAAATAGCCGCTTCCATCGCAGAGGGCATTCGCGCCTCTTTACCGTTAAGCTCGAATACGGTATTTATTTTCGTTTTCTCTTCAAAATCCTGCGTGAATTTACGAAGAGTCGGCACAATTCCCAAATCATCCAATGCCATCGGACGCAAATTGAATATAATTTTGCGTATCTCCTCCAGACCGGAACGGACCTGTCCTTTTAAATCTACTAATTCTTCCTGTACCATTACAAATTCCTGCTTGATAAGCATCCGTTCTGCAATTTCTGTTCGAAGGACGATATTGGCGAGCGATTGAGCCGGGCCATCATGAATTTCTCTGGCGATCCGCTTCCGTTCTTCCTCTTGCGCCAATATAATTTTCAAGCCCAGCATCTGCCTTGTTTTGGCAGATTCGATGATCCGGGTAACCTGGTTCAGGTCCCCGGCTAAATACTCCAGCACGACATTGATTTGCGATGCAATCGTTTCAGCCCGCTCGATCGAGTTTTCCACATTACGGACACGTTTTTGCAAATCATCACGACGCGCCTTTAAGTAAGACTCCTTCTCGCGGTAAACCATTAAATCCAGCTGGATTTGCGTCGCTTTCTCATAAGCTGATTTAATATCCTCTTCCTTGTAGCGCACGAAATCCCGGCTTACTTCCGTGAGCCGAATACGCGCACGGCGGTAGTCCTGCTCAAGCTGGTCGACCTTATCGATCGTCTTTACCGTTTCCTGAAGCACGATCTCAAGCTCCTGCTCGAGCGACTCCAGCTCCGTACGCGCCGACTCACATATTTCATAAATCTGGTATTTGCTGTCTTCCATCACTGTAATTGTATTTTTAATAACTCGATTTAAATCACCTGTTAGGTGGTCCACGACAGATCGGCAACCTTTCTCTCTTAAAGGTTAATCTATTCTATCATACCACAGATTGGACATCTTTCGTCCATCGTTAATCGATGGTAATCTTTTTCACTATACTGTCATACCCAACCTTTAATCCTAGCTTCTCCGAGAATAAGCGTACAGGAATTAAGGTGCGGTTGTTTCGAATGATCGGAGCCACCTCTGAGGATTGAAGCACGCCGTTTAAAATAAGATCCTTTTGGCCAAGCGTCATTTCCATCAGCTTATTGCCTCGCAGCACCGTAACCTGCCCCGTATTGCCGTTAAATAACAGCTTGTCTCCCATTGCATCCGACACGAACCGAACCGGCACATACGTCGTTCCATTCAACACAATTGGCGCCGAATCCAGCGTAATTGCTTTTCCGTTCACGGTAGCGGCTGTCTTGCCTACAATCATTTCAACCTTTGTCTTCGAATCTGCCCCTACGTAAGGCGGATATTGCAGCTTCATATTATCCAGTCCAATCGAACCAGATGCCGAGCGCTCATCCTGTCCCTCGGCAAGCGTCACAACGTAAATCCGCTTCAGCTTAACCGGGAATTTCATTCCTTCGGACGATAGATTTACTTTCACATTTTTCCAGCCGGTAAAATCAAGCTGCTTCGCTAAATCTAGATAATGCGACTTTCCGTCTGCATCAATAAACTCTGCGCGCACCCAATTCAGGCTGTTATCTCCGTATAGGTCTACCGTCATCGAGGTAGGCGAGCCTGCTATCGCGCGTCCGGTTGAATTAAACACTGCATACGATGCTTTCGTCCCGGTGCCATTCGTGAAATCATAATCCAGTTTCAAAGCCTTCGCTGAGGTTTGGCCTGGAAAATCGGATACCAACTTCACACTGCCTGTAGTCGTATCGGCAGGTGTAACCTGGGAAGTAATCGGATAAGTCGATTTCTCGAAATCTTCGAAGGTGCTGACCGCTTCCCCTTGCGTGAATGGAATCATGGCCGGATAACCGTCATAGCGGGCAATCGCGTAGCCGGTGCTTGTTCCCGCATTAACCGATTGAACGGTTAAGCTATCGCCCTGCTGTACTGCGGTGAACCCGATAAACTCCCATTTTACGGAATCGCCGCTAAGTTTATAGGTATTGCCGTTCTTCAGCTTCACGGTAAGCGGAACGGAAATGACGGCTCCCTTTGCTAATACGCCGGCTGCCGTATCTATGGAGAGCGAAGCAATCTGATCCTGTCCGATAACCTCGACCTCATGTTTGGTCGATATTGCGCCTGACTTAACGCTGAGCGCCGTTTTTCCAGCCTTAGCCGCCGTAAACTCGCTGCCATTGAAGTTTCCAATCGCCTTCTCCGTGCTCCATACTGCCGATGCATTGTCCACTTCAAACGGATTGTAGTATGTATCATAACCCTTTATCGAATAGGAAGACTTCTGTCCTATAAACATGACCTTGGCACCGCTCACGACAATGCCTTTAAGCGCTCCTTTTGGAGCCGTTGTGAATAGGCCTATTCCGTTTGCAACGCTCCGCTGCGTGGAGCCATATTGCGTCGCATGGGCAAGCTGCAAAGCACTGCTCCCCAGCGGACGCTCGATCATCGTCGTCGATCCGCCGCCATCAAGGTTGACGCCTTTATATACGCCCAGCTGCAGCATAATCTGCTGAAGCTCCTTCAAGCTGACACCCGTATTGCTTCCGTTACGCTCACTCGTAACGAGATAGATTTTCGTTCCGTCCTTTGAGTAACCGACTGAGGAACGAGAAGTATAAGAGGAACCGCTGACTCCCGTAATATCACGGGAAAAGGACGCAGCTGCTCCGGCATTGACCAGCAGTGTATGTCCGCCGGCCATCATTTCGAAGGATGCAGGATCTACCTTTGCCCCTGTCGTTTGAGACACTAGCGAGTAGTCCGCAGTGATAGGCTCTCCAATCCGCAGATGCTCCTTCACATAATTAGCCGCAAGGCCATGCGTACGGAGAATGTAACCACCCTCTGGCGCCTGTCCCGCGATCGCCTTGTCGATCGAAATCTCTTCGATAACCCCATCCCGAACCAACACTTCCGTAGGCGTGGTACCGGAATTTTTCGGGCGCTCTGCCCCGCCCCAGGCACTAGTATAGATATACATCATATTCACATGACTATAGGTAGAGCCTGTTGTTTCCGGACTATAGGCCGATTGATTGAGGCCCTCAAGCGGGAAGGTCGAACCATCTGCCGCCGTCACCAAGCCTTCAAAAGAGTAGTTATCGATCATTGGCTTGCGATCCTTCGAAACCGAGAAAGCATACATTCCCTTTAGCTTGGCAGGGCTTGACATGAACATGCCGCTTGTAACCTGCCCGCCAAGGGGCGCACCTTCATTGCCCATTACGAATACGTCCGCATTAATGGCGGCTACTGCCCCGTTTTCTTTTGACATATTAAGAATGGTGTTTACTTGACCAATGCTATTATTCTTCCCGCTCATCGCATTTAAGGATACATAGGGATTCGTTAGATCGACTTCAATAACATGGACAGCGGTTTGAGCCTTCGAGCTGCCGCGCGTCGTATGAAAGACATAGTCCAGCCGTTTAGCCCCTGCTGTAATGAACGATTGCTGCGACAGCTTTAATACAGAATCGCTGGCAGCTGCCTCTGTTGACTCTGTGACTGCCTTCAGCCAGCTTCCAGGCAGAATCAATGCCAGCGGCTGCACGAGCAATGCTCCGCCTAACGCAACGATAATGACCCGCTTCCCCAAGCTTTCTGTCTGCCGTTCGATAATATTTTGAACCTTACCCATTAGATTAACAACTCTCCCATCATTTTATCTAATAGTTATAGACTACGGGAGTAGTAAAAAAGTTCCGTCTGATAGATGAATACTATCGTTCTCTTATAGTCGATAGATATCGTCTATATAAGTGAAAAGGCTTAACCCGCACGATCTTTTAGGCGGGTTAAGCCTTTCTTCACTTATTATGAGGTCAAAAACTTCACCTTTTGCAGCAACCGCATAAGCATGACCGTTCCTTCCGCGCGAGTTGCATTCGTTTGCGGACTCAATGTCGTCGCGGTTTTGCCGCTAATGACGCCAATGTATACCGATTTCGCTACATCTGCCTGCGCCCATGTGCCAATTTTCCCGCGATCCTTATACTTCTGAAGATAAGCTGCAGCCGATTGAGGAAGCTGAACGGTTAGGCCAGCCACGCCAGCGGCTCTCATCATCATTACAGCCATTTCCTGTCGCGTAATCGGGCTGTTAGGCTTAAAGTTTCCATCGGAATTGCCTGCTGCGATTCCTGCTTTCGATGCGGCTCCAATATATGCACCCATTGCCGTATTCGTATTTACATCCTTAAACTTAGCAGCTGCCGCCTTGTCCCCGCTTAAGCCAAGCCCCTTCGCGATATAGGTCGCAAATTCACCGCGCGTAATGGACATATCCGGTTCAAATTTCGTTGCCGTCCTTCCTTCTACGATGAATTTCCGCGACATCGTATGGATAGAGGTGGCTGCCCAGTGCTTAGATAGGTCCGAGAAGCTAAACGAATTGGATACAAGCGCGTAGGAACTGTTGCCTTTCCTTTTGAACGCGGCCGTCGTCTTTCCGCCGCTTACCGACAGCTCTGTTGGAACATAGGAAAGGCCGCCTGTTGCGGGATCAAACCATACGACTGCTGTTTTGCCAGTGTCCACAATCTGATTGGTTTGGATGGTACGCGTCACATAACCATTAAATTCATTTAAAGACTGCTGCAAATTCCCGCTCACTGCGGTAACGTCGAAATGATAAGGACCTGCAAGCTGCTGGATATTGGCGCTGTTTATTATCGTATTGATATTTCCGGTTAAATTTGATAAACCTTGGTCAATTCGAATGAGCAGCTGGCCCGCTGCGCTATTGCCGCCCAGCAGCATATTTATTTTCGCATAATCTGCCGAATTTAACTGAAGCTCGTAGGTTGCTTCGCCAAATTGCACAGCAAACACCGAATTTGTATTTAAGCGATACGCTGCATCCAACGCGCTTATTGGAATGGCTACAATAGCAGCACGCTCGGCTGCCGGCACCTTAAATGCAACGCGCGGAATAGCTAAGCCGGCAGCACGAGCAGTTTGGTATGCCGTCAGTACCTTCTCACTTGATACCGTATACCGGTTAGCTTGAATGCCGGCAGGCGATATGTCAATCGCGGCGGTCGCTGCCGTCGTTTTCAGGCCAATACCGCCGCCACCTGCTGCTTCATAATCGCCGGATAACCCATCAAGTATCATTGATTTGCTGCGCTTATATTCGTAAAGCTGTTTATCGTTAATCCGCCGTTTGTACGAAGACCCGTCGAAGTTGAATAATACGTTACTGTAACTGCCTCCCCTACCGAAAAGGGAGAGGACAACGTTAAAATAACGGATGAACCGCTTATTTCTACCTTTGATACCGATTTTACAGAATTGTTCGCATTAACAAGGAACTGAACGGAAGAAGGTATATAGCCGCTATTTAGCGTCTCAGCGAAAGTCAGTGTTAACGTAGAGCCCTTCGCAATAACCCCGTAGATGGAGCCGTTTTGCGCTGCGCTGCTTCCCAAGCCTGACAATGCATTATTAAAAGACGGCGCAGCATTCCCTGCAAGATCCGTTATTAAAGACACGGAAGCCAAATAGGACACGGATACGACTTGTCCGGTTGTTACGGCTGATGACAGCGTCAATAAGACCGAATCACCAGATATGCGGGCTTGAAGAACGGAACAGGCGATGTTATCTACCATCACGCTGAATTGCCCAACGGACGGCACACTTTGGGAATTTAAGCTTTTGTTATATTTCAACGTAACGGTTGAACTATTGACGCTTGCGGACTGAAGAGTTGGCGTACCTGTATCAGGCGCGCTGCTCAGGCTGTAGCTGCTGAATGCATTCAAGTAATTGCCTGCCGTATCCCGGACGGGATACGTACCGGGTGAATAAGTCACATAGACCTTCTGGTAATTTTGAATTTGGCCATTGATCGTCAGCAAAATGTTGCCGCCAGCGCTTGAAATCGAGGTGGCGCTGTAAGTGACTCCGCCAGCCTTAACCGAAAATTGTAAATAGGCATAGTTGCTTACTGTCATTAAATCCTTGTTGAAAGCCAAGGTAATCGCGCTGCCTGAAGCGTTGCCGCCCACTATTGACGGTGGCGTTACATCCTTTGCGCCTGATACATCCTGTTTGGCAATACTCACTGCTTCATTGCCTGCAGCATCTTGAATAAGCCCAACTGCCGCCTTCGAATATGACAGCTTCACCTGCTGACCCGCAACGATTGGGCTTGATAGAGTGAGAATGACCGATTCTCCTCTAATTTGTACGCCCGTCACCGAACGCGGCGCCCCGTTAACCGTCACGTAAAAGCTGCCAATAGACGGTACTGTATTTACGTTTAACTCTTCATTGTAAAACAGCGTAATCGTTGAGGCGCTCCACTCCAGCTTGCTTACGACAGGTGCCGTTATATCAGAACCAAACGTACGGAAAGTCCATTGGTATTCATTCAGTATCCCGGCAAAATTGTTTCCGGCCAGATCGGTTACCGCGCTGGCATCAATCGTCACATAATAAGCGGTGTTGGCACTCAGTGCTTGTGTTGGCGTAATAACCAATACATTATTATTGTTTCCGTCTACATTAAAATTAGCCGGAATGGGCTGAAGCGCGTTATTACCGGCAGGATTGAAAGTTATCGAACCGGTTTCGCCTTTCTTGACCGCTTCGCTGAATGTTGCGGAAAAGGCTTGGCTTAGCCCTACCGAATTTGCGTTATCAAGCGGATTCAATAAGGAAAGCGTTGGTCTTACTGTATCCTGTGCGACTGTGAAGGACCAAGATGCCTGAGATGAAATTCCGGCATAATAATTGCCTGCCGCATCGCGAATGGCATGATTGCCGATTGTCACATAATATTTGGTATTATTAACGAAAGCTTTCACCGCCTCGTTATTAACCGCTTTATTCGGATCTATCGTAATTTGATAAGTACCGCCGCCCGTCACTCGCTCTGAAGTAATTGGAATCGTCCGGAATAATGCCCCTGTTGCCGACTCTCTAATTTCAATCGCTCCGCTGCTCGGGAAGACAGGTTCATTAAAGGTGATTTGCAATAGTGAGCTCAAGCTGTTAATCGTTCCGCTCGCAGCAGGGGTTAAGGCTGCTGCAGCAGGCGGTGTCGTTTCATTGCCTGGATCTGTACTAAAATTCCATACCGATGCGCCTGCGATCCCGTGATACCATTGATCCCCGTTTGGATCAGGCTGGGTAAAAGCGCCCGCATCAATTAAAACATAATAAGCCGTATTCGCTTCCAGATTCGAGCTCGGCGTAATCTGTACCTTATTATTGCTCACGACAACCTTTGATGAATTCGCATTAAATCGCTCGAAGGTTGTATTGTTGCTAATTCTACGTATCTCGATATATTTACCTGCACGCGCTTGAACGCTTTTATCAAATTCGATCACAAGTGCTGAACTGACCGGAACGGAAGTCGCATTGTCTGCCGGTATGAAAGGAGCCGCTACGTTCACTGGCGCGGCTGCGGTTGTAAAGCTCCATGTCGTACCATAATAAAAATTCCCTGACGCATCCTGGAAGGCTGTACCCGGAATCGTCACTAAATACGTTGTGTTTGGCTGCAGGGCTGCCGGAGGCTGAATTACGATTTGGTTCGTCCCGCTGCCTCTAACAGCATTGGATGTAACAGCAATCGTTCTGTTATCCTCGGTGGAATTCATCTGAATGTTTCCGCTTGCGGCATATACCGGCTCGTCAAATGTAATGATAATCGGAGTTGTCACCAAAACAGGCGAAACAGCAGGTACAAACCCGGTAGGAGTCGGCCTTGTCACGTCTATCTCTGCCACAGTCCGGAAATTCCAGCTGCTTGCGCTGTTGATTCCGGCATAACCGACACCATTCGAAGTGTTAACAAATGCTCCGGCATCAACCAATATGTAATAATTCGTATTCGGTGCAAAATTATTCATTGGATCTATGGTCACAATACGCTGCGTGGAATCGATGGTTATGCGATTTGATGATAAGTTAATGCTTTCCACCAAATTGCTCGTTGCATAATCATAAATGGAAATAGACGTTGAAGCAGAACCTTTACTTACATTTTCATCAAAAGTCATTTTCAAATCAGCCGATATCGATACATTATTAAGATCGTCAGCTGGACTGAAGCCTAATACGACCGGGCCTGCCGATGCGGCTGCCGCAGGCTGCGGATCCGACGACCAGCCTGTCAAGCTTAGTTGCAGCAGCAGCATAATGGCGATAAACAAAGACAGCTTGCTGGTACGGTTCATTTCAATTCACTCCTCAAAAAATTACACTCGTACCTTATTTGTCGGTTAGTTGACATGAAAAATTTAGGTTATTCCGCTTTTTTGTGCCGAATCGCAAATAAAAAAGCTGTCTACGAAGTAGTTAAACTACTTTGTAAACAGCTTTTCCAGCCTTTAAAGGCATCTTATTGAATGAAACGAGCTTATACTCCGCTTTGAACGCCAGCGTCTGTTTTAAGCTTCTCGGCTTTGTCGACGCGTTCCCAAGGAAGATCGACATCCGTACGGCCGAAGTGACCGTATGCAGCCGTTTGTTTGTATATTGGACGACGTAGGTCAAGCATTTTAATAATGCCTGCCGGACGAAGGTCAAAGTTGCTTGTGATCAGCTCAACGAGCTTATCTTCGCCAATTTTGCCTGTACCGTAAGTGTCTACATTGATCGATACCGGTTGGGCAACGCCGATTGCGTAAGCCAATTGGATTTCGCATTTGTCTGCAAGTCCTGCAGCAACGATGTTCTTCGCTACATAACGAGCAGCATAAGCTGCCGAACGGTCAACTTTTGTAGGATCCTTACCGGAGAATGCGCCGCCGCCATGACGAGCATAGCCGCCATACGTATCAACGATAATTTTACGGCCAGTCAAGCCTGCATCACCTTGAGGTCCGCCGATAACGAAACGGCCTGTAGGGTTAATGAAGTATTTAGTGTCCGCATCCAGCCATTCCACTGGAACGACCGGCTTAATTACATGCTCAAGAATATCCTGTTGGATTTGCTCAAGTGTGATTTCTTCAGCATGCTGCGTGGAAACGACAATTGTGTCGACACGTTTCGGTTTGCCGTCCACGTATTCAATGGTAACTTGTGTTTTACCATCTGGACGAAGGTAAGCAAGCGTCTCGTTCTTCCGAACTTCAGACAAGCGGCGAGCGATGCGGTGCGACAAAGCGATTGGAAGCGGCATAAGCTCAGGAGTTTCGTTAGTTGCAAAACCAAACATAAGTCCTTGGTCGCCTGCGCCGATATCTTCATTCTCTTGCTTCATGTCTTTGCCATCACGAGTCTCAAGCGCAGCGTTAACGCCCTGCGCAATATCAGCCGACTGCTCATTAAGCGATGTCAATACTGCACATGTGCTGGAGTCAAAGCCGTATTTGGCACGTGTGTAGCCAATTTCCTTAATTGTGCGGCGTGCGATTGATGAAATATCAATATAATCCGCACGGCTGCTAATTTCACCAATTACTAATACAAGACCTGTTGCAACAGAAACCTCACATGCAACACGAGCGTTTGGATCTGCTTCCAGAAATGCATCCAAGACAGCATCGGATATTTGATCACAAATCTTATCCGGATGGCCTTCTGTAACAGATTCCGATGTGAACAAGTGGCGTCCTTTAACCGACATCCGTATCAACCTCCTAAAACCTTAATTATGAAATAAGTGCAAACTATCTACATAAAAAACGAACCTTTCCCCGGAGGAAAAGGTTGTTGGACAACTCTTCTATCACAGTATGATACCGAAAATGTCGCATTGTGTCAATGGATGCCGGTTTGTATAGAAATTATTGATAACTGCCCAGCACTGATTGTGCCTGAGCGATCAGCCTTCTGGTGATCTCTCCGCCTACTGAACCAGCTTGACGTGTAGATATTGCCGACCACTGTACGCTGTGTCCGTTTCCGGCTCCGGATGACGCCCCTAGCTCTCCAGCAAATTCCGTATCTGCGCCCGCGCCCGCGTAGGCTCCTGACGTTAACCCGAATTCTGCCGCAATTTCATACTTCAATTGGTTTAATGCTGCTTTACATGTTGGTACTACCACTTTATTCGAACGACTCATAAAATGACACCTCCAAAGTATGTGGGAACACAATTATATTGTGCATCACACCATCGTATTTGAAGCGTATAACCTATTGTCAGTTCGGGTAAAATGTAGAGCATTAACCCATATTATTGCAAAGTGTAGCTGCCTTTCACCAATACAGTCAGCCCATTCTTCTGGTTCGGATCGGGTAAAATACCGCGGCCTTCACGTGGAAACAGCAGCAGATGATTCGTAGGCACAGCCTTGCCCTTCGTCAAATCCGTACCGCCCGTAAGATCGGCAATACCGCTCGCATCTGAGCTGTACGCAATCGCTTTGCCAACGCGCACAATAACCTCAGTGCCTTGGCCAGCCATAAGCGTCTTGCCTGCCGGTACCGTTACAACTTCTAAAGAAGTATCAGTGCCAGCGCCAGTATCACCGCCTGTGCCGCCGCCAAGTTTAGCCAGCTGCTCATCGACATAACTTTTTGTGACCACTGGGTCATCAACAGAGCCCGGAGTCAGCGCATTTGTTTCTGCTTCAAGAGGTGAAGCAAAGTTTACGCCGACCCACACTCCTACTCCGATCAAAAAAGCGGAAACAATACCGCGAATTGCATATTTCTTCACTTGGTACTCTCCCTTCAACTCTAGCATCTCCTATAAAGATACTAGATTTGAGTAGGAGAAACCAGTTTTTTCTTTATAATTTAGTGCGTTCCGTCGAGCCAGTTGATATAGGCGGACCAGCTGATATCTACCGAGGCTAGCTTTTTCTTATGCCCTTCGAACGTTTCATAAATATTAAGAGTATAGTCATCCCATACCGGCGTTGTTGTCATATCTTTCTTCAATTCGGAGAAGTTTTCACCAACCTTCCAGGTCGTTCCTCCTTCCGCATTACCTTCCAAATCTATGGTATGTGTTAAAATGACTTCATTTGTGCGTTCTTTTTCCAGCACCATTGTCAACTTGTTTTGAGTAAAGCCATCATACATACGGTCTTTCACCACGGTTGCACCCATATCAATATCGAGCAAGTAACCATCCATAAATGCATTGAAATATGTCATATCTACTGTATATGGTCCTACCTTCATTTGTTTAAAGCTTGAAATATCTGTTTTCTCAGCAGGTAGCTCCAGCTGAATAGGACGAATATATCCTTTAGCTGCGCCAGTTCCCATAATCACGCCACTATCATCGTAAGCCTCACCAATCAGAAGCTGTATGCCTTCTTTATTCGCATTAACCGGTAAATCTGCATACAAAATGATTTGCTCTTTATTGGAAGGCTTGATCACATTGTTAGCCTTAACCATCTTAACTTCATAATAATTACCGTCTGCTGTTTTAAAATAGCCAGCCCATGCCGGAAGTAAATTGCTTCGATTTTGTTTATTCGTCACATCGACGTAGACGGTATATATATCACTATCTTCGCCTTTGTAGGTTCTTACATCGGTTACTTGAGCAGTAAGCTGCGATCCTACAACGGATTGAGTATATACAGAACCTGCTTTTACGATTGGAACAGCTGCAATCGAAGATTTTGTAAGATCAGCAAGCAAAGTTGTTTGTTCGCCTGTCTTCTCGCTTAATTGAAGACTGAATTTCTTCCAAGAATATGAGAAAGGAATTTCTCCAATAAAATGAACTGTCGCCGAACCGCCAGGTGCTAACCCAATAACCTCTGTGCCTGCAACTATTTTGGATTCAAGCTTAATGTTCTCATCAATTACAAATTGCCCAGTCAAATCCGGTAGTGGAACAAATACCGATTCTTTGTTACGGATAACCATTTCTGCGATAACACGATCCTTCGTCGTCCATGGTAGTCTCTGAACAGATTTGAGCGTCACCTCATAAGTACCGCTGTCGTTTGTGAACGTGGTAACCGAAGAACCAACCGGAGTGGTTGTCAATTTGAATGGAATATCTAAAGTAACGACTGGTAACTCTACTTTGTTTGTTTCAGAGCCAACATTATTAGTAATAATGAGCTTCCAGCCTGTAATTGCTAACGTTGATGGAATATTGCCTGTTAACCGAACCGCATTTAGCACCGTTGGCTCTAGAAGGAGAGATTCATCCGTCTTATTTTTCAATGACAGCTTATACAAGCCTGCCGATGTTTGCACATAATAATTGTATTGAGGGAGTGTAACTCCAAACTTACTTGTATTACGTGCCACATAACTTAGATTGAATTCATAATACTTATCCTTTTTCGTTACGTTTATTTGATCAATTCTCACATTGACATTCGAATTATTGATCAGAATGGTTTTAAAGCCGCCAGCCTTCACAAAATTCGAATATCCTTTAGGAAAGGTATACTTTGCTACCGTGCGTTCATAGCCGGAAACCGAGAAATCAAATTTAATAATGTTGATTACTAACTGATCCAAGCTTACTTTTGATCCGACTTGACTGTAAAATGTTAATGTTGCAGTTGATTTTGGTGCTATCTTCTTCTTTGTTTGATCGAGCAGCGTTAATGAGAATTTCGTTCCGCCAACTGATTTCAAGCGTGCCCAATAATCGTTAAGTATAAGGTCTTTGCTATCCCCATTGTAAAAAGTAAATGTAAAGCTAGCCGTAGCTCCACTCGAGCTTGGTATCAAATTGGCATCGATAAGCTGTACATAAGATGCATTCGTTATGTACACTTTCTTGTTTACCGCAGCTTCTGCTGTTGAAGCTGCATAGCTGGAAGGAACCGCACTCAGCATTACGACTAAAACCATAAGTAAGGATATGAATATGGATGTTTTTCTAATGCTGTGTCGCATGTAACTGATCACTCCTAATATTTAGCTTTTCATATTTAGACGGTATAAGATAGGTATTTGTTTCGCTTGAAAAATGATTGATTAATAAATATATCAGAAAAATTCATACGTAGCTTTGCCAACCTCCTATTCTAATTTATACACTCGATAGAATTGTTAGTTTTACTATATCTGTTTTATGTGAACTGCGTATGAACAAAAAAAAGAGCCGCCGGTTTCCCGGCGGCTCTTTCTTACTTATTCAACTTCTATTATGGAAGTTGTGTGATAACGATAGTGCCTACTTCAGCAAATCCGCCGCCAACAACAGTTCCAGTTGTTGTGAAAGCTACTGTGTAGTGTGTACCAGCAGTTCCAGTTGCAGCGAAAGTTACTGCGTCGAAACCAGCTACGGATACGTTACCGTCTTTATCGATTACATAGTATTTCGTGTTAGCAGTTGCAACGTAATCATCGCCATCGATTTTGAAAGTTTTTGTAGTAGTGTCAACAGCGCTGACTTGGTCAGCAGCAGTTGCAGTAACTGCAAGCGTTTCATAACCAACAGTTGCAGGAGCGGAATCAGTCAACGATACGAGTTGTTTAGCAGCTACTGCAGTAGCGTAAGCAGCGGCACCAACTACGTATGTTTTCTCTTCGCCAGCAACGTTCAATTTCACACTGTAAGTCGAACCGGAAGCTGTAACAGCCTCAGTTTTCGATACGAACAGACCGGAAACTTTAGCAAGCTCGGAGCTAGCTTCGTTGTCTTTAGTCAATACGATGAACGAAGCGTTGATGCTGTCGTTAACGATAACGACTTTATCGTTTTTAGTGATGTTGGAGATAGCGCCAACCGAAACGTTGTTGTTAGCAAGGTCAAGACCGTTTACTACAACAGTGTTCGAAGTAACGTTGTATACGGAACCTGTTTTGATTGCAGAAGCCGAAACTTCAGCAACGTCTGCAGAACCCGCAACAGTCAATGCTTGTGGTACAGTGATACCTGTTACTTTACCAGCAGCGTCGTAAGCGAATTTGGCGATGAAGTCAGCATCGCTATCAGCAGCTGCATAAGTGTCAGCCAGGTAAGCTACTTCTTTAGTGTTCGTTTTCAAGGAGAAGAATTCAACTTTATCCTTAGTCGACACTTGTACGCCGTCAAGAACAGCCACGTTGTTAACTACTTTAGTGATTACGCCGTAAGCAGAAGCGCCTGCACCAGCAGTTACAACAGTTGCTTTAACGATTTTGTTGTCTTTGTTAAGAATGAAGTTGTACTCAGTACCGATTACAAGGTTAAGAGCGGAAGCTTCAACGTAGCTAGTGCCGTTAACAACATAAGATTTGTCAGCGCCAGTAGTGGAAGTCGAAGTCACTTTACCAGTAGCCGTTTTACGAGCAGCTTCGATTGTAACAGCTTTCGAACCGCTAGCTACTACATCGATTACATCGTCTTTTTTCAGGTCAGTTGCAGCAGCAACTTTGCCGTCAAGTTTAATTACAGTGTTCTCATCTACAGATACAACGCCGCCATCGTGAGTGATTTGAGCTGCACGGTATGCAGTTTTTGCATCATAGCTTACGAACAATTTGTTAGTTGCAGAGTACTCATTAACAACTACTGCACTTACTTCGTTGCCAGCAGCGTTAAGTACCAAAGTTACGTTAGCACCTACAGCGATGTCTTTGTCACCAGCAACAGTAACAAGCGCGCCGTTTTTAACGAACAAGAAACCAGGAGCGACTTGGAATGGAGTAGTTACGCCATCCAAAGTGATTGCGCCAGCATCAGTAAGATCTGCTACTGCCACTTTGTTTTTGCCAGTTGCAACTTTAGCTGCATCTTGTTTGTCGGAAACTGCTACTACGTTACCGCCAACTTTGATTACGGAAACTGTACGACCAGCAAGCTCAGAAAGCTTTTTGCCGCCTGTTACCACAAAGTCTTTAGCAACTGTGTGAAGAGTACCGCCAACACGGATTTGTGTGCTGTTGTTCTCAAGAGCTGTGTTTTCCAAAACGCCTGTAGTTACTGCACCGATTTGTTCAACCAGTGTTTTAGCCGGAGCTACAGCAACCAGGTTGCCGTCTTTATCATATTTAACCAATGCATCGTCAAGTGTGTTGGATGTCAATTGGGCTACAACACCACGGTTAGCTGTTTGGCCTTTAGTGATGTCAACACCTTTGAACAAGTTGAGTTCTGGCGAGTTAGCTTGCAGCAATACGTTATTAGGCCATGTACCAGATAGTTTAGCGTCTTGGTAACCAAGAGCACGAACCAATACCGCTACTACTTCTTCAAACTTAACTTTGTCGCTAGGACGGAATTTGCCGTTGTAGCCTTGAACCAATTTTTTAGCTTCTGCCACGTTTATGTAGCCAGTGTACCATTGGTTAGCTTTAACATCGCTGAAGTTAGGCTTTTGGGATTTCAAAAGCTCAGCGTTGCTTGCGTTACCAGTTGCAATAACGATAATTTTAGCAAGTTCTGCGCGAGTAATGTCGTTACCTGGTTTGAAAGTACCATCTTCGTAACCATTGATAACACCAAGTGCAGTTAGTTCTTCAACCGCTGATTGTACCGGTTTGCCCACTACGTCAGACGGTGTTGCTGCGAAAGCTGTAAGAGATGTTGGAATTACCAGCGCTGAAGCCAGTACGAATGCTGCTATTTTTTTCTTCATAACCTTTATTTCTCCTCCTCTAAATACGTGCGGTTTTTGAGAGTTTTTTTGTTTAAATAGTGAATTGCTCTTTTTCCTCATAGCCGATTCACCCCCTTTCCAGAGTTGAGCACAGATTTAATATAAATGATGTCTGCGGGGCATGTTTAGCCCTTTATGTAAGAACATGTCGCAGAAACTTGTAAATAAAGAGAGAAAATTGCTAGAGCTGCTACGCACTACAACATTATACAATGGGTGCCCCTTACCGTAAATAGAAAGTTGAGAAATCATTCCAATTCATTTCCAAATCAGGTTAGGTCTAATGCATCATATTGCATGTTTGTTTCAGCGTCATGTATTTAAACGCAGGTTACGCTGAAAAGTTGCGATGTTCTGAAAAAAACTTTAAAAGTTTTTTTCTTCCGTAATTTGTATTGGTTATGTATTCCTTAATTATCTTACTTCTTAAGTACTTTGATAGTATAGCTTGTTTTCATAGACCCGTCGACACGTAAGATTTTCCATGGATAATGTTTCATATTACGTAAAAATCCCTTGATTTCAACAAAAAATCTGGCTGCGGAAAACTGCCGCAGCCAGATTTTTCTAATGTCGAATATTTGTCAGCCGATGCTCGGAAGCTTCTTCAAATCCGCCAAAATACGAGCTACGATAATGGCTGCGTCAGAACGCAGAAGGTTCGATCTTGGCTCGAATACCGAGCCGGCTTTCGGATTGCTTGGGTCGACTAGAGTGCCGAGGATGTACTTTTTCTTTGCAATGGCAAGAACAGAGCTCTTCGCGTAGAAATTGACGCTTCCTGCATCCCTAAACGTCTTCTCAAGATCTTTATCGATCTTCTTCGAATCGGTAGCCAACTTCAAGTCTAGCGCTCTCGCGATAATAACGGAAGCCTCTTCTCTCGTTAGACTAGAGCTCGGCTGGAACGTCCGCGGACCGGTTCCGCGAATGATGCCTTCTCTTGCTGCGGTTTCCACATACCTATAATCCCATAATGCATCCGGGTTAATGATAGCAGGTACATCATCGAAATGCGGCTTGCTAAGCTCGTAGTTAAGCGGGATATCAAGCGCCTTAACCATCATTCGTGCGAACTCGCCGCGCGTAACGAAAATATTGGCGCCGAAATCGTCAAAGCCCGCGGCGTTCATGATCCCTTTGGAGTAAATCGCTTCAAGGAAGTTTCTAGCATAAGGATGTGTTGTCACATCCGTGAACGTGTACACCATTTTGCCGACTACATAATAACCGAATTTATTGAATGGAACGGTAACCGTATTTTTCTTCACGTCTACCGTACCGCCAATATTTTCCCAATACTTAGCTTTTACGTCGTAACGATATACGGTGATGATCGTCCCTATGCTGTCCTTCATGTTCGGATCGAAGGAAAGCGTCAATGTCCCCGTCTTTGAAGTAATCAATTCGCGATTGTCTGGACGCTCGTCGTAGGTCGGAATCTTCGTTCCGCCCGTACCTGTCGCATTCGGGAATTGATACGGGTCCACGCCTCTGGTCAGAGGATCGTACGCATTCAAGGTTGCCGGATCATCCGCTAAGCCTGCGTCAATCCAGTATACCGGGCTTGCTTTGGTGAAGCGAGTTGGATAAGAAAGCCTGAATCTTGTCCCAAAGCTTTCTAAAATAATATCAAAGTTCGGCGGCAGCGGCTCAAGCTCACGACGGTCAACGACACCGTCCTCGGAATTCGCGATCGCAAACAATAAATTGTGGCCTGTGAATATCTGGTTTTTCAGCTCGCCAGGTACGTTATAGTCGGTTCTGATAAGCGTTGTGCCTTTCGCAAACTTCAAATTGAGCGCTCCATCGAAAATTTTATGGCTGTTCGCCATCGTTTCCAAATACTGAGCTCCCGGAATGTTAGTCGGCGCATACGTGATATCAATGCTGCCTTGAACCTTATCATTTGCGCTCGCGATGACAAAGTCGATTTTGTTTTTGCCAACCTTGAGTTTATTGACGAATACGCGATACGTATTCTTATACAATTGTTCTACCGTTGCAGGGTTATTGTCGGAATCAAAATCGATTTTTTCCGCCAGCTGTTTGTTAATTGTAATGGTCTCAGCTCCGGGAGCATCGATGATGACTTCCACATAGTTCTGGTTAACGATGCTCTTATTCGGCAAGATCGGACGAAGAATCGTATATGGCAGCGATGTCGGATCAACCTCTAGACGAAACGCGCCTTTTGGTCCCGTCTCTCCGTTGTTGAAGATAGTAAACGTATAAACGCTTGAGCTGCCGTCTGAATTTAATGCTTGCCCTGTTAAAATGAAAGAAAACGTTTTGGTTAAAATATCGTATCGGACAGAGAGCTTCGCCACATCGTTATTCGCTGTATTGTTAACCGTGCCGATAACGGTTGGTCCGCGCATAATAATCAGCTGCTTGCTCAAGTCCCAAACGATAGGATTCGTAAACGAACTGCTTTCAATTTTCAAAATATACTTGCTCGGATCAGTTAGGCCGTTGGCCGGAACTTCCATTTGATCCAGTTTGTTTTGGATATTGTTGACGATAGCAGCATCCGTTGCCCCAGCAGCTACAAAATCAATAAAATCAAATGTGCCGAAAACGTTCATGTTCGCTTCTTTAGTCGTATAAATTCCGCCGCGGTTCACAAAGTTCGGATCATTTGGAACCGGTTCGGTATACTGGGCTCCGTATGGATAAATCTTTGTTCCTTCAACCGGTATGACCGGCAGGTTTGTTGGAATAAGAAAAAGCTTGATCGTTTTCTCGTATGAGTTTTTGCTGCCCTGAAATACGAATTTGATCTCATTCTCTCCGCTGAATAAGGCATCAAATGCTTTCGTACGTTCTGCAACAGTATTAAGAATCATAAAGCTTGTTGCCGATCCATTAGTTTCAAGCTTAATCGGCGTATTATTGACATAGAAAAATACGGTTTGAGCCTTATTATTAGTGAAATCATAACGAACTTCGGAAGTATTGTTGATATTATTGAGAACACCTTTGAAATCGCTCAACGTAGACGTGATGGCCTCCGCGATACGATCGCTTTTCAGTTTATTCGTATCGTCGTAAACGGTCATATTATCGAATACGCTCGTGTAGCTGACGTATGGACCAAACAGCATCGTGAATTTTACCTGCTTCGTTACTCCGCCAACATTAAGTGTAACCGTCTGGGTACCCTCAAAAGGCAGCTTTTTGAAAATAAGGATTTCCCGTTTGTATATCTTTCCATTTACGTTCACGAATTTGTTGGCAAGTGTCGATGATACGTTTTCGATGTTGTTTACATTCGCGTAGTCATACCCTGTTGCCGGTGCATTTGACACATTTTTGATATTCGTAACGGTGACAATGCCATCCGCGCTGCCCAAGGCTGCGTTTCCGACAAGAACCTCCATAGCAAAAGGTACGCTATAGAGATTAGCGCCTTCAAGCTTTGTTCCTGTCAATGCTTCCCCGTTACCTGTTCGATATCCGCCTAAATAGTTGATATCTTCGATAAACTGTTTGCTGGCATCCTGCAGGGAGAAGCCCATAAGACCCGTTCCCTCATCAACAGGAGTCTGTCCAAGCGCTGCTTTTTTGGCATTTTGAGCCGTTAATTGGATGTTGTAATCCTTTTCGAAGATTAGCGCATGGTTTGTCCCGATAGGTGCGGTAAATTCATAGATGAAAAACGCTTCATTTCCGGTATAAGTTCCAACTGGAGTGGCTACCGTCGGAGGAGCCGCCGGCTGCGTGAAGCTGATGCCTCCACTGCCGGTAATGGAGTATTTAATCGGTATGCTTTGCGCCGGGTTTGGATGAGGTTCAAGCGTCCCGTCAGCCGGCACTGAATCATCCTTCAAATAGTTAGGAACGATGATTTTACCGGTTACGGTTGCCGAGTTCGTATTGGTCACTAGCAAATTCGGACTATACTCGAGCGGCTCAGATCCCGGTGTTACACCTGTTAATCCATTCAAGTTCACATCATAGAATGTAACCTCACCATTATAAAAGGCAACCTCGCGCGTCGTTTCGACGGTTTGGTTGGCATTATTCACTTTAATCGTAACTAAGTTTTTACCCTTTTGGAGCGTGATCGGCGATGCCGCGAACTGAAACTTATTTGAGCTGTTCACGGAATAGGATTTACTGCTGCCGTTAACATCGACCGTAACTTGCTGCGCGTTAGGGGCAAAGCCCGTAATGCTGATATCTGCTGATTGACGGCCTGCAGACGCGGTTGAGTGAACAACCGTAGTGCCCGTTTCTTCGATATTGAATTTATTTCCGTCTAATTGAGCAACCAAATCATAAAACACAGGCCCGTTGTGATATTCGATATAAATCGAATTTGTCACTTCACCGCCGCCCTGTACGCCTTTGAACGTAATTTGGTTTAGGCCAGGAAACAATTCCACGTTGTATACTTGAATGTTAAAGCCGTTGATATAAATGTTGCTTGTAATGTTTTCACGTTTTGAGCCAATCTGATCATCGGCCGGATCATCATTGCCTTTATTATTAATGATTTGTGTAACGCTGTATGATACCGATGATGGGTCTACCCCCGTAATTGAACCCGTCAAGGTGAGACTCGGATCTGTCGTTACTCTCGCTTGCGTTGATAGATCCTTCTCTGTCGGAAAGCTGAAACTGCCTGCTGCGGCTGTAGCCACTTGCAAAGGCCCGAACGGCGGCAACAATGTGATCAACAATGTCAGCGTCAGCGCTAATGATAGAATTCTTCTCAAAACAATGTTCCTCCTTTATGTATATAACGAGCATGGGTATTAGAATAACAGTCAAGCGTAAACGGCTGTCGCCTTCCTAGGCGGCAAAAGCTCGTTTCGCGGTGAAATATAAGTATATTTATAAGTGTGAAACTAATAAATGTCTTATATTCTGAAATGAAGTCCGTACGGCTTACTTATAAATAAACCTTCCTCCCTTTTCCTCTTTAGTCGGCTTTCGTACGATTTACAGTAAGAGTTGCTGACCGCAGAAAAGTTCTGTACAGTTGTTATCGGTATTTGGCTCCTATTTTTTTAGTTCATTGTCCAATTTTGAACAAAAAAAAGAGCCCTGTTTCCCTTGCGGGATCCAGAGCTCTTGTTTATTTCGAACGGGATTCGGCATCCAGTTTAAGACGAAGCCTCATTCGGCCTAGGAAGTTAATAAGCGGTCTGCGCGTTTTGTCGACAATTCCGGTTACCTCTGCACCGATCTGCAAGAAGAACATCAGCATACAAATAACGGCAAAGGTGATCCAGTTCGCTGCGCTTGATTGCACGACAGCCGATTGTACGATAGCCAGTCCGCCGAATATCGCAGCCACGCCCCAAATGATTAGGACGGTGCGGCGGTGACTGAAGCCAAGATCGCGCAGCCTGTGATGCAAATGACCTTTGTCCGGAGCGAAAATCGGACGTTTGTTCACCCAGCGGCGAACGATTGCAAAGAATGTATCCGAAAGCGGTACGCCGATGATGAGCAGCGGCGTTACGAAAGATACGATCGTAACCTGCTTGAACCCAAGCATCGAAAGCGTTGCTAAGCTAAAGCCGAGAAACAGCGAGCCGGAGTCACCCATAAATATTTTTGCGGGATGAAAATTAAATACTAGAAATCCGGCGATTCCTCCGAGCAGCAGTGTGCTTAGCAGGATGACCGGTTGAAAACCCATCAGTGACGCCATCACCACAATCGTTGCGATCGCGATACCGGATACGCCGGCAGCCAGCCCGTCCAAACCGTCGATCAGGTTTATCGCGTTCGTTACGCCGACTATCCACACAATTGTGAGCGGAATACTGATCCAACCGGCAATCGGCTGCATCGTTTCGCCGAACGGAATGTTGAGCAGGTCGATCTTCACGTCAAAGCCGAATACGACAACGCATGCCGCCGCGATTTGGCCTAGAAGCTTTACTTTCGCTGACAGCTCAAAGCGGTCATCGAAAGCGCCTAAAATAATAATCATTGTGCCGCCCACAAGCAGGGCGTTGATCATATTTGAATCCTGTGGACGGAGCAAGCCGTCCGGTATGAATGGCGATAAGATAAAAAACGCGCCAACGAATGCAATATAAATAGCTAGACCGCCAAGACGCGGCATAATGCGCGTATGTACCTTGCGGTGGTTTGGTTTGTCTATTGCGCCTACTTTGAATGCGAACTTCTTAACAAGCGGCGTCATCGCGATGGCGAGAACAAGAGCGATAATAAATCCAATTGAATACAGCAAGCCAACCGGCATGTGTGCAACTCCCCTTTTCTTTCTACCGAAGAGAATTATACTCCGATTGAAAAAGAAATTCCAACCCCGTTTTCAACCAATTTCACGGTTTTAACGAGAATTTCACGGTGTAGACCGAGGTTTTGTTACGTTTTCTTTGTCGCGAACCACTTTCACTACGAATTTCGGCAAAACAAGCATTCTTTTGTACCTTTTTGGCTCTTGAAGCAAGCGATAAAACCATTCAAGGCGCAGTTTTTGGAAAATAATAGGCGCTCGCTTCAACTTTCCCGAAACGACGTCAAAGCTGCCGCCCACGCCCATAATGAGAGGTACGCCCAGCTTTTGCTTAAATTTAACAATCCATGGCTCCTGCGTATCCGCTCCGCGCGCCACGAACAATAAGTCCGGCGCGGCCGCACGAATCGCTTCCACAACTTCCTCATCCTGCTCCGGGCCAAAAAATCCGTTCCGGTAGCCGACGATTCGCACCTGAGGATACTGCAGCTGCAGCTTTTCGGCCGCCGCTTCAATCACCTCTTGTGAGGTGCCAAGCAAGTAGGCCTTCCATTTGCGCGATTCACCCTGCTGGAAGAGACGATGCATCAGATCAAACCCTGTCACCCGTTCCGCAACCGGATTGCCCACGTACTTGGCAGCCCATACGACACCGGCACCGTCGGGGACGATAAGATCCGCACGCCGTATCATCGCACTGTACTTCGAATCCCCGACTGCCGACATGATCATGATCGGATTAGCCGTGATAACATGCGTCACCCGTTTTTGTTCTATAGCTGCTGTTAAATAATTGACTGTCTCATCCATGCCCGCTTTAGAGAACGGGATGCCGTATATCGGCACAGTCGGTAGTCGTTTCAACAAGAGGAAATCACCTCGATATATGATGACGCAATAAATGAACGATTTGTTGCGCCGGTTTTTGCGATTGTTGTTTTAAAAGGTCGATTGCCGCCTTGTGCTCCGCTTGCCAGCCGGCCTTATCAGCCAGCAGCGAGCATGCCGCCTCTGCGAACAGTTCCGCATCAAGCCGATCCGTCGTGCCGACAGCTTTGAGCCCAAGCCGATTAAGAAACTGATCGATCTTCGGGTCGTAAGAGAGGCCAAGCATAGGAACCATTTGGCCCGCGGCGTAAATAAGCGCATGGAGGCGCATGCCGAACAAAGCGTCGCACCGGCTGACCGCAAGCAGCATTTGCTGGGGGTCGTCGCCGGGCGCGGCCAGCTCGGCGGTTGAGCCTGAGCCGAGCCGGCCGCGCAGCCGTTCCATCACCTGCTCCGACGCTTCCGTGTCGGAGGGGGTGTGGAACGGCAGGAAGCGCAGCCGTACAGGCATGCGCTTCGACAGCGCGACTAGCGCTTCGGCGGCGCGGGCGAGGTCGGCGCCGTCGCTGCGCCAGCGGCGCAGCGATACGCCGATGAGCGGCGGCTCTTCCGCGCGCAGCGCTCCGGCGGCTTGTCCCGCCGGTGTAATGCGGCTAGCGTCTTCATGCGAGCCTGCCGGGAGAGGCAAGCCCATGACCGGATCGGGCACCACGTCGATCCGCTCCTCCGGTACGCCGATCCTTCCGAGCAATGCGGCGGATTCGGCATCGCGCACTGACACATACCTGCTTCGCTTCATCACTCCGCGAATTAAAGGGTCCATCCAGCGGCGATTCACAGGGCCGATGCCCTGCGAATAAGCAAACGTCGGCTTACCGAGCAGCTGCGCCAGCTTCATAACGCCTGTATAATAAGGGATTGTCTTAGCGCTTGTAGCGTCCTGCAGGAGGCTGCCACCTCCGCTGATCAAACCGTCACTGCTCCGCAGTGCTCTGAGCAAATCAGCCGGATGCATTCGCCGGACCGATTCAACGCCGTACATCTTGCTTGTCCAAGCCGGATCAGCCGACAAGACGATCGGCTGAATCTGAATGCCTTGCGCCTTGCCTTCTTCTTCTAATGCAAGCAGTATCGATCTGAGCACCGCTTCGTCACCGCTGTTGCGGAATCCGTAGTAGCCCGAGATAACTATTCGACGTACTTGCGAATGATTGCCGGTGCCCATTTACGTAATGCCCCTTCCACTAACTGCCATGCCACGATCAAAATACAGCCTATAATCATACCTGTACCCAATCCGAGCAGTACCCGTATCATCGAAATGTACAGCGGCGTATGAAGATGTGCGAAAGTATCCACCATCGACAGCTGTCCAATCGAGCCGATAATAATAAGAAGCCATGCCGCGCGGTAGCGCAATGACAAGAAAAGCCCGAGCAATAATAACGGATGCGCCAGCAAAAACTCCTTGAAACGCGGACGCACGCCGAACGTTGACTCCAAAAAGTGGCGGATAACGAGTTCAACTGAGGATACTTGTCCGCTATTGCCTGTACGCGACAGGTAGTAGTAGCCAATTATCCCGACGACTGCCGCCAGGATGATCCAAGTCACTGTGATTGGCTTCGTAAGCAGCTCGCGAAGCTTGCCAACCGTCAGCTGACTATTATAGAAAAATACATAAACAGCCACAAGAGCAATTGGAGCGAGATGCAGCAAGCTTACACCGCGAAACTGCTCTAAAACTAGATTGTACGTAATGTTGTTCAACAACCCGAAAACAATCGGAACAGCCGTAAGCGAGATTAGCGTTGCCACGATAAACCAATTTAGAGCTAACCCAAAGCGCTTTCCTGTAGACAAAGCAGGAAACAGCCATTTCATCCGGCTGCCGTTATCGGATACGGCACCCGGATGATGCGGCGTTTGTCCTTGCTGACTGCGGCCGACCGACCAACTTGCTCCGCCAATTACGCGGCGGTCGCCAACAGTACGCGAGTAAATTCGATTCATGACCCATACGAGAGCTAGCGTAGGAGCTGCAATAGCTGCGCCTAACGCAAGGCCCTGCTCCATGATTGAGCTGTTAAGCTTGTACAAGCCGGCGCTTCCGAATAGGCCGATTACAAAAACCGGAATATAAACGCCAGGGATAAATGCACCTGCCAGCAGCGAAATTAGAGCGATCGCCCCTAATGCAACGATTGCCCGAACCGGTTTATTCCATGAAGGCGGATCATAATCGAACGGCTTCGGCGTACCCGGTGTAAAGCCTGCTTTTGTAAGCTTTGCGACAATGCCGTCTTTCCCGCTCATCGCTTCGCTAAGCTTGTCCAAGGAATGAACGATTGCACCTTTTTCGGCACTCGCCTCAACGTTCCCATTCATGAAAAACATGCGGATATTGCGATCTTTCGCCGCCAAAAGAAAACGATCGGCGATAGCGCCTGGCTTCATTGTCATCCCGTCGTTGTCCGACAAGGAATATAACCGGACCACATTATAGTTTGTAATATATGCTAATTTATTTATACCTTCTTGAGGTTTTTTCAAATTTTCGATCGCTGCGATGCCCATATCGTATTTATTAAGCAGTTCACCGAACTGATACAGGCTGTTATCCATCGCTTGATCAGAGGCGCCCTTCACTTTATCGCCGTCAAATAACACGCGGCTTACGCCGTACTCCTTCAATTTTGCAAGAAGCGCATCCGTTGTCGGCTGATCATAAGGCTGGACGCGGTCAGACAAACGCGGCAATACGCCGAACCCTGCATCATGAATCGTCTGCAAGGACATCGGATCAAAATCCATCGTTTTCATAATCGCTTCCGCAATCGGCATCTCGACGACAAGACCGCTGCGGCCGCCGTATGACCACTCTCTATATGCAGCCTCCGTACGGTCAAAAGCCTCACGCACGATTGGACCGATCATCTCTGCCTCTTTGGGTCCATTAAATAAAATATAAGTAAAGTTTTGGCCTACCGGTTCGAACTTACCTTGCAGCAGCGCTGCGTCTCTAGAGCTGTAATAAGTCAATCTGCCCGAGAGAGACATCTCCTTCAGCGAGCTCTCATAAACAGCCATGGTCGTAATGCCCGATTCCTTCAGCATTGCCAATTTCTCTGTCAGGAAAGCCTGCGGTCTGGCCTGCTTCTCCGCGACCTCAATAATATCCCGGTAGTCAAACACATATTCTACTTGTTTCGATGATTTTTCCATGTCCATTCGGACGGCGCCGAGCGGCATTGCTGCCGCTACGCCGATTAATGCAATGACCCATAGAACAAACCTGGCCCGCCGATTCCATTGCTGCCAACGTAAAAACACGTAATTCCTCCGTTCTAAACAGCCTGATTATCTTCTACTCGTTACGGTCTACCCGTTCCATAACGATAGTCTTCAACGTTTGCAGCGCTGCAGAAGCAGACTCCTTCGACTCGCCCTTGACCGCAAAATAAACCTTGATTTTCGGCTCTGTGCCAGAAGGGCGAAGGCAGAACCATGAGCCGTCCGCGAGCATATATTTCAACACATTTTCCGGACGCAGGCCGTCATGACCCTTGCCGTAATCGAGCACTTGCTCCACTTTAACGCCGCCGATTTCAATTGGCGGGTTCTGACGCCAGTCGTCCATAATAGCGCCGATTTTTTGCACCCCGTCAAAGCCCTTAAGCGTGCGTGACTCAAGACCTTCCAAATAGAAGCCGAACTTGGCGTAAAGCTCGAGCAGCACATCATACAACGTTTTTCCTTGGCTGCTATAGTATGCCGCAGCTTCCGAAATCAATAACGCCGCAACGATGGCATCTTTATCGCGCGCATAGGTACCTGTCAAATAACCGTAGCTTTCTTCGTAGCCAAACAGGAAGGAATGTTCGCCCGTTTGCTCATAGCGAGTCATTTTCTCCCCGATATATTTGAAGCCGGTTAACGTATTTTCAACCGCTGCGCCGTACGAACGGGCAATATCCGCTCCTAACTCGCTTGTCACGATCGTTTTAACTACGATACCATTCTCCGGAAGTTGACCGCGTTCCTTTAACTGGCTAAGCACATAATGAACCATCAAAGCACCCGATTGGTTGCCAGTCAGCACCACATACTCGCCTTCATTATTTTTCACAACCGCACCCATGCGGTCGGCATCGGGATCCGTTCCGATAATTATATCGGCATTGACCTGCTGAGCGAGCTTAATCGCAAGCGTGAACGCTTCACGCTCTTCCGGATTAGGTGACTTTACCGTGCTGAAATATCCGTCCGGCTGCTCTTGCTCCGGAACGATATGTACGTTATTGAAGCCAACCTTCTTCAATACTTCGCGAACTGGCATATTGCCTGTCCCATGCAGCGGCGTGAAAACAACGCTGAATTTCTCGCCAATTCCGCCTTTAATCAAATCGGCATTTAAGCTTTGAGCTACTACCGTATCAATAAACTGCTGATCGGCCTCTTCGCCCAGCCAGCGCAGCAAGCCCTTAGCTTCAGCTTCCTCGCGGCTCAGCCTTTTCACTTCATCGAAGCCGGCGATTTGACTGATTGCTGCAATTACCCGTTCAGCATCCTCCGGAATTAGCTGGCAGCCGTCGGCGCCGTATGCTTTAAAGCCGTTATATTCAGGCGGGTTATGACTTGCTGTTATGACGATCCCGCTGTCTGCCTGTAATGCTCGTACCGCAAATGATAGCTGTGGTGTAGGGCGCAGAGCGGTAAACAAATAAGTAGTAATGCCATTTCCGGCTAGCACAAGAGCTGCGTCAAGCGCAAACTCTGGCGAGTTGTTACGGGAATCATGTGCGATGACCACGGACGGGCTTGTTCCTTCAGAAGCTGCGCCGGCAAGCAGCCAGTTCGCTAGACCTTGCGTCGCTTTGCCGACTGTATAAGCATTCAACCGGTTCGTTCCTGCGCCCATCACGCCGCGCAAGCCGCCCGTACCGAATTCAAGATCACGATAGAAACGATCCGTAATTTCCTTTTCTTGTCCTGCGATGCCGCGAAGCTCTTCCTTCGTCGCATTATCGATAAGCGGATCATTAATCCAAGCCTCGTATTTAGCAATTACTGTTTCATTAGTTGGATTCGTCATATTAGCAGCCTCTTTCTTTCATGAATTTAATTTATGAAGGATTAGATAACGCAAACATAAGCTCGCCTTCGGCAACGATTTGATCGCCAACTCTTGCTGTCCCTTGCCCTTTACCGATGGAGCCCTTTAGCCTTGTAATTTGCACTTCAAGCGTCAAAGTGTCACCAGGCTTTACTTGACCGCGGAAGCGGAAACCGTCAATGCCCGCAAAAAAGCCCAGCTTGCCGCGATTTGCTTCAATCATCAGCATAGCTACAGTGCCGACCTGTGCCAGCGCTTCTACAATAAGAACGCCAGGCATGACCGGATAACCGGGAAAGTGGCCGACAAAATAAGGCTCATTCATCGTAACATTTTTGAGACCGACTGCGCGGACACCCGGCTCAACCTCCAAAATACGATCGATCAGGAGGAATGGAGGGCGGTGAGGAATGATTTCTTGAATTTGATTGATGTCCAGCATGTCAACAAATAGCTCCTTTCTAAAGTTTAGTAGTATAAAAAGTTCCAAAATGTACGAAACTATACTTATCCCTCATAAAACTGCAGTTTATGAAGGTTAAGATAAGGGGCTTGGCTGATGGACCTGAAGTGTCCTTCGTCAAGCCTCTTTGTTCCCTATGTAGCTGTTGCTATGGATCACGAATGACCAGTCGGCGTTCCCGATACGGGTTTATTGAGCGCCCTAAACATTACGATATACATTATAGAAGTAATGAACGAAAATCCGATGACTGCCCATAAATAAGAATGAGCATTTGGCGCTTCAAAGAAAATAAGCATAATCGCCGCATAGAAAAGTACGGTTGTCAGCTTCCCCATCCAATTGGCGGGCACCGTCTTCTTGCCGCGAAAATGAAAATACAATCCCCCCGCTATCATACCCAAATCGCGAATAAACATCGCCGCAGCCGCAGCCCAAGAAATATGACCGGAAATGAGCAGCGATACAATAACCGTAATAAGCATCAGCTTGTCAGCTAGCGGATCTAGCATGATGCCGACCATCGTAACCTGACCGCTTCTGCGCGCGATATAACCATCAAGCACATCGGTAATGCCGGCAGCGACCATAATCAAAAAGGCGGGGATCATATGCCCCTTTGCGAAAACCACTATGTAGACAGGGATCAAAACAAACCGCAATGACGTTAAGAGATTCGGCAGATTCAAACTCTCACGCTCCTCTACCTATTGCTGACTGTCCACCATGGTTCCCAACTATTATACAACTACCTTCCATAAAAATAAAACCTTCTCCATCAAATTGGCTACTGATTATGTTTATGATTCAACAGCCCTATTGCAGAACGGAGCAGCTGCGCCAGAAGTCGTTTGATTTTCATTTTCACAACACAAAAAGGCTGTCCCATAAACAGCTTAAGCCGTTTAGCAGACAACCCTTTCATCGTTTGATTATTAAGATTCGGCAAATACTAAGTCATAGAGATGCCGCCACGTGGCCCAGCTAAACACTTCGCCAACCGGCTGCTTTCCTACAACGGCATATCCAATGTATAAACCCGCCACAAGCATAATAACCATTATGATCGGAACGATGCCTTTGCGTAAAATCCACAGCAGCATCTGTCCCCCCTTGGGCCGTCGCTTCTTATTGGAGCTCACTTCAGCCTTTGCGCGGCTGCTGCGCTTCCTTCTGGAGCCGCCTTCTTCCGCTTGACTCCTGAACCCGCTTGCTTCGCGGTCGATTCGTTCATCGGCCATACTCATCAACATCATCCTATCTTTATGCGCGCAGCCCGTTTGTAAGGCTCATCATCGTATCGCTTGACGACAACGCTCTAGCTGCCAGTTGATAAGCGCGCTGCACATTAATAAGCTCGGTCATTTCGTCCGATAGCTCGACATTCGACTGCTCCAAGTACCCTTGGCGCAACGAAATGCGGTTCTCCGAATCCGGTACGATCTGCTGCAGCACATCGCCAGAGTTGATGCCGTCCGCAATAACAAACAGGTTATCAGAAACCGCAGACAATGCAGCCGGACGCGAAGCCTGAAGCAGCATAATGCTGCCAAGCTCAATGGTGCGCCGGGAAGATACCCCCAGCACCGTTCCGTCTGGATTAACCCGAAGATTGTATCCTTGAGGCACTACAATATTGCCTTCAACCCTATTTCCGGTCGCAGCATCTCTTACGCTCGCAACGACAGGATATCCGTCTTCCGTTGCCAAAAGCGTATCACCGTTTGCACCGACCGTCAACTGAAATGCCCCGTTGCGTGTGTAGGCACGGTTGCCGGCATCGTCCACTTCGACCTCGAATAAAGCATTTCCCTCAATCGCGAGATCCGTTTCTTTATCCGTTTCCTGATGAGGGCCTTGAGACAGATTGGGCTGAACCATCGTCATTCTCGAGCCCCAGCCCTGCGTGAAATCCATTGGCGTCAGACGGCCGGGCTGATTAAACGATTCAGGCTGGCTTCTTAAGTTCGTAAGAAGATCTTCAAAGGTTGCTTCCTTGCGTTTGTAGCCGACTGTATTCACGTTTGCAATATTGTCCGCAAGAAGATCCAGCTTCTGCTGAAGCCCACTCATCGATACCATAGCGTTGATCATTGAACTGTTCATGCTTCGTGCTCCTCCGATGCTTCAACCCGTTGTTACACGCGGCCTACGTCGTTAACTGCTTTGCTTAAGCTCTGATCATAAAATTGGATAACCTTCTGGTTCGCTTCATAAGCACGGAGAGCTGACATAAGATCAACAGCCGCTTGCGCAGCATCGACATTAGAACGCTCTATATAGCCTTGTCTCACTTCAACGCGGTCATCCGGAGCAATAGCGACTGCTTCTCCATCTTCGGTTGCAAACCGGAAGCTTCCGTTCCCTTCGCGCTCGAGCAGATTCGGATTATCGATTCGGCTAATCAGCAGCTGAACGCCTATATCCTGTCCATTCGCATCGATAAAGCGCTGATCCTTCGTTAATATGAGGCTGCTAAGGCCTACACCCGCAGGCATCTGAATAGGCTTCCCATCTGTACCAAGCACGTTTGAGCCATCGCTCGACATCAGGAAGCCTTCCTCGGTTAGCGTAAACTTCCCGCCCCGTGTATACCGAATCTCTCCATTCTGATCCTGTACGGTGAAAAAAGCTTGCGGCTGGAAAATAACCTCGCTGCCCTGTCCTACCGATTTGCCCGATGCGTCAAAGGATAGCCCGTCCACTGCAATGTTTGAAATCAAAGCAAAATCGGATGAGTTATTCGTTTGCGTTAAATCGCCCTGCAAGTGGACAGATAAGCTCTCCTCCGCAAATACGCCATTTGTCAGTTTCCCGACCTTGGTGTAATTTTCGGGACCCGCTCCTGTCAAGGACAGCATCATTTCCGGAAAAGAACGGGTTACCGCATTGGTCTGCTTATAACCGGGCGTGTTTATATTGGATATATTATTTGTTATCGTGTCATGTCTGCGCTGCTGAGAAATCATGCCCGCCGCCGCGGTATATAGTCCTCTTAACATCGTTGTTGCCCCCTTGGCCGCTTCCATTCCATCTTACCTATATATGTTATCGGTTGAAAGCAAGGCTGCCTGAATAGCTTGTCCATGCGACCATTGACTCATTTACGCCTCGGCGACGCCCCCCTAAGGCTCCCTACCCGCGCAGATGATTGTGATCAAGGCCGCTCTTGTCTTTACTTCTTCCCGAGCTTGTCCAAGTTATCTAGAAGGATTCCTGTCCCTTTAACAACGCAGTGCATAGGGTCTTCCGCAATTAATACCGGTACTTTGAGCTCCTCTGCCAGCAGCGCATCAATTCCGCAAAGCAAAGCGCCCCCGCCCGTCAAAATAACGCCCCTGTCAATAATGTCCGCCGACAGCTCCGGCGGCGTGCGCTCAAGTACAGCCTTAGCTGCCGATACGATGGACATTACCGGGTCCCAAAGCGCTTCGCGCACCTCTCCGGAACGGATTGTTAACGTAAGCGGTAGCCCCGAAACCATATCTCGGCCGCGGATATCGATCTCATCCTGGCGACCGCCTTCAAGCACAGTACCGATCTTAATCTTAATATCCTCACTCGTTCTTTCACCGATCAAAAGCTTATATTTATTTTTGATAAATTTCATGATCGCATCGTCGAACTTGTCCCCTGCAACTTTAATAGAGGAGGAGGTTACAACGTCGCCCATAGAAAGAACGGCCACATCCGTTGTACCCCCGCCAATGTCTACGACCATATTGCCGCAGGGCTGGAAGATATCCATTCCAGCCCCTATAGCGGCAGCTTTCGGTTCATCCTCAAGAAATACTGCTTTTGCACCGCTGCGTTCAGCAGCTTCGCGAATGGCCTTCTGTTCAACTGATGTTATGTTCGTTGGAGCGCAGATGAGAATACGCGGACGGCTAAACCATTTCCGTCCCTCGACACGATCAATAAATGCTTTCAGCATAATTTCCGTAATTTCAAAATCCGCAATAACACCGTCACGCAGCGGACGAATCGCCACAATGTTCCCTGGCGTACGACCGACCATTCTATGTGCTTCCTCGCCAACTGCCAGTACGCGTTTCGTATCGCTTTCAATCGCAACGACTGAA
Organism: Paenibacillus sp. J2L1-98; assembly: GCF_056269405.1. Classification (NCBI taxonomy): domain Bacteria; kingdom Bacillati; phylum Bacillota; class Bacilli; order Caryophanales; family Paenibacillaceae; genus Paenibacillus; species Paenibacillus sp. J2L1-98. The sequence goes on along the minus strand of NZ_JBWDNW010000024.1, from coordinate 6,608 downwards.
GGCTCATCAAGTACAACGCCTCTTCCTTTCACATGAATAGATACATTGGCTGTGCCAAGATCAATCCCGATATCCTTGCTCAACATAAGGCTTAAGTCCCCCAACGAATAATAATTACAAAACGCACATTTGGTTCCCTTGACACAGAAACCGTTAACGCTTATTATTCGCCAAAAAAGACATATTTCCTCTATATTTCGAGAAAAAACTTCATAGCTTCCCAGCCGCCAGCACTTCACGTTTCTTCGAGCTCGTTTTCTTGTATTTAATCTTGGTCGCTTCTCCTCCCCTCAGATGCCTAATCGATTTGTGGTATTCGAGAATGTGCTTAACCTGATCGGCCAAATCGGGGTTTATTTCAGGAAGCCGCTCAGTTAAGTCCTTATGCACCGTGCTTTTGGATACACCGAACTCTTTGGCGATCGTTCGCACCGTGTGCTTCGTTTCAACGATGCAGCGGCCTATTTTAATGGTTCGCTCCTTGATGTAATCGTGCACGTTCCCGCCTCCCTTACTCGAGATAGTTTGGTACATTATATGAGTAGGTCGGGTATATATTCGTTATGGTCAAGCCTAACATGCCTGAATGTGAATAAATTTTCATAAAAACGTAAAACAGGCAGGGAATTGCTCCCCGCCTGTACGACTAAAGTCCTATTTTTTGAAGAGAGGTTACTCTCCAGCCGTCATTACTCCACGATCAACGAGCTTGGGTTAACCGGCTTGCCGTTGCTCCGTGTTTCATAATGAAGGTGAATGCCCAGATCGCGTTCAAGATCATTGCGGCCGGCTTTGGCGATCACGGTACCTTGATGAACCTCATCGCCCACGGCAACCGCAACATCCGTAACGCTTTGGTATACGGTCACAAGTCCGCCAGCGTGCGTGATTTCAATGACGTTGCCGTTCGTTGGTTCCGTCTTTACATAAGTAACTTTACCCGACAGTGCGGCAAGCACATCGAAGGTTTTGCCGCTAGGGTCAACGAAGTCGATCCCCATGTGCGGAGAGAAAGTGTCTCCCACTTGCACCAATGCAGCTTCACGCTCTGCATCAGTCGATTTCTCATCATAGAACGGAAGCTCTACTTGAAGCGCTTCTTTGTTAGCGAGCGGCCACTGCATTAATTCGTCGCCAGCCACAATTTCGGGAGTCTCGTTATCTTTCCCTTGCGCTGCTGCATCCTCTTGTGAAACTTCAGTAGAGGCGGGTTTACTTGTTGTAGGACTCGTTTGATCCGCTCCCTGATAGATCCACATTAAGGTTACGATAATTGCTGCCGCGGCCATGAAGATTGCTGGAGATACCCATCGCTTTGCAAAAAGGTTCTTCCATCCACTGCTAGATTTGGCGGCAGACGTTCCTCCCAGAACGGTTTTGGGAGTTTCTTCTGGTCTTTGCTTCGGTTTACTTTGATTTTGATCATTCATTTTCTATCACCTCACTAGCCATTGTTGCCAGATCTGCTAGGTTTATACGTGAGGTTAATACGAAATATTGAAAGAGTTCACATTACGAGCGGCTGGCGAGCTGATCCGATAGCTCTGAATCTTGCACCACTTGAACGCTAGAATAATAATGAGCTAAAATTTCTTCGGCTGTTGCCCCCGACTGGGCCATACCATTCGCGCCCCATTGGCTCATTCCGACGCCATGCCCGTAGCCATATGTCGTAATCGCAATAGACTTGCCTTTCACGCTCCATGTGAATTGAGAGGAAGCGAGCCCCAGCTTTTCTCTCACTTCCCGCCCCGTAAAGGTTACGCCTCCTATAATAATCTTACTGATGCGGTTGCCTTCCGTCCTCTCTACTACACGGATCGATGATTTGGCTGAGCCCTTCTTCGTCACACCGAGCTTGTTGTAAAACTCGTTAAGCGAAAGCTCCACCGTTTCTTTATACCGGGGTGAAATCGCCTTATCCCATGGACTTTGCACACTGCGCAAGTAAGGAATCTCTTGGTTCCAATAATCCTCTGAATTTTCTGTATATCCGTTACTAGTCGAGAAAAAAGCGGCCTCAATTGGTTCGCCGTTATACGTAATAATTTTCCCTCTCGTCTGAGCGACCGCTTCTCCCAGCTTGCTCATATTTTTCTTTTGCTCATCCTTTGGCCACTTGGTGGCGAGCTCTGCAAGCGGAATATAAACTTGATGCTCGGTTGTGTCGGTTACATCCGCTCCCTTTACCGGCACTCCGCTGACATTGCCTTGAACAATTCTCCGAACCATATACGTGCGTGCGGCTATAGCCTGCGCCTTTAGCGCCTCAAGCTCGAAGCCAATCGGCATTTCCGCAGCCACTACACCGCGGACATAGGTTTCCAGAGGCACCCTCTCAATCCGTTTTTCCTTTGTTATATAGATGCGGACAATGAGATGATCGAATGCGTACGACGTATCCGTTTGCGGGTCATTACCGGAGAACGGCTTCGCCGCCTGCTGAGAACGGTCTCCATCTGCGGAAGGCTGTAACCCTTCGGCTTCTTCCGCGATACCGGCCCTCGACTCTGCTTGAATGCCTTCCTCTGCAGCGCTATTATCCGTTCTGTACCTGTCAGCATGCACATATCGGATCTCATTCAGCGAAAGCCTTACTAGCATCACGGATGCTCCAAGCATGGCTCCGATTGCGAACAACCCCATCCATCTGCTTGTCCGCAAACGGCCGAGCAACGAAACTATTGAAAACTTCCCTATCCTTCGTCTCATGAGCTCTCCTTCCATCTTGGCCGGAAAGAAAAACAGGAACCTTGCTTTCGCCGAGTCCCTCTCTCTTAATCCGGTCCTGATGGTTCATTCTATGAGTAAAAATGATAGGGTAGAACCGGCTTATCGCTAATCATGACGGAGTGCGTCCACCGGCCGCAGGCTCGCCGCCTTATTCGCGGGCAAATAACCGAACACTACGCCGACGAAAGCGGAGAAAGCAAAAGCTAACAATACCGTATCGCCCGGAACCTCGGTATCTGTCTGCATGACCATCCCGATAACGAAGGAGGCTATATATCCGAGTCCAATCCCCAGCGCGCCTCCCAGGCCGCTTATGCATACAGCCTCTACCAAAAATTGAAATAAAATGTCCCGCTTCTTAGCCCCTAGCGATTTACGAATGCCAATCTCCCTCGTCCGTTCTGTCACAGATACGAGCATTATATTCATGATGCCGATCCCGCCTACGATAAGCGAAATAATAGCTACATATATAAGCTGCCTGTTCATCGTTTCATTAACTGAGTTTAACGTCTCCATCGCTTCTTCTTGATTAAGCACCCGGTAAGCATTCTCATTCCCCCGGAATTTCTCATAGAGTACCGCCTCTACCGCAGTAACGGTCACATCCATCAGGTCTGTATCCGTAACCGTTAAGTTAATAGTAGAAACGCCGCTCGTTTGAAATATTTTTTGCGCTGTTGTAACAGGTATTAATATTTTTTCGTCGTTCGAGCCTGTAAGCGAGCTGCCTTGTGCTTCCAGCAGTCCGACAATCGTAAAAATGTAACCGTTAATCGTTATTTTTTTGCCGACGGCCGCAGCCGGGTCCTCGCCCTCGTCCTCAAACAAATCGGTTGCGGTATCTACACCGATAAGCGCCACCTTTGTATTGTTCTTAATATCTGGAGAAGCGATATATCTCCCATCCTGAACCGGAAAATCCTTCACTTCTTCGTATGCGGCAGTTATCCCCTCTACGGTGACGGATACTTGCGTTTTTCCGTATTTCGCATAGCCGGTTGTGCTGGTGACCGGAGCAACTCCCGCCACGTTCACAACGTTACCAAGCTCATTTGCCTCATCCACAGACAGTGTTGTAACCGTGCCCCTGCCAAGAATGGTGACAGACAGCGAGTTCGGACTCCCCAGAGATGAAACCTGTTTGGCCACCTCGTTGGAGGATGCCTTCCCCATAGCTACCAACGCGATTACCGTAGCGACCCCAATCAGAATGCCGAGCATCGATAGGATGGTTCTAAGCTTGTTGGATAAGACGCTCTTGACTGCCATCTTGAGGCCTTGCGTAAGTTTCATCGCTGCCCCTCCTTTCCTGCTCCGTCAACACCCCATCCCGAATAACAACTGTTCGGCTGGCACGTTTTGCAACCTCCATATCATGCGTAATCAGTACAATGGTCTGACCCGCCCGGTTTAGCTCCTCCATCATGTCAAGCACTTCCATGCCTGTCTTGGAATCCAGCGCTCCTGTCGGCTCATCGGCGAGCAGCATCGGCGGATTAGTCGCAAGCGCGCGGGCAATAGCTACCCGCTGCTGCTGCCCGCCCGACAGCTCATTCTGACGGTGGCTCATCCGCTGCCCAAGCCCTACCCGCTCGAGCGCTTCCATCGCGCGCTGCCTCCGCTCCTTGCCCGGCAAGCCCCGATAAATAAGCGGAAGCTCGCAGTTTTCAAGCGCGGTAAGCTTCGGAAGCAAGTGGTACCCCTGAAAAATAAAACCTATTTTTTTATTTCGCAATTCAGTCAGCTTATTATCATTTTGTCCTGTCACTTCAAGCCCTTCCAGCTTGTAGCTGCCTTCGCTCGGCAGGTCGAGGCATCCTATAATGTTCATTAGCGTCGATTTGCCGGACCCGGACGGGCCAACAATCGCCAAAAAATCACCATGAGCGACCTTTAGCGACACCTCATGCAAAACCGTCGTTTTTTCGCGCGCCATCAGATAGAACTTCGAGATATTGGCCATTTCAATCAACGGAATATTTGGATGTATGCTCATCGCGTACCACCGGTGCTGCGCATTCCGCCTCCGCCTGTTCCACCGTTGACCATTCCTCCGCCGCCCATTCCGCCAGGGAAGTTCATACCGCCGCCAGGGAAACCGTCTTGCTGCATGGCCGCCTCTTCGGAACCGGTACCCATTCCCTGAGCTCCCTGCGCGATTGGAACAAGCACGCTGTCTCCTTCTTTCACTCCCGAGACAATCTCTACAAAGCTCTCATCGCTAAGGCCGGTAGTGACCGCTACCAATTGCCCCCCAAGCGCATCAGCCATCCGGTCGCCAGCACGTCCTCCGGCAGCAAATCCGCCTCCAGCTGCTGCAGATGCTTCACCGCCCGCTTCCGCTTGTCCTGCCGCCGCAGCCGCACGCCTGCCTTCAGCTGCCGCTTGCCCTGCTGCTCCTTGCTGACCGCTTGCTGCGCTTCCTTGACCTGTCGCCGCTCCCTGCCGGCCTCCTGCTGCGCTGCCTTGACCTGTCGCCGCCCCCTGCTGGCCTCCTGCTGCGCTGCCTTGACCTGTCGCCGCCCCCTGCTGGCCTCCTGCTGCGCTGCCTTGACCTGTCGCCGCTCCCTGCTGGCCTCCTGCGCTGCTTTGACCGCCCGAACGGGCAGGCTGCTGCCCGCTCGATGCTGCTGCTCCAGTCTCTCCGCCATTTTCACTCGGAATACGCACAAATGATCGGGCGCCCATTTCCACGACGGCGTTCACCGGCACAAGAACGATATTTTCTTTGGACGCAATCGTGATCGCCGCCTCGCCGGACATACCAACCTTTACACCCTCAATGTCTTTAAGCAGAATATTTACTTCAAACGAGGATGAGCCGTTGTTTGAAGTCCCCTCCATCGCAATTTCAGATACTACCGCATCAATCGTCTTATCTGTAATGGCGCTTAAAGATAGATCAACCGCTTGACCAACCTTTACAGAAGAAATATCAAGCTCGTCTACAGAGGTAACAAACTCAAGTTTGGTATAATCAACAATAGTTGCTATTGTCGTACTGGAGTTGACTTCGTCGCCTGCCTCAATATCCATTTCGGTAATTTCTCCATCAATAGAGGCTGTCACCACTTTTTCCTCTTTAGCTTGTTCATCATAAATATCTTGCAGCTCGTCTTCGTAATCCGCTATCTCTTCATTTGCAGCTTCCGTATTTTTCTCGAGAGATTCTTTTGCAGTCTCTTCATTTTCCGTACCTATTGCTTCCTTATATTCCGCTTGATATCCTTCAATGGATTGCTGCAGCTTTGTTATATTTTGTTCAATCGTCGTTATTTTGTCGTCATAGTCATCTGCAACCTCAAACGTAACGAGAACTTGGCCTGCCTTGATCTTATCCCCTTTTTTGACATTCACGGTCGCAATCGTACCGCTCTTGCCCGCAGTTATCGTTTCCCTGGAATTTGCCGCCACCGAGCCGGTACCGCTAATTTGTTTGACTATTGATCCTTTGGTAGCGGTCACGGTTCGCGATGAAGGCGTTGCCCCTGCCGCTTCCGTATCTTTAACAAAATAAAAATAATAAGCACCTGCTCCGGCTGCAGCCAAAATAATAAAAATGCTGAGCCCTATCGTCCATTTCTTCATCTGCTTTAATCCACCCTCCATCGGTCTTGGTGAGATAGACTATAGCACGCTAAAATGAACGGAAGATGAACAAGCGTATGCGTCATATCGCCATCAAGCTGTCAGGTGAAAATAAAGGTTTAGACTAACTCGAATATAAAAACAGCGGCAGCCTCGGACTGGAAAATTGTAGTTGATATGCTCCCCATACGGTAGACAGGTGAAATAATAAAAAGCCTGCTACTGTGAGGGGAGCTTTTTCATGTCTAGAGGAAAATATACTGCTTTGGAGAAACTCGCCATTC
>NZ_JBWDNW010000046.1:0-9504 GCF_056269405.1 Paenibacillus sp. J2L1-98 | reverse complement strand
CTTGGACAGGCGTAACGAAGGAATGAAAGGGCAATGACCCGTTGAGACATGGGAGTGAGAACCTCCAGGGGCGGCGTGGAGAAAGCGTGCAGTAAATGGAATTATTTAGGGTGGCTGTGTTCCCCCTCTATTCCGTGCGCCTTCATGTTGCCGAAGTCTAAGACGGAGTTCCCCTCCTTATCTTTCACCCTTTACCAACCGGGCGAAATCCTGCGAATAAGCGAGCATTCGCGAGAAAATCATATCGTACTGAGGGAGCTCAATAAAGTAGTAGTTAAAATTCAGGCTGGTATAACGTGTATTCCTTGTTAATCCGATTTAATAATTAAATGGATGTTTCCAAAGGAGAAAGTCATGCACAATCCTAGCTCAACGAGGCTGCCGATTTTTGCCGGCAGCCTCATTTCTGGTGATTGTTAAGCTATAGTTTCTCCTCCCTCGGTTTTAAGGGTTTCTCTCATATAAACTCACTCATTCGCAGGGGATTAGCTTATTTTCTTAAATATAGCTTCGAGTATCATTGTTTCTGCCAAACTTATAAACGGCTATTAAAGATAAGGCCAAGGAAAAAGCAATCAAAATGATCAGATTCAAGAATAATTGCCCCACGGATCCCCCTTGTTGTAGGTTGCTAAAGGTATCCAGAAGCCAATACTGGGGAAGAAAGTGCGCGAGCTGCTGCATGGTTTCCGGCATTAATTCAAGCGGGAACATACACCCAGACAGCAAGCTGCTAGGAATAAGGATCATATTCTGCATGCCGCTGGCTACTGAAGAGCTGCTTGAGAATGCCACGATTACAAGCGATAGACCTATTGCCACCAAAGCAAATAACACAAGAATTAGGAACATGTTCCAATAAGGAATACCCGGATCGACACGAAAAATATTTATCATAATCAACAGTGTCACTGCAATCTGCAGCATCATCATAGTCAAGTTAACGATGATATTAGATAAGACATAGGTTCTAGGATTGATCGGTGAGGATAAAAGGCGATAATAGGTTCTATTCTCTCTTTCCTTAATAAGAATTCCAGATAAATTCGAAGCGGACACCAGCATGAGGACGAGCAAGTAACCTATTGATTGATTGGTTTTATTGTGATTTACGGATTGGTCCTCTACTTTCTCAACTGATAATCTGAAGTCTGTTTTTTGAAATCCCTCATAAAGAGTATCAAACTTAGCCTTATCTCCTTTAACCACCTTGCCGATTGATGCCATATTGTTAATATGTTGATCCAAGGAAGCTTTCACTTGTCCGGTAACCTGCGCCCCCTTAATGGATACGATCTTAACATTTGCGGGCTTACCGACAATCAAGCTCTGTGCGAAACCTGCGGGAAAGATAATTGCTGCATCCAAATCGCCAGCAGCAATCAGCTCTTTTATCTCATTCTCCTCAATCTCACTTATAAGCATGGACTCCTGTCTGCCCACTGAATCTATAACACCCTTTGTAATCGACTGACCTCCATCATGATTAACAATGCCCATTCTCAATTCGGTTTCTCCCGAGCCCCCTTGGACTAGGGTCGCGAGCAGGATTCCCATAACAGGAAGGACGAAGTATACAAATAGATTCATATAATTCTTAAAGGTAGAAATCAATGTTTTCCGGATTAGCCATAACGTGTCTCTCATTCTTACAACCCCTCCTTTTTGCGCATCATCATTAATGCGATACCAAGCAAGACAAACGCGAAGCCGATATTTAACAGCATGGCGTTAACCGCTGCTGACAGACTGTCTGCATAGATCATTTCAAGAAGTGCAGCATTCGACCATTGCAGCGGAGAAAGAGACGAGATGGTTGCCATGAATCCTGTAGCTTCCTCGACTGGGAAGTAGGAACCGCCGAGAAATGCAGCCAATTGGATAATAATCATAACAACAGTTCCTGATGCATTGCCCTTGATGATATAACTGAACCCGAGTCCCAAGCTCACAGCAAAAATGATTTCAGTAAAGAGCGTTAAAAATACTAGACCCAAATTTTCTCCCCAATAAGCATTAAACATGTATTTACTGATGAGCACTACGACAATTGTGAGTATTAAATTCAGCACGACAAGCCCTGCTAGTTTACCCGCAAAAATTTCGATTTTCGTCACCGGTGAAGCAAGCAATCGGACAGCTGTGTTCCTTTTGCGTTCACCGTCTATTAATTGTGCGGCCGTCAAGGCGCTATATAAAATAATCATTGTCGTAATCGCTATAGCGAAATAGTCCATAGCACCAGGCTTTCTTGTCGCATTCAGCGACTCCTCCACCACATAGCTTTCTCCGCCGCTTCCGGTCATGATCGCATCCGCTTGCTCTGAGTCTGTACCTGCTACTTCAGCCGCCAACCGGTAACGATCTGCAAAAGCTATAAGCACACTCTTAGCTATATCGCTTTCAATCAAGCTCTGACTACTGCTGTAATACTTCAGCCCACTGTCCGAAATCTCGACGTAACCCGCATAGCGGTTGTTCTTCACTTCAATTTTTCCATCCGTCTTCTCGTCTGCCTTCTCGAGTTTAATGCCAGCTTGACGTATCTGACCCGTGAAGTCGTCCCAATATTTAGTGAACTCGCTCGATGAGCTATTATTCTTATAAAGTACGTTAATCTTTCCAACCGTTAAACTGCCGTTAAAAGCATTCGTAAGCGCCGTTCCCAAAATAAGCATGGTTAATAGCGGCGAAACCACCAAGAACAAAAGCATCTTGGGATCGCGGATAACCTTTAACTCTTTAAGCATTATTCTGAATACATTCATTTCCCCTTCGCCTCCTTATCCCTTCTTTCTTATTAGTCCCGCAGGCTTCTGCCTGTCAATGTCAGGAACACCGTCTCCAAACTAGGCTCATTCTCTTCCACTGTACGTATTTCAATATCGTCAGCCATCAACTGCTGGATGATCCGGTTCAAATTATTGACCTCGGAATCGGAGGTGATCTTAACGATTCTATCCTCCACTTCAACCCGGTTTACGCCAGCAATTGCCTCCAGCTTGTTCCTATCCAGATTTTCCGCCGAACGGACCTCGATACCTATATTTTTCTGATTCGTTATGATGGCCTTTAATTGGCCTTTCGTTCCTTCCGCGATGATCTTGCCGTGGTCGATAATGGCGATTCTTGTACAGATCTCCTCGACCTCCTCCATATAATGGCTGGTGTAGATGATCGTACAGCCCATTTCATTCAGTTTCTTCACGGAACCAAGAATATAGTTGCGGGATTGCGGATCAATCCCCACCGTTGGCTCATCCATGATGAGCAGCTTTGGCCGATGGGCGATTGCACAGGCTATGTTCAATCTTCGTTTCATGCCGCCTGAGAAGTTTTTGGGATAGCTCTTGTGCTTGTCGCCAAGTCCCACGAATGCAAGAGCTTCAATCACCTGCTCCTTTAACTTGGACCCTCTGAGTCCGTATAATCCGGCGAAAAAATGAACGTTCTCGTAAGCTGTCATATCCTCATAAATAGCCATTTCCTGCGGCACAATCCCGATGTTCATCTTCGCGAATTTGCCATGCTTAGCGATACTCTTGCCAAGAACTTCGATTTCACCCTTGGTAACCCGGAGCAGAGAGGCAATCATGTTAATGGCCGTACTCTTTCCGGCTCCATTCGCACCCAGAAATCCGAATATCTCGCCTTCCTTCACGGACATCGTGATATTATCCACAGCAATAAAATCCCCAAATTTCTTCGTAAGCTGCTTAATTTCTAGTACGTTCATTCGTAACACTCCCGTTTCGTCTTTAGGATAATGTAATTGTAATAAAAAAGGATGCCCCTGTGACAGTGCACAAGTTCATCCTTAACCCCTGAGAATCTTCCTGTTTAAACATCTTAAATCTCATCTTATCCATGAGGAATTAATGTAGTGACACTGAAGCCTCTTGAGCCATCGACGATAATCGTACCATTTACGCTTGCTGCTCGTTCTTCCATGCCGATTATTCCCAAGCCTTTTATCACCTTCTGCTCTCCTTTGCCGTTGTCCGATACTTCGACCTTGATTAAGGTCCTCAGTACCTCGATATGGATGGAGACAAAAGTAGCGTTTGAATATTTCATGGCATTGGTTAACGCTTCCTGGGTGTTCTCCTGAATGATCTTCCACTTGATCGGAGTAATGATGTCGACATTACCTTCATGAGTGAGAGAGGTCCTGACCGTATGCTTCGCTGAAAATTCATCAACCAATAATTTCATCCGATTTATTCCGAGCTGCTCTGTTGGCGGCTTCATATTCTTGAGCACAAGGCGGATACTCTCAATCCCATCCTTGGAGATATGGATTGCATTCTGAAGCAGCTCCGCCGACTTGTTCGGATCGGAGGTGAACAAGCGCTTCGATGCTTCCATTTGGATCAATGCACCCGTCATCGAATGTCCAATCTTATCATGAATTTCCTGGGATAGCCGGTTACGTTCCTCCAGCTTAATCGTATAATTGGACTGTCTGATATATTCTTTATTCTCATTTAGACTCTTAGTCAACTGCTGGATATGTTCGTTTCTATTTTCTATGTCCTCTTTGAGTTCTGCAATTTTGCTTATGTAGGTGTTAAGCAAGAAGTAATAGAGGAAACTTAGCATCGCAACGAGTCCATATGTAACCAAGATGGCTTGGGATTCTTGAGACAGCAACAAGAGCGGAACCAGCATGAGAAGTAGAATAATTCCGCGTTTACGCAGGTATATAGTGAATAGTTCGTATATGTTCAGAGGGAGCAGGAGTAACAATAAGGGTTGGATATGTGACGAGGACGCTGCGGTAACGAGCATGGACAGCAGAAGCACGATCGTCGTGATACTAACCTTTTTAGCGATATGAATGGAAATATTCAAACACAGGTAGAGGAGGATGGATAGCATATACCATGGTGAAATCGAACCTACAGCTACATAAGATTGAATGACCACATAGCTTAAGAGAATCGCTTTTATGCCCATTGTCCAGAGTTCTATAGGGGTTCCCCTCTCCGTCATTTAATCCACTTCCCCGGTCAGAAAATAAATCGCGATTTGTGTACGATGCGTAAGACCCTTCTTGCCTAGGATAGAAGTAATGTGGTTGGCAATGGTGCCTTCTGAGATGAACAGCTTCTTCGAGATTTCGCGATTGGAAAGCCCCTTCGCGATGAGGGACATAATGTCGTGCTCTCTATCAGTGAATAAGCTTCTGTCGATCTTACCACCTCTATCTTCTTTCTTATCTTTATCCTTGTCCGGTAGCAAACTAGATTTCAGCTTATCCAGCACGGCATCCTGCAGCACATTATGTCCGTTGTATACAGTTATGATGGCATCCCGTATCCGCTCCGGATCGTTATTCTTGAGCAGATATCCTTTCGCCCCGTTCCGGATCGCATCGATAATAAACGCCTCATCATCGAAGGTGGTCAGGATTAGCGCTTTGGTTCCTGTCTGCTCGGAGATCAGCTTGGTCGCTTCCACACCATTCATATTGGGCATCTGCACATCGAGCAGTGCCACGTCTACTTCATTCTCCCGGCAGAAATCTACGGCTTCTTGACCATCCTGAACCGTCGCCAATACTTCGAACTCTTCGAAAGTGGTCAGTATGATCCTCATGCCTTCCCGGATAAAGGGATTGTCATCGGAAATAATGACCTTTATTTTCAACGCTGCTCACTCTCCGTTCTCCGCTTTTTAACAACATCCATCACATTGTCATATTCATTTATTAGTATAGCATTCTTCTTTTCGTACATTGATAAATAAATATTGATAAGCTAATAGCTGGAATAGTTCAACAAGGCTGCCGTTTCATTCCGGCAGCCTCGTCCTGATGTTTGTTATACTATTGTTTCACATTAGCTTAACGATTTGTTATACCACTCATAATTACCGATCAGAAGATTATTTAAAGTTACAATTTAATATGAAACCTAAAAGTATGAGTTATCCTGACTCCAATACCATTGAGAGGAGATGAACATGAAAGTTCACAATTGTCCTTCTTGTAATACCTACAGTCAAGAGTGTATGATCGTCATCCAGAATGCATCGCACCCTACAGAAGAGAGACTAAAGTGCAGTATCTGTTCCTGGAGCGGTATTTGGTCGGACATGAAAGTGAAGGAGATCAGACGGCGAACCGATCCCGGGCGTCGCACCGATTACAGACTATGGTGTGCTTCATTCAGATCAAATTAGACTTCGATATACGGGAGGTTTGTGCCCACATTTGGGGAGTTGATCCTTTATGCTAGTGCCATACGTATTAGGTACTGGCATTATTATTTAAGCATCCTGCCCTTTAACTAAGAAGGCTGTCGATCCATTACATCAGCAGTCTTTTTCTGGTGTTAAAATATTGAGTTTAAGTACCCGCGTTGTCATTAATTAAGCAGATTTGTGTCGCCCTGTGCTGATTACCACCGCTTTAGGACCTTTTTACATTTGGAAACCTTGTGCTGCCCTTTTGAAATTGAAAAGCAACCTCAACTGGAGTTAAAATGAAGTGACGTTACAGGGAGGATTGCAGGCATCGGGTTCGCCTTCCCTGTTTGTACGAGCATGGGAATTGGGGATGAAAAGATGAGTAAATATTTTTACGAGCAGCTCGGCAGCCTTGTCTCTGCGATCGGCTCCAGCTATCAACAGCAGTCTCATGTAATTCCATTGGATGCAGTCTCTCTTCCGAGCAGAGATACGATCATTGAAGTCATCCAATTGTTGAGAGAGCTTCTGTTCCCGGGCTATTTCGGAAAACAGAACCTTACAACCGCTACGTTGGACTACCACATCGGCGATCTGCTCATTCAAGTTCACGATAAGCTTCACGAACAGATCAGTTCCGTATTAAAGCATCAAGCCGCTAACGATAAGACGGCAAACGTCGCTGTAGAGACAAAGTCCGATGAAATCATTTACGCTTTTTTAAGCAAACTGCCGGAGCTTCGGAAGATTTTGGCAACCGATGTGCAGGCCGCCTTCGAAGGCGATCCTTCCGCCCAAGATACGAACGAGATCATTTTCTCCTTCCCGGGCATATTTACCGTCACGATTTATCGGCTGGCACACGAATTGTACAAGCTTTCCGTGCCGCTCATTCCGAGAATCATGACGGAATACGCGCACAATGAGACCGGAATCGATATTCACCCAGGCGCTACGATCGGCAGCTATTTCTTTATCGATCATGGTACAGGCGTCGTGATCGGCGAAACTACCGTTATCGGCAATCATGTGAAAATTTATCAGGGTGTCACCCTTGGCGCATTATCCACCCGGGGCGGACAAGCACTTCGCGGCGTAAAGCGCCACCCTACGCTGGAAGATGAAGTAACGGTCTACTCTGGCGCTTCGATATTAGGCGGCGAGACGGTTATCGGCAAAAGCGTCGTTATAGGTAGCAATGCCTTTATTACAACCTCGGTTCCGGAAGGCACGAAAGTGAGTGTAAAAAACCCGGAGCTGGTGTTCAAAGGCCATTCTCCTCAAGAATTTAAGCAGGAATTTCATGCAAACTGGATGATTTGATTTAACAATAAGGGGCAATACCTTCAAGGTCGGTTAACGACTTCAAAGGTACTGCCCCTTGCATATGAGCGGTATGGCCGGCGCGGGCTCGTCACCCGCCGCGTTTGTTGTGGCCCGTGACGATAACCATTTCAACGAATGGCCGGACCCGGTCCATCAGACGTTGACCTTTGTGCAGCGTCACTATTTCTTGTACCCCGGAGTATCGGGAGATGTTACGCAAAAGGGCTCCGACCCGTTCCGTTAGAAAGACCGACCTCCACCCCTTAGATAGGTGTAACGAAGGAATGAAAGGGCATTTGGCCCGCCCCGACATAGGAGTGAAAATCGCTAGGGATATCGTGGAGAATACGTGCAGCATATGGAACGAATTGGGTGGGGCTACTCTCTCCTCTATTCCCGCACGCCTTCTGACGGTACATCTTAGCAAACCTGGCTCTCTTCATTCGTCAACCTAATCTCAAGGCGGGTGAAATCCTGCGAATACACGAGCTTGCGTAAGAAAATCAAATCATACCGAGGGAGCGTAACATACTGGGTTTTGACTATATATAAGTAAGCCATGCCGGCCCTGATCCGTACAAGTCGTCGATTGCTTCGAAGATTGACTTCTCAACGGTATCGTAAGCCGCGGCGATGTTGCCAATCTGATGATCGACATCGATTTGCCGGGTTACCCGGTACGGTCCCATTTTGGGGTGTACCGCAGGCAGTTCGAATTCATGCCTCCACAGCGGGCCTTCAATGCTACCCACGCACGAGACATCTGCACTAAATTTTCCGCGGACAAAGGTGAGCTTTACGAGGTGGTGATTCTTGGTTACTCTGGTTATCGTATAAACGTAACCATTGCTATATTTGGTGTTGTAGCTAAAGCCGCGCTTCTTAAAATGGGTAGTAAGCGCCTTTTTGACTGACAACGGCTCGGAGGCATGGTCCCCGATCATAAGCGGCTCCAATTGATACGGAAATTGAACGCCGACTAGATTTCCATTTTCATAGCATGATTGCACGATCCGCTCGCCAACAATCATGTTCTCGTAGACTGCTGCGGCTTCCTCCTCATTTGAGGGAACAGCGAATACGCGCTCATAATAAATTTCCCCGATAGACTCCAAAAAGTGGCGTTCCCCTTCATTCAGCTCCAATTGCGGAATACCCTGCGCGAGGTCACCGAGCTCTACGATCGCATCCAGAAAATTATTTCTTCCGGTAATCCACCAATCGCTCTGTAGCCGAATACACGGCGAAGGGTAGTCACTCCAGCCCGTAATACTCGGTGCAAACAGCCTTGTATAACGAACATCCCCTTTAGCGACAAATGGTATTGGTGCTACCTTGACAGCTTCGGGGCCTCGACGGAGCATCGGAAGATGATCGAATACAAACGTGAGTTTATGTAGTGGATAGCGGCGTGGTATTCCACTTACAGTCTCAATCGCATCTTCCATCCGAAGCGAATTGGTGAAGCCACCCGGATTTGATCCATCCCATCGAGCAGGAAGGTTGGTCAGTCTTTGCTCGCAACCCAGAGATGTCACGACCGTGTGGCGATATGGGGCAAGCGAAGGATTTTGACTCACCAGCCGATCGATGCCGGATACACCATGCATAGAGTCGCTGATGAAAAATTTTATGTCATGCGGGTCAGTATCTGAAGCGATGAAAGCTCGTCTGATCCGTTCGGTTACCACCAGAGGAGTTTCCTTCTTGGCTAACCGGTATATGATGTGTTTATATAGCTTCACAAGTGCACTCCTTATCTAAATGGTCCATACCATTGTTTCCTCCGTTAAAGGGATATTTCATTATTCGTGAGGATCTTATTCAATTCCTTTTTTTGTATAAACTGTCCGTCAGCATGGAAACGGCAGCCGATCGTCTGATATGCTCCCCATACGGTAGACAGGTGAAATAATAAAAAGCCTGCTACTGTGAGGGGAGCTTTTTCATGTCTAGAGGAAAATATACTGCTTTGGAGAAACTCGC
>NZ_JBWDNW010000047.1:0-9395 GCF_056269405.1 Paenibacillus sp. J2L1-98 | reverse complement strand
ATGGCGAGTTTCTCCAAAGCAGTATATTTTCCTCTAGACATGAAAAAGCTCCCCTCACAGTAGCAGGCTTTTTATTATTTCACCTGTCTACCGTATGGGGAGCATATCAACGATCGGCTGCCGTTTTCCACGCTACCCCGTGAAGGATATTTATGGAAAATACCGAATAGTTTAACATAACCAATACCATTATTAAAAGTGAGGAAGAATATGAATATAGTTCTTATAGGTATGTCTGGAGCTGGTAAAAGCACTTTAGGTGTGTTGCTTGCAAAAGCATTAGGAATGGATTACGTGGATACAGATATTGTTATACAACAACATGAAGGTAGGCTGTTACAAGATATAATTGATAATGATGGAATCGAAAAATTTATGGAAGTCGAAGAAAAAATTGTGTCTGAATTGGAACTAAAAAATTGCATTATATCTACAGGTGGAAGTGTTATATATTCAGAAAAAGCTATGAATATCCTTAAACAGGGTGGACAGATTATTTTTTTACATGTCCCATATGAAGAGATTAAAAGGAGACTATTAAACATAACAACCAGAGGCATTGTAATAAAGAAAGGAAATAGTCTTAAGGGCGTTTACGAGGAAAGAGTTCCTCTATACATTAAGTATAGTGATAAAACTCTTGATTGCTCAAATACCTTTTTAGAACATGCTGCACTTGCTGTGTCTCGGTTAATTCCTGCTTGTTTAGATAGTTCCTCTTGTGAGATCCCCTTCTGGTCAATCCATTTCCCTAATTCTGTACGCGGTTTTCCCAATCCGGACATTTTCAATCACCTTACACCGGAGTTTGGCCGCGTGAAGCTATGATCGAAAGTTCGTGTGGAAGCAGTAATTGGTTTTAGTACGATTGGGGGCATAGGCCTGCTGTCTGTTGTTGTAGAAAGGCGATTGCTATCTAAGGGTTACACCCGGGATGCGAAGTCAGTTCAAATTTTTGACTGCTTTTTTCTAATCGGCTGCGCTGTATACATTGCTTACTCCTGGACGAAAGAAACGCTTCTTTTCTTCGTTTAACTATTCCGTAATTGATCGAAAACAGTATTCCGTGATGTATGCGCCGGGTATCGGTTAAACGGATGGCTCATCCAACCTTATCTATTCTGGCCTTTTACTTGGCCTTATAAATTCCTCCTTTCCTAAAAATATGGAACAGAGCTGGAAACGGAGGTCCGGCAGCGAGCCCTGATCCATTCAGACCGTACACAAAGCAGAAAAGGCATATTGGAGCGAAAAGATACGGGCTACCGATAGCCAAAAAAGAGTAACAAGGCAAAAAGTGTAGATGGCAAGATTCATTGGAAGCGTGCTAATTTGAATGTGTAAAGGCGGTACAAAAAACAAAACAAAGGAGGCGGCGAGCTTGAGTTCTTCGAACCAAGTCAGAATTTCGTCCGAAACCGCTTCACCGGAGAGAGGTGTGAAAACGATTACCAAAACAAAAGCGGAGCTGTTTTGCAAGCGTCTTTACCGGGACCGTTATCTGTATCTGCTTGTGCTTCCCGTAATTGCGCTCTTCGTGCTGTTTAGACTTATCCCCTTAAACGGCGAGATCATTGCCTTCAAAAATTACCGGTTAACCGAAGGCATATGGGGAAGCGCCTGGGCAGGGCTGGATCAGTTCGAGCGTTTGTTTCAGAGCAAGGATTTCTATAATGTGCTCAAAAACACGTTTCTTCTGAATGTATACAATCTCATATTCGGGTTCCCTGTCCCGATCATTCTTGCGCTGCTGCTGAATGAGCTTCGGAGGGAGTGGTACAAGAGAATTGTCCAGAACTTGTTTTATTTGCCGCATTTCATATCCTGGGTTGTTCTCGGAAGCATAATTATCGGGGTTCTGTCGCCCAGCACGGGACTTGTGAATACGATCCTGAAAAGCTTCGGAATGGAACCGATATTCTTTATGGCCGACAAACTCTGGTGGCCCGTCACCTACGTTGCCTCGGGGATATGGAGGGAAGCGGGCTACGGGACCATCCTGTATATCGCGGCGATGGCTGCCATAGATCCGCAGCAGTATGAAGCGGTCAAATTGGACGGCGCCAATAAATGGAGGCAAATCTGGCATGTGACTCTGCCCGGGATACGCAGCACCATTGCGATTATATTGATATTGCAAATGGGGAAATTTTTGGACGTCGGCTTCGAACAAGTATTTGTGATGCAAAATCCGGCTGTGTACAGCGTGTCGGAGGTCATCAACACCTATATCTACCGGATTGGTCTGCAGAACCTGCAGTACAGCTACTCGACGGCAATCGGCCTTTTCCAGTCGGTCGTCGGTCTCATCCTGATTTTATCGGTCAACCGCATCATCAGAAGTATGGGCGAAAGAGGGTTATGGTGAATGAAGCGGGGAGAAATCTTATGAAAATCGGTAAACTTACATTATCCGGTATCGTCATCAACCTCATGTTAGGGATATTGGCGTGTCTAATGCTGCTTCCATTCCTGAATGTCATTGCGGTATCTTTCAGCAGCAGTCAAGCGATTAACGCGGGCAAGGTGTTGCTGTGGCCCGTCGACCTGGATTGGGGCGCTTACCGCAACCTTCTGAAAGACGGCCAGGTCTTGCACGCGATGAAGAATTCGGTTCTGATCACGGTTGTTGGAACCGCTCTTAACATCTTGCTGACGATTATAGCGGCATATCCGCTTTCGAAAACCAGGCTGATGGGCAGAAAGATAATCCTGGGAATGATCATCTTCACCCTGGTTTTTCCGGGAGGCATTATTCCGCATTACTTATGGCTCAAAACACTGGGTCTCACGAATTCGTATTGGTCCGTGTGGTTATACGGTTTTATCAGCGTGTACAATCTGTTCGTCATGAAATCCTTTATGGAAGGCCTGCCCGAAGAGGTTGAGGAATCGGCTTCGATGGACGGCGCAAACGATCTGTCCATCCTGACCAAAATCGTGATTCCGCTCTCGATGCCGGTCATTGCAGCGCTGACGTTATTTTACGCGGTCAATTGGTGGAATTCCTATTATACCGTCCTGATCTTTATCACGCAGTCCGATAAGCTGTCGTTAACCGTTAAGCTGTATCAAATGATCGAAGCGGTCCGCCCCGAGCTGTTGCAAAATGGGGATACCACCTCGGTGAACAGTTTGATCACCCCCGAGGGGATCCGGGCCGCAACGGTTGTTATCGCATCGCTGCCGATTCTTATAGTGTATCCTTTCCTGCAGAAGTATTTTGCCAAAGGTGTGTTAATCGGTTCGGTGAAAGGTTGATATCGATGGGTTCTGCCTAATGAAATAATTATGAAGGAAAACGAGGAGGTCAAGTATGAACAGAAAGAATGCAAAAGCAGCGGTGTTATGGATGGTGTCCCTCATCTTGCTGTTTGGAAGCGTATTGATGGGGTGCACGGACAACAAAGGAAGTCAGTCGGGGAGCAATAGCGCTTCCAGCTCAGGCGAGGACAAATACGCCAAACTGCCGAAAGAAGTCAGCATATCCATGTTTGACCGCGGCGAAGTGTCAAGCGATGAAGGTAACTACGAGAGCAACCGCTGGACCAAATGGATCGAAAAGGAATCGGGCATCAAATTGAAGGTGGTCCCCGTTCCGAGAGGCCAAGCCCAGGAGAAGTTGAATGTCCTTGTGGCGTCCGAACAAGCTCCCGACCTGATCTGGGAATACGACCGCAACTACATCAGCAAGCTGATCACGCAAGGAGCGGTACAGCCGATTGACGAATATATCGAGAAGTACAGCGTTCACATCAAGAAATACTTGAAAGAGAATCCGGATTTAAAGCCTTATATTACGTTCGACGGAAAAACCTACGCGGTGACGACGAAGCGGACGATGGAATACGTCGCCAACTCGGGGATCTGGATCCGTCAGGACTGGCTGGACAAAGTAGGCAAGAAAGCGCCTACAACGGAAGCCGAATTCATCGATGTGCTGAAAGCGTTTAAAGAGGCCAAATTAGGCGGCGATCGAACTGTACCGCTCGCATTGGGAGAGTCCTACGGAAAAGCGGTCCAAAATGTTACGCTAGGCTTGTTTCAGGCCAAATCGGGCCAATGGTATTTGGAAGACGGCAAATTAAAGCTCGGGGACACGCTGGATCGAACCCAGGATGCGATTGCGTTTGAAAAAAGATTGTATGAAGAAGGCCTGATCGACAAGGAGTTCGTAACGGACAAGAGTGTGACAAAAGCTTGGCAGGATTGGGTGACCGGCAAGGCGGGCGCCATTTTCACCAACTGGAGGCCGTTCAGCGGTACGAAAATCACCGAATTGCTGCAGGCCAACCCTGAAGCGAAACCGGTTCCGCTTGAACCGTTCGCAACTAAATACGGGAAGACCGGCTTGTACCGGGAGACGCCTCCTTTCATCTATATCGCTTTCAACAAAAATATGAAAAACCCGAAAGCAGCGATTGAATATCTGGATTGGATATTCGAGCACAGCGGAACGTTGGTAAACGGCTTGGAAGGCACTCATTATAAATTGAACAACGGCGTTCCGCAGCGAACCGACAATGAATTGTGGAAGAAAGAAGTCAGATACGCCAACGAGTACGGGGTGGTTCGCAACATCCCGTTCAAGCCGGAAGATCTGGTTGCCCAGGCGCCGAACACGCCTCTCGATCAGAAGGTTGCGCAACTCTTGGTCGATTCGTTAAAAACGGCTATGAAGAACGATTACCGCAGGGATATTCCTTACGCGCCGAATATACCGGAATTCAACGACGCGTTCGCTTCCTTTATTCCCTTGCTCGAAGAAATCAAAGTGAAGGCGGTTATAGATACGAAATATACTCCTCAGCAAGCGTTAGTGGACCTTCGCAAAGCTTGGGCTTCCGTCGGGGGAGAAAAAGCGGAAGAGCTGGTTCAGGAATGGTATGATAAAAATAAAGCAAGCTTGAAGTAAGCTAACCTTTATAATTCGGGGTCCGCGTTTTTGGGACTCCGAATTTCGTCGTCTTGTCACAGCTTAATACCTGAGAAGGGGAAAAACGTTATGGTTCGCCGAAGCAAATGGTTCTCCCGGAGCATCCTTTTATTGTTCACTTTCACTATCCTTGTCATTGCGGCAGCGGCAGGCACGTCCTATTATGCAACAACGGAACGTCTGCAGTATGAACTGGATAGCTCCAATTTCTCCCTTTTAAGGCAAATTGACCAAAAGCTGAATCTTGTCCTGAGCAATTTGGACCGGGGTGTCATTTCGTTTGTCCAACTGAGCGAACTGCAAGCCTTCATGGAGGATGATTCGGGCGACTGGGAAACGAAATCGGAACAGTTCTATAACCTGAGCCGCAGAATAGACAGTTTTTTAAGCGCCAACGATTATGCCTATTCGATCGACCTCTATTCCTATCGCAAACAATTGTTATTCTCCGGCAATGCGTTCCGTGAATCGCTGCCTCCCGACTATCAATGGGTAGAGTCATTTAGGAATGATAACAGTCTGTTCAAATGGATGGACACCCGTCCGCTGACGCTCGATTCGGGGAATAAAATTTATTTGAACGTCATCACCTTGATTCGTTCGTATCCGGTTACTCACGCCGCCGGATTGCGCAAGGGTGCTTTAGCGGTAAACATAAAGGAAGAATCGCTGTTCAAACTGTTTGATGAAGCGATTTCCGGTACGAACGGCTACGTTTTTCTCGTGAATGCGAACGGACAAATCATCAGCCACCGGGACAAGAGCTGGATCGGCAGAAACAAGTCTAACATTGACTATATCGCTTCATTGCTCCGACAAGATGGTCCCTATCGGATGTCGGATGTGGTGATTGACGGTCTTCCAAGCTCCGTATTCAGTATTCCTTCCGGCATCGATGGATGGAGGATCGTCAGTATCGTTCCGGAAGCCCAATTGAATCAGCCGCTGCTGCAAATACGCAACATTATCGCGGTCTTTTCTTTGATCCTGCTTGCCGTTGCGGCGATTCTGATATTCGTCATCAATCGGTGGACGCTTCTACCGGTCCAACACATGCTTTCCAACGTATACAGCAAATTAATGACCCATCGCTTGTCCGCCGGGATGCAGGAGAAGGGAGATTTGGCGGATCTGGAAACGATGGTGGAGCGGGTGATGGCCGACAGCCAGAGCCTGTACAAGCAAATGGTAGAGAATATTCCGGCTATCAAATGGCGGCTCATTCTGGATATTCTCATGGGCCATGCCAACGGACAGGAAGCAATATCCCATTTGCAAACGTTAGGCTATTCGCTGGACGGCGGACAATATATCGCCTTGGCGGCCGAATTCGACCAACGCTCGCGGATTGCGAATCCAAGGGATCTGCATTTGTACGCCTATGCCTTGAGCAATGTGGCCGAAGAGATGATCAACACGGAGTGTTCCGGCGTCTCCGTTGAAGTCAACGCGGGGCTTACGGCGATTATCATGAGCTTTGCAGAAACCGATTCGGATCAAAATATGATTCGGGCGCTGTCCTTGGCTGAGGTGATCAAAGACTTTGTCCGGCAGCATTTCAAATTATCCGTTACCGTCGGTGTCGGCAGACCGTGCAATCGGATCGAAGATTTGCGCCAATCGTATAATGAGGCATTGGAAGCTTTGAAATACCGCATGATTATGGGCGGCAATCTGATTATCTCGATCGATGATATCGAGCACACGAACAATGACGTTTTCTATGACCTGTTCTCGAAAACGGATTCGATCGTCGGCTCTGTCAAACTGCTCGACCGCAGCAAGATGCATGATCAGGTGGAACGCTGGTTTGCCGATATGAGCCTAAACAGCATTCCGCCGGAAATGGTCAAGCCGCTTGTCGTCCAATTCGTCATGAAGGCGGTAAAGGCAGTCAGCGTCATCGACGTCAAGGTTACCGATATGACGCCGCTCAAGGATTTGAACAATCTGCTGTCCCAGTACGACAATATCAACGAGGTCGCCCGGTTTGTCACCACGATGCTAGACTCGTTAATCGACCGAATCGATGCCAAACGGAACAACAAGGAAAAAAATGAACTTCTGGATCGGATCATTCAGTTCATTCAGCTGAATTACATGCGCAGCGACATGTCGCTCAATTATTTGGCGGACGAATTCCAGCTTAGCGTGTCTCACTTGAGCCGATTGTTCAAGGAATACGCGGAATGCAACTTTATGGATTTTCTTTTGGAAATCAGATTGAATAAAGCGAAGGAACTGCTCTCCGGCACCGATCATAAGATCGGGCAAATTGCGGAAGCCGCCGGATACAGCAACGTGAACAGCTTTGTCCGCATTTTCAAGAAATCCACCGGTTTAACACCCGGAGAATTTCGGACGCGCCACCTTCTTGCGAATCGGTGATGATTTGTATTCACTTTCTAATCCCCGGAGGTAATTTATGTCTACCGTAACAATAAAAGGATGGTTGGTTCCGTAAAGAGGAAGATACTGCTGCGCGTGACCGGTTTGTCCGAGATTATTTAGACGATCATTATGAGGCTTGCTTGAGGGCCTCTTATGGATTGAATGACGAACAGTGAGGGAGACAAGAAATATGTATGGCAACAATAATAAGGGTTTTCGGAATAGTTAAAATATGAACTCAATGAGAGACGTGTGAATGACATGATAGCGTCAGTCGAAACTATATTGATTTCATCTGAAAACAAAAAAAAGGGTGTCGTTTAAATGGACCCCTTAGGCTTTCTTATTGATCAGATTTAGGTATCTAGTATCTCCCGTTGTTACCCAGAGAAGAAAATTTTGACGGTTATAAATGATAGCTGTTTTTATTTTCTCCACGATCGTCTTCTTTTGTGCGATGTTATTCACCTCTATTCTGTAATAACGAGCCGCCTGTATCCACTCTTTTGCGATCTAGCGCCATTTGCTGCTCTTTAGTAAAGGTGACTCGTAGTTTGGATAGTCCCGTATGTTCGTTGATGTAGATGACCTTTGACTTTCCTTGAATAGTCATGAATAGTTTCGTCCATTCTTCAGGGTTGAACATGCGAACAACTCCTTTTGAAAGCGATTTTATACTTAAGTATTATTCCTAGAAACGTGGTTCATACATCCCTTTATCAAGACATTTTCCAAAAGGTATCCGCTTCTTTTGAATCGAAAATACGACCATTTACCTTTATCACTAGTATGGTCATATTATCGGAATAAAAGACATTAAAAAGTGTAATTTTGAACAAATCTCTCAAAAGTATATTTGAGATAGGGGCTTCAAGGTGCTGGTGCACCACGTCGTAGCACATCTGAGAGGATGTGTTTGTGATTGTACCGGTTGCATTACAGGAGAATATCTTAAATGGATGGCTACTATACTAGGTCTAGTATTCGGAAGTTTTACAGATGGATAAAACGGAAGTTAAACAAGCGAAATTTCACTGAGTAAGGTTGGCTGCTTAACGGTGGTTGTCGCTTAGATTCATTTTTTGCGTGCCATGGGGATCTACTTCACTTGAAATACGGAAAGAATACGTTTCTCTTTACAGGTGACGCTGAATCAAAATCCGAAGCGGATATGATAAAGTCGAAGGCAACGTTAAAAGCTGATGTACTTAAAGTTGGACATCACGGAGCAAAAACATCCACGACTGCTTCATTTTTAAAGACTGTAGCTCCGAAGTATGCAGTAATCAGCGTTGGAAAGAACAGTTACGGCCATCCAACCCAATCAGTGTTAAGTGCGCTAAAAAAAGCTAAAGTGACTGTTTACCGCACAGATACTAACGGGACGGTAACCGCGATCGACGATGGCAAGACGATTACTATTAAGAAGGTGAAATAATGAAACACGGAGTAATTGACCGATTCGAGGGTGATATAGCCGTTATTGAGGTAGAAGGTACAACGATTGACGTACCGAAAGCAAAGTTGCCACGCAATGCGAAAGCAGGCGATTCCGTTATTATCGAAGGAGATTATATTCGTATTAATCCTAAAGATACGAAGAAACGTAAGAGCGAAATTGACGCGTTAATGGACGAATTATTCGAATAGAAACAAGCTCACTTTAGAAAATGAACTGTGACCCGTAATAAGGACACTTTGAAAAAAGCGTCCTCTTGCGGGTTATTTATCAGAGTCACGGCTGCACTGCCGCGAATGCCGATCGCGCGGTTGGACGCGATCGGAAAAACCAAAAACTTCGAAATACTGTGACCGAAACAACCACCGGACCGCATCCCAATAGGCCGGCCTATAGATAATATCTAATTCTGAATTCAGCCCCTAGAAACGGTTGCCGGTCTTGCCTTAATATCGAAAATAATAAATTAATTTTAAAAAAGACTTGCAATACTATAAAGATACGTGATATATTCTTATTCCGGCCAAAAAACATACCGGAACGAAAGAAAAAAGATTGCTCTTTGAAAACTGAACAACGAGTAATAACTGCCTCGCAAATCCTTCGGGA
>NZ_JBWDNW010000025.1:0-90331 GCF_056269405.1 Paenibacillus sp. J2L1-98 | reverse complement strand
GTATCTAGTTCGGGTCTTTTTATTATGCAATCGCAAGAGATCGCAACCTGTTACGAATGTTCAACAGAGAAATACGGATACTTTTTGAAACGACACTTGAGTTAACTTTTTTGTGTACTCCAGCTGAGCCTCCGAAAGTCTAATCTTCGCTTCCTGTCTGGCAATAATCTCTTCGGGAGTTAATCTCCGTTTTAAAGGTCGCAAAGCTGCTTCTTTGCGTGAGTCCGCCAATCCAATGATCCCGTTTTCTTCGTAAGCTTTCTTCAAACGAACCGTGCACTGCTCCACTCGTTTTTATTAAAGTGTTTTTTAACCCATAAGCTCGCCTCACTGTTCATTCCAGCATACATAAAGGTACCCATACGCTAAACACTTCTTAGTGTCCAGTGTATGGGTACCGGTTTAAAGAGTGGAATACTCTCTCACTGATTTTGGAAAAACGTTAGAACCGATCATCCTATCGATGAAACAGTGGGGAGAGATTTATAAAATCAGACTTAACGAAGTTAGAACGCCGCAAGCCGAAGAAGAATGATGCATAAAAGACGAAAAATGATTGTGATTGCTTATACACATGTTGTATAATGCCTTATATGATACATAGATATGCACCGCTTATCTTTATGAAAAGGAGGGATTGAGCTTGTTTCAAGAAGAGCGGATAAACGCGATTATGGAGCATTTGAATCAGCATCAACGCATCGATATCAAAGATATTTGCCAGCAATATGAGGTATCCCGAGATACCGCCCGCCGGGATTTATTGAAGATGGAGGAGCTGGGCCTCGTTCTCCGTACACACGGCGGAGCCGTTTTGCCGAAAAAAACAAAAGAAATATACGAGTATAAAGAGCGTCTTGGAAGAGAATCCGGCGAGAAGCGTGAGATCGGACATTTTGCAGCTTCACTCGTTAAAAACGGGGACTTTATTATGATGGATGCTTCAACCACCGTTCAGTTCGCCGCGGAAAATTTATCCGCCGAAAATGTCGTTGCCGTAACGAATTCGATCGATAATGCAGATGTGCTGTCCAGAAAAAAAGGAGTAAGAACGATTTTGTTAGGCGGGGAATTGCACGCACAGCACCGTTTTCTATTTGGGCAGTCCACGATTGATAAGTTAGCCGATTACCAGGTGGATAAATTATTTCTTGGCGCCTGCGGCATTACGCCTAATGGCATATCGTATCCGCAAGAGGAAGACGGGGTTGTTAAGCGTGAAATGATTAAACGGGCAAATCAGGTCATTGTACTCGCAGACCATACGAAGTTCGGCGATCAAATGTTTTACAAAATAGCGGGTTTGGATTCCATTGATTTGTTGATTACGAACAAGAAGCCTAATCGTGAAATGATGGAAAAGCTTGCGGAGCATCACGTGGAGTTATTAGTCGTATCGGAGGATGAGAGCGATGATTAAACTGATTGTCAGCGATTTAGACGGTACTTTATTGGACCATACGCGGCGAATTAACAATAGAGATTTGGAAGCGGTGAAAAGGGCGCTGCTTGAAGGCTTCGAATTATGCATCGCATCAGGCAGGATGTATTCGGAAATCAAGCTCGTGATGCAGCCATTCAAAGACCGCTATCATGCGATCGGCCAGAACGGGGCAACTGTTCACAAGAAGGATCTCGCGCTCTTGGCATCCTCCTTTTTTGAGCCCGAATTATCCGCTGAACTGCTTCAAACTACCCGCAGCTTCGACCATTTTGTAAATTTTGTTCATTGTGCGGATGATTCGTTTTATTTAAAGGAACGCACAGACACCTCGCTTCCGTATGAAGCGCGTATTTTAACGGCTTGTTCAGTGCGCGGCGATTTGGAGGCAGCTTTAAAAGCGGATGAAATGAGATGCTGTAAAATTTCCTACTTCGGCGAGCTTGAAAAGTTAAATCAATTGAAGGCTGATTTGAATCGTCAGTTTGATGGCAGGATAGAAACGTTTATTTCCGATAAGGATTGCCTTGATGTCATGCCGTTAAATGTTTCGAAAGGGATAGCGATATCGCTATTGATCAAAGAGCTCGGACTGCATCCAAACGAAGTTGCATGCATAGGCGATTCCTTTAACGATCTATCCATGTTTGCCATAACGGAGCATAGCTTTGCCATGAGCGGCAGTCATGCTGACGTAAGGAAGCATGCGGGCACGGTCATAAATTCAGTTGCTGAAGCGATAGACCGCATCATCTCCTATAACCGCTCATTGGCAACGGAACGGATGGAAAGGTGTTGATTGGATGAAACGGGTTGTTTGGCTCAGCTGCTCGGCATATTTTCTAATCGGACTTGCAACGGTCGTGTTTGGTGCGCTGTTACCGGAAATGCTGCAGGATTACGGCCGGAATTACAGCAGCGGCGGTCAATTGGTTTTCACCCAGTTCGTCGGATTTTTCATCGGGGTCGTTATCGCACCGAAAGCTTCCGAGCGGTTAGGCTATCAGCGGACGATATTGCCGGGAATGCTTTGTTTAGCCATCGTACATGCCGCCTTGTTATTTCACCCGCACTGGTACCTGGTTATGCTGCTTGCTGCTATAAATGGGTTTGGATTTGGCATGACTCAAACGGCTATAGGCACATTTCTATTGGAATCCACGAATAATGGAGCTGTTACGATGAGCCGGCTGGAGGTTTCATTTGGAATCGGGGCTTTGGTCATGCCGCTTGCTTCCAGCTTCTTGATCGCGCAGCATGTTTGGATTTGGTCCTTTGCAATCGTCACATTATTCGCCGTTATCAACCTGATTCTTTGGAGCAGCAAAATGGTTAGTCATGCTAATGCCGGCATAAGGACGCATCAAAATCCGGAAAGGAATGCTGCAGCCTTCGACACATCCGGCCAAACGCGATTTGCTTTTTCCAGGCTTTCTTTCTTTATCGGCTTCGTATTCCTGTATGTCGGAATTGAAACAAGCATAATAAATTTCCTGCCGTCGATCTTTGTGCAGCATATTCAGCTGAATTCATCGGAAGCAACGCTCTCGGTCACGTTTTTTTGGATCGCAATGGTTATCGGCCGGTTATTTTCAGGCATAATCGCTGAGAAAATCAACTATTACAGGTTTCTGGCAGTCAGCTCCCTAGGTGCCATTCTATGTCTCATTTTGATGACTCTAGTCCAAAATAAGATTGCCGCGTTCACGGTTGTCGTAATGATCGGGCTTTTTTTGTCGGGCATCTTCGCCATCGTGATCGTATTCGCCAATCGTGTTTTCCCGGGAAAAACGAAACAAACGACAAGCATTCTGATCGCATCGGGCGGAGTCGGAGGGGCGATACTTCCTTTGTTGACCGGCTGGAGCATGGATCATTTTCAAGCGGCAAATACAATTTGGGTGTTGGCCGGCTGTGCTCTGCTTATGTTTCTGTTTTTACTCAATGCACGTAAAAATAAGGAGGCGCCGTCTATTGAACTTGAGAAATGGAGTTCAAGCGCTTAGAACTGTATAGAAAGCTGCCGACTTTACTCAATCGGCAGCTTTTTCTGCGTTAATGGGCAGCACAGTACTCATGAGTTTATGAACCAAATTAGAAAATCCCCGCACTAACGGGTATAATGTGGAGCAGTTTGCCGCGGCAGCTGTTCCTTTTTGCTTATGCGACCGAATTACAGTTAACTTTTGTAAGAGAAGCGGCTATAGTTGATGTATTAACAATGACTGCCAATCAACCCACCAATTCTAACTTTTGAAATTTAATAGCTGAAAGGATAGGTTGCCGCTATATGATTCAAGAAGCAAAGGAGCGCTGGGCGGCTGAAATCGCGGACCATCTTAAAGAGCGGTTCTGCCTATCCATGAGTGAAGTGCTGCCAATCGATAAGGGCTGGCTCAACGTGAAGTGGAAGATGGTAACGGACAAAGGCCCGATATTCGTAAAGTATTATCATCCGGAGCGATACAAGCTGCATACGCATCCTGATAAAAGAAGCGCGATCGAGAAGACGCTCCGGCTGCAGCAGGGACTGAGCGCGGCCGGAATACCGTGTCCAACGGTTTATTTTTACAAGGAACAGTTCATACAGGAAACGGCGTCGGGGTTATTTTATACCGTGCTGGATTGGGTGGACGGTCATACGGCTCAAGCCGGGTGCTTGAATGCCGCTCAAATGTTTGAATTAGGCGCGGCGACGGTGCGAATGCACAAGTGGCTGCGATCCGTACCGCCGTTGGACAAGCCTGCCTGGAAACCGAACAGGGACGCTTATTTGAAAGAGTGGCGGGGCAATTGGGAAAAGGCGCAGGAAGCGGGAGATAAGACGGTATTGGAGTGGCTTAGACGTTCACAGGACATCGTCAAATCGATCGATTTTCATATGTTTGATTCAAGTTCTGCCGGATGGCTGCATTGGGATTTGTGGGTGGATAATATATTGCTGCAAGAACATGGATTAGCCGGCATTGTCGACTTTGACCGGATGTCGATGGCATACCAGGAAATCGATGTGGCCCGCGCGGTTTTGTCAGGCGCTCTGCGGGACGGCCGGATACGGATGGAGACAGTACGGCCTTTTATGGAGGGATACCGTGAGCATTCTGATGTATCGCCAGGCATGCTTTCCCGGGCTATGCGCATGCTTTACTTGATCGAATCCATCTGGTGGCTTCGTACGGAGGTTCGTGCCGAAAGCGGGCTGCGCGGCTTGCTTAGCCGGTTTGTCGAAGAAATGCATTGGATCGAACATAATTGGGCGACGCTGCCGGATCAGTTGGATATGGTATGAGCAAAGGAAGGGAAGCTCTTATATGACGGATGACTCTCTGATTGAGGTCCTTAGCAAGTATGGCATTCAGCAGCCTGATATTACATTTATTAGACATAACGAAAATAGGACTTATAAAGTCAACGATGTAGTCAATGGAAACTCGTATTTGCTGCGCGTTCATCAACCGGTTACTAAAAATATGGAAGGGCTGCAGCATACCTGGGACGGTTTATTAAGCGAGCTGCGGCTGTTAGATGAAATTGCAAACCAAACCAATCTTATCGTTCAACGCCCGGTTCACGACCGCTGCGGAAATTTCATTGCAAAAGCAGATTGCGACGGGAAAATGATAAACTGTTCGTTATTAACATGGATTGAAGGAACGGATTTGCAAAAGGAAGACGTGGCAGCAGAACTAGTTGTGATGCAATTAGGTGCTCAAACCGCTAAACTGCACAGCTTTTTCCGTACGTACAATTCTCAATTTGACTCTAACTGCCGGCCTAATCAAGGTATAGAACGAAATGTCCAAAAGCTTTCTGAAATAAAACGCGGCGTCGGGACAGGCTTGATTGTCCCTTCGGATTTTCAGATTGTTGAGGAGACGTTCCAGCTCATTAACTCCCGCCTCGAAAGAATGGGGAAGTCGGCAGATTGCTGGGGAATCGTCCACGGTGATTTAAATTTGGGCAATATGATCGTCAACCGCGAAGGTGAAATATGCTTCATTGACTTTGGGCTGTTCGGATCCGGTTATTATTTGTTGGATGTTGCAATGGGAGCCTTAATGGTTCCGTCAGAACGCAGAAGACAATTTCTTAAGTCGTATTATGGGGATTGTGAAGTAACTGAAAATGTTATCCCTGTAATAGAAGGATTTATGCTGCTCGCTATTTTCGGATATTACGCCTTTCACATGGAAAATGAAGAAGTGCATCCTTGGATTCGCGAAAGGATGCCGCAATTATGCGCTAAACATGGTCTCCCTTTTTTGTCCGGGGAGCGTATATTTTATAGCTTGTAAGATCGGCAGCCTTTGTTTCAATGACTTAACATAAAAATAATGGAGTGACTTCATGCGGAAAAATAGGATTCCCCCTTTGTATGGAGCAATAAGTTGGAGCGTTCTGATAACTACTGTCTTTTTAATAGCTATAAATGCTAATCACATTGATAGCATGTCGACAGGGATGAGTCGTTTATGGCGGTTCTTTCAATTAGCACCTTTGTTTGTTTTGCGCTATCGGGTGTTGGGGTTGTGAAGGGAAAAACTCCATCTCATTTGATGAACATAGGTTTTCACTTATTTTATCAGGAATTTCTCCTTCAAATCTCGCAATAACCCCTTAAAGTGTCGATTTCCTGCAAAATACATGGAGGATTTCCAGCTAAATGAAGCTGCAGGCTTCCAAGGGGGAAATTAACAGGGGTTTTTCCTGTTAATCATTTTGCGCGTAAATGTAGATGTGAACGGTAATTATCGGCTGTCTTTTTCGCTTAATACCAGTGTACATTGCATGAATGAACGGGAGTTATGTGTTGCATATAACTAATTTAAATCTTTATAACCGAACGTATGTTTGCTATCCTTGTTATGGGTATATTTTCCATACAATAGGGAGGGAAATAACATTGAAAACTTATCAAGTCGATCAAATGGAAAGGGAAGAGATCAGGCTGGTTGGCTTCACGATAACCGAAAGTCTAAACCATGTTTTAGAATCGGGAATTGTGGGCGCATTGCGTGAGGATTTAGCGAGAAGAGTGAGTGAGATTGAAAACAGGATAGGAACTGGCATTTATTTAATTCAAATCTATCCTTACGACGGTCAATGGACTCCCGATGTGCCCTATCAGCATGTAATCGGCTTCGAAGTGAACTCGTATGGTGAAATTCCTAGTGACATGATAACGCATACCGTAACTTCCGGCCGTTATATCAAAATTGTACATACAGGTGCAGAATCACAGATTGGTGCCACTTATGATTTTATAAACAATACGTACGGCTGCCGACCTATTGATATTGAATATTGGAACGATATTTATGCATTAGACCGTGAAGAGTCTCAAATTGACATTTATATACCGGCTCAGTAGCAGTGCAGTTCCATCCCGAATCCATCGCCACGCTGCGCGGGAATGTTGGGATCACTTTAATCGAAAATATCGTATTCCGGTTACCTGAAATGCGGTAATCATAGAGGCAGCGGCGGCCTGAAGCTGATCTTCATGCTTCAGGCTGCCTCTGTATTTTTTAAGGCGGGTGCTCGTTAAAGCATCGTATACATCGACGACGCTGACGATGCGGACTTCAATCGGAATGCCTTCGCCTGCAAGCTGATGAGGGTAGCCGGTTCCGTCCCATTTTTCATCAATAGGGGCGTGGATACCCGTGACTTCAGTCATGAGAGGAAACGCCTGGTTTTGCTTGTACACGAACATATGATCGCATACAATAATCGTATAACTCTATCAACAGGGAGGTGAATCCATGAATCTTACCCTTACCGCGAAACTGAAAATCAAACCAACCTCCCTAAGCCATGTTGTTGCACAAAACCATGGCCGCATATCGAAAAGGATGCAACATGGTTTCGAAGCTCATTTTTGAACGAACAGCCTTAAACGCCAGATCATTGCACAAGCTAACGTATACCCATTTGCGGCAGCAGTTTGGTTTGCGTTCACAAATGGCGCAGTCGGTGCTTAAAACCGTTCTCGCAAGGTATAAAACCAATGAATCAAGCGGGCATGACCGGACATGCGTACAGTTCAAACGCCCTGAATACGATTTAGTTTGGAACCGTGACTATTCTTTGGCGGCAGGCGTTTTCTCACTCAATACCTTGGAAGGCCGCGTCAAGGTAGCCTTCGAATCCAAGGGTATGGAACACTTCTTCGATGGTTCCTGGCGCTTTGGCACGGCCAAGCTGGTTCACAAGCACAGTAAGTGGTTTCTGCATATCCCGATGACTAAAGAAATCGATGAAATCGAAGATAAGGAGCTGGGCCAAGTCATCGGTATTGATATGGGGGTAAATTTTGTTGCCACTGCCTATGATTCGGCGGGCAAAACGACCTTCTTTTCGGGTCGGCGCATCAAAGATAAGCGGGCACGTTATAAACAGCTTCGAAAAGCGCTTCAAATGCGGCAAACGTCATCTGCACGTCGAAGATTAAAAGAAATCGAGCAGAGAGAAAACCGTTGGATGACCAATATTAACCATCAGGTCAGTAAGGCACTCATATCCCGCTATGGAGCCAAAACGCTGTTTGTGCTGGAAGATTTGCAAGGCGTGCGCAAGAGGGCGGAAAGGGTTTACCGAAACAACCGTTACGTCACAGTTTCGTGGGCCTATTACCAGCTTCGCCAAATGATCACGTACAAAGCGGTGATGGCGGGCTCCAAAACCATCGCGGTCAATCCCAAATACACCTCGCAAACATGCCCGAAATGTAATCACATCGCGAAAGGAAATCGCAACAAAAAGAAGCATCTCTTTTGCTGCCGAGCCTGCGGATACAGGTCGAATGACGACCGCATCGCCTCGATGAATCTTTGGCAGAGTGGAAACAAGTACATCGCCAAAGATGCGGCATAAGCACGCTTATGCCGCAGGGTAGCTGTCAGCCTGCCCGTTCGATGTTTCTTTGGAAATATCCATTCCAATATTTTCCAAAGAATAAATCGAGGATGTGACCTCACGCTTCCATGGAGGCGATGAAGCCGGGTGCGGTAAAGGTAGGAGCTACGACGGCATCTTGTATATACAAGGTGCTGTGTCATCGTGTAGCATTTGCACTACTGGAGCGTCACAAGCTCGCGACTTTAGTCGTGAGTCGTTGACAGAACAGCTCTACGAAGCGGCTGCTCTATTTTTACTGATCCACACCGTCAAATCAGGTGCAGAAATGCACCTGATTTGTTTGTTTATGAAGAACCGCGTATAGCAATGTTCTGCGCAAACATTTAAAATTTAAATAAAGCTTTGATTAGAGTAAGGGGATGAAGAGATGAAGGTTGGCGTAATTTGTGACGACTATTGGCATCCGGGCAAGACGGTCATGGCGGGCTTGGAGCCGCTCAGCAAGCAGGGCTTTCAGTTCGATTATATTCAGCATGCATCGGAGTGGTCGGGCAGCTGGATGGACCGGCAGGATGTAATCGTACTTGCGAAGTCGAACCAAATTTCGGCGTCTGATAAAACGCCATGGCTTACGGAAGAGATTCAGCAGCAGTTTCAGAGCTATGTCGAGCATGGTAAAGGGCTGCTCGTTCTGCATGCAGGCACGGTCGGATACCGGAATGAGCCCGTTTTCTTCGGGCTGGTAGGCGGAGTGTTTCAGCATCATCCGGAGTCTTGTCCCGTTACAATGACATATACAGACAAGGCGTTATTCGGCAGTCCGGCTGCGGAAGACTTTACTGTAAACGATGAGCATTATCATGTGGAGGTCATTGAAGAGCGCATTCAAGTATTTATGACCTCGGTGTCGGAGCATGGTACGCAGCCGGCGGGCTGGTTAAGGGAGCAGGGGGAAGGCCGGGTATGCGTGCTCACGCCAGGGCACTTCCTGTCCGTGCTGCAGCAGCCGGAATATCAGAGCGCGATCGGGCATGCACTGCAATGGTGCTGCGGTGCCGGGAGCGGGAGCGGGAGCCAAAATCTATAATCTGCCGGCGGACGGACGATTTCGTTAATCGGATCGCTTTGCAGGATGGTTCGCCTGTATAATTAAGGATAAGAAATGATATTAGTATGTTATCAGAGGAGTGAAAAATTAATGTCGTTAAAACCGATCAAGTGGGGGATTTTGGGTCCGGGAGGGATCTCCTCAAAATTTGCCAAAGATTTGGCCTTTGCTGAGGGCGCCGAGCTTGTCGCAGTCGGAGGAAGAAGCCTGGAGAAGGCGGAGAGCTTCGCTGAGCAATTTAACATTCCTCGCGCTTACGGCAGCGTGGACGAGCTGGCCAGCGATGCTGAAATCGATATCGTCTATGTGGGAACGCTGCATCCGATACATAAAGAGAATGTGCTTGCGCTCTTGCGCGCCGGCAAAGCCGTGCTTTGCGAGAAGCCCTTCACGATGAATGCGGCGGAAGCGAAGGAAATCATTGAATTAGCAAGGGAGAAGCAAGTGTTCCTCATGGAAGCCATGTGGACGAGGTTTTTGCCGCCTATCCGCAAGGTGAGGGAATGGATAGCTGACGATAAAATTGGCGAAATACGCATGTTGAAAGCGGATTTTGGCTTTGATATCGGCTGGGCGCCGGAGAGCCGTCTTCTTGATCCTCAGCTAGGCGGCGGAGCGCTTCTTGATGCCGGCATTTATCCGGTTTCCTTTGCTTCTATGATATTTGGCGGCGCGCCGGCAAATATTATGAGCAGCGCCCGAATTGGCGAGACAGGCGTAGATGAGCAGTTCTCGCTGTTGTTCGAATATGAGGGCGGACGCACCGCAGCGTTAAATGGAGCGGTTCAGCTTGGGATGGTTAATGACGCTTATATTTATGGTACAAAAGGATATATCCATATTCCAAACTTTTTGTTCGGCAAATCGGCATCGCTTCACGCCAAGAACGCGGAGCCTGAATCGATCGCCGATGACCGTCAATTCGCGGGTTATGCATTCGAAGCGGAGGAAGCGATGAACGCGCTGCGCGAGGGCAGACTCGAAAGCTCGGTCATTCCTTTGGATGAGACGCTGGCGATCATGAACACGTTAGATACGATCAGGAAGCAGTGGGGCTTACGATATCCGTCCGACGTTTAGAAGACGAAAGTAGGCAAGAAGAGGAGCAGAATGCCTAAGCGTCCTGCTCCACTTGTTATGATTCACACTATTGTGCATGAACGGCTTGCAGCCATGCTTTAGCGATGAGTGCGGCGCCGGCTGGCGATGGGTGAACGCCATCGGGAGCCCAATATGCGGGGCCTGTCTGGGCAGCAGCCTGAGCGAATAAGCCGTCGAGCGGCACGTATAACGCTTTGAACTCTCCGGCGAGCTCGCGAACCGCTTGAATTTTTGGATCAAGATCCTCCCGCCATTGCTTCTGGCTCTCGTTAACAGGCAGCACGAAGGGCTCGACAAGAATGAGATTTGCGTTAAGCTGCTCCTTCGCCCGCTTAATCAGTCTCAGGTATGTAGCGTAGTAATCGTCGGCACTCATTGGATCATTGCTGTCATAACGCCGCCAAGTGTCGTTAATGCCAACGTAGATAGACAGCCAAGTCGGATTTAAAGCGAGACAATCCTCTTCCCATCTCCCTTCCAAGTCGACGACACGGTCGCCCGATATGCCCCGATTCAGGAAGGTGGCTTGCTTGCCTGGATATTTGCTCGTAAACAGAGATGTTACAAGGTTTGCATAGCCCGATCCGAGATTGGCCCCGTCGTTTCGGTTGCGGCCCGCATCGGTAATGCTGTCGCCTTGAAACAGAACAACTGCGTTTTGCTCGATTAATGTCATCCTTTAAACCTCCGATAATTTTTAATAATGGTCTCCATCAAATAAAGTATCATAAATATGCTAAAGCGGTATAGCAGGAAAGCAGCCGACGGACTGACGGGGTGAGTAAAAATAGGAAACATTAAATTTTCAATTTTCTATTTTAATTTGTCGCATTTTACTATTTAATAGAAGATAGAGGAATGTACGGAAGGAGAGGTGGAATGGGAGATAAACAATTCCAAGGTTGCTGTCCTCAGAAGCTGCTGCGTGTACGGATGATTACCGCTGTAAAACAGCTGCCGCTCCTGCGGCTGCGAGATCATTTGAATGCGCTTACGACCGGCAGGATGGCGTAGTCGATTAAGAGGTGCCCCGCTCAGCTTACTGCCATGTTTAGTCAGGTAAACCTCATACGAAAGCGTATTGTTAATTTTGTGTCAATTATTGAGGGAATATTCTAAAAACTTAGCAATATATTTAAATGATGAATCTGCTAGATCAGTTAACAAATCAATCGTACGATTTTGGAGCAAATCGTTGAAACAACCGTTCTAGACAGCATAGGTGCGGATATTAATTAACTGGAAAAGCTCCTGTTAATTTCTTCCTAAACGCTCTGAAGCTTCATTTAGCGGGAAATCCTCCATGTCATAGACCTTAATTCAACTTCTATAAAATGACTTATCTTGGATTCATCTTTTTCTCATAAAAGCTTAATGTTCTTGCTCTATGATCGAACTAAGGGAGTGATGGGCATGACCTCTTCTTACTTCAATGAATGGCTGGATGAATATAATGATTATAAAAGACTGTATATGCTTTTTGGCGATGAGTACTATCTGGAGCAGGCTGAAGAAGCGTTAAATTCTTTAAAGGCTTTCGTATTGCGGGCAGAACGTTATAAAAGTATAGTTTGGAAAATCATGAGCGATTCGATTCATGCCTACTGAGAAGCGGCAGGCAATCCTTGCAAAGGATCCTAACCGGAATGAAATTTAATGATTTTGGAACCGAAATAGCTGGCGGCAGCAGCCCCGCGATCTCGGTTCTTTTGCTTGCAGACGGTGTGGGATGTAGAAATAATGGTATAATGACTAATAATGATAACGAGGAACAAGGATCTTTATAGATGCCGCTGCTGCATTTCATGTAAATGTAAAACAGGTAACTCGACATAGAAAGCATAATGGAGTGATGAGATGAGCAGTGCAAAGGGTAAGGGCGGAACCGGAAGAGGAACGGGCAAGAAAGGCTGGAATCGCTGGCAAGCGGGGGAAAAAAAGAAGTTAGCGAAAAAGGTGTTTGGCAGAAACAAAGGGGCTAAAGGAGCCGAAGGCGAGAAAGGCGAAACCGCTTCAAAAAGCACGGCGGGCGCTAAAAGAGCAAATATGACGAAGGGCAGCACCGCGTTTAACGGCGGCATTGCGGCCAAAGGCAGAAATACGGCGAAGTAGGCTGCAAGGCAAGGACCTCCGGAAAGAGTAAACAGGATCGGCCGCGACTTCACTGCAACGTGAGGCTTGCGGTCATTTTGTATTTCTGAAGATCCTCCATGCGGACGGTCTATGCAGCGATTGAAATAATTCGTATAATCTGATGAGATAAAAGCTTAATGCAGAGGTGAGACAGGTGGAAGCGAAGTTTTGTATGGCATGCGGTCATGAGCTGGAGTCTCGTAACGTTGACGGGACGATGAGAATGGCGTGTACGAACTGCAGCTTTATTCATTGGGGCAATTACAGTATTGGTGTCGGAGCGCTTGTCGTTAAAGAAGACAAAATTCTGCTCGTCCGCAGGGCGCAGGAGCCTGGAAAAGGCAAATGGACGAATCCGGGCGGATACATCGAGCAGCTGGAAGCGATTCAAGATACGGTCCAAAGAGAGGTGCTGGAGGAGTGCGGCGTACACGCCATCGTTAAAAACGTCGTCGCATTACGCGATCAGCCAAGGAGCATACATAATCTTTACGTCGCGTTTGAGATGGAATATGTAAGCGGCGAGCCTACTCCGGATAATGCGGAGGTTGACGCTGCCGGCTTCTTTACGCTGCAGGAATTGGAGTCGCTGGAAGTTGCAAGCTTTACGCAATGGCTTGTCGACGTTGCGTTCCATGGCCGCTCGCAGGGCCTTAGGGTGGATAGTGAGCCTGTCGTTCCACTGAACGGCTACGGGCTGTTCCGTGCATAAAAAACATGGGGCCTTCCTTACGGAAGGTCTCTTTTTTATTTTAGAAAAACCAGGAAACCCAAAAGGACAATAGAACGAGCGTGAAAATAACGGTAATCGGAATGACGATTGAGGATACCTTTAAATATTGGCTCCAGCTGATACGGACTCCTGCTTTTTGCACAATATGCATCCACATGAGCGTAGCCAACGTGCCGATCGGCAATAGGAGTGATCCGATGTCACTGCCTATGACACTAGCTAAATATGCGATTTTTAACGTCAAAGGATCGAGACCCATGTTCGTTAAAGTGAGTGTTCCGACCATTAAAGCGGGATGATTATTGAAAAAATTAGACAATACGCTTAACAATACGCCCATTAGGACGCTGGCATGGAGCAGACTTCCCGAGACGACAGGCTGCAGCAGCTGTATCAGCCATTCCGTTAGTCCGATATTGTTCAGGCCGTAGATAATAATATACATACTGAAAGCGAAAATAAGAATATACCACGGCGTCTTTTTGAGCAGGTCTGCAGGCGGGATTTTTAAGTAGATCCATCGCCAGCCGAGAAGCAGAGCAGATCCGATGACAGCCGTAACGGCGACGGAAAACTGGAGATACGATGCGACAAACAAGCTCAAGCGTACGCAAAATATGAAAATAATAATATTGCGCATGAAGCGGTTGCGGTTTTCTTTCGGTACGTTTTGCTGGAGCGGATGGCTTCCCGGCATGAGGCCCCATCTGGAAGCAGGCGGCAGTTGTTTCGGGAGCGTACGATAGAAGGTGACGAATAGAAGGAGAGACAATAGTACAAGCCCAAGCGATGCTGGAACGAACATCATGGCGGTGTGCATATAGAGACTCATGTGAACGATTTTTAAAGCGATTAAATTGACGATGTTGCTTACGCCGATCGGGGCGCTTGATGCCGTTGCGATTAATGCGCCTGACAGCAGATAAGGTATTTTTTGATGGTTTTTAAGGCCCATATTTTGCAGCAGCATCAGCAGTATAGGTGTAGTAATTAGGATGCTTCCATCATTATTTACGAACAGCGTCATGAGAAAACAAAACAAATTCGTTAGCCAAAAAAGGCGAATGCCGGAACCGCGGGCTTTTTTGAGCAGCAGCTCGGCCGCCCAATAGAAGAAACCGAAGCTTTCTAATACAATGGCCATGACGATAGTCGCTATAATGGTAACCGCTGCTCCGCTTATCGTTTCGGTGATTTGACCGAGATCGGTAAGCGAAACGCTCCCGCTGAGGAGAACGACCAAAGCGCCTATCGTTGCAGGTATCGCTTCATTGACGTGCGGGCGCCAAAAGATGAAGCCGATCGTTAACAGGAACGCAGAAATTGTCATAATGATCATTAAATCATTCATGTCTTAACCTCTTTTCAAGGATGAAGTTTCCTTTGTTTGTAGGCAGCAGCACTCCTTTTTTGAAGTGAGTCTTCGTCTTTCTAGCAACATACTCTAGCTTTTAGGCACTGAGCTCCTCCTTTCTCTTAGATGTAATAGCAGCTTGTATTGTAAGTATACGTACGAGATAGATCGTTCGTACTGGTCAATATCCCTATCTCTATTAAAATCTGCTAGTATCAATTGATGATGAATGTCTCCTAATGATAGATATCAACAATGGCAAATGGCCTATAGAAAAACCTCCGAACGTGATCCGTCCGGAGGTTTTTACTCATTTTTTCGTATGCGTTTAAAATACTGGGTCGGGGAAAGGCCGGCATACTTCTTGAATACTTTACTGAAATGATACGGATCGTTAATGCCGATTAAATAGCCGATCTCGCCTATGCCGAGCGAAGTTGTCTCGATTAATTCCTTCGCTTGATTGATGCGGACCGTATTGATGTAACGGCTTATCGATTGGCCGGTTACGTGCTTGAAGGCGCGGTTGATGTAATCGTAGTTGCTCTCGAATGCCAGCTCGATATCGCTGCCGGATATTTTCTTTTGGTAGTTCTGATGAATGTAATCGAGCAGGGCATTAACTTTAACAAATGACTTGGAGGGAATGCGGTCGTTACGCCTAAGCTCGTCCATAAAGTTTTCGCGTGACAGCTCAATGAGCAGCTGCGTAAATCTTAAAGCAGTCAGGCTTCGATTGTAATGCCTGCGTTTATAGTGCTGCTGCATTTCATTAAGGGCATGCAGCGCGAGGCTAAACCTTGTTTTATCAGAAATCGTATGAAATTTGGGAAAGCAGCAGATGTACGGATTGATACCGGCAATGGAAGGCTTATGCGGGATGAACGGAGATTGCTCATGCTCCACGATGAAATAGTTGGCAAGCGCGAGCATATCATCGACTTTGATCGATTTGATATCCGGGTGCTCGAAATGAATATAGTAGTAATCGCAAACATGCTTCGCGGTCCCTTCATGGGTTAGATTAGGCTCAAGAATAAGCATGTCACCCTTCCTCAGAACATAATGGTTGTCCGCCT
Organism: Paenibacillus sp. J2L1-98; assembly: GCF_056269405.1. NCBI lineage: Bacteria > Bacillati > Bacillota > Bacilli > Caryophanales > Paenibacillaceae > Paenibacillus > Paenibacillus sp. J2L1-98. The sequence continues at coordinate 74,521 of NZ_JBWDNW010000025.1, read as the reverse complement.
CTTTGAGATGCAGCTCACCGCTTCGGATGAAATAGAGCACATACTCGTTAATATTCCGCTTGAAATGAATCCACGGGCTCTTATACGCAACAAATCCCATAATTTTGACGCGCGGAACCAAATCCACGTTAATAGCGAGCAATCCCAATCTCCCCTTAAAAGTCGTTTTTGTACAAAAAGAGTCTCCATCCGACATTCCTGTTTATTTTAACACAAACTATACTTGGGTTGTAATTAAAGCACCTTAAGGATGGGATGATGCATATGAAGAAGCTGAAAATCGGCGTTATCGGACTTGGCGGCATAGCTAACTTTCATATCGAAGGCATTCTAGCAAGCGCGGATGCAGAAGTATGGTCGATTTGCGATTGCAATGAAGAAGCGCTTTTGGCCAAAGGAGAGGAACTGAACGTTCCGCCGGCGCGAAGGTACGTTAACCATTTGGATATGTTAAAGGATGCGGAGTTGGATGCGGTTACAATCGGCACGCCGAATAGTAATCATTTTATAATCGCGTATGACGCCATTAAGCACCGCAAGCCGTTTGCGCTGGAGAAGCCGATCGCGCTGAACGCTCAGGAAGCGGAAATTCTCCGGCTGGCATTAGCCGCCGATCCGCTGCCGCATATGGTTTGCTTCACTTACCGGTATAAGTCCGCGGTCCGTTATGCGAAGCAGCTGGTTGAGCAGGGCACACTAGGCAAAATTAATCACGTATACAGTCAATATTTGCAAAGCTGGAGCATCGACGAGAACATTCCGCTCCTGTGGCGGTTCCGTAAGGATCTGTCCGGCTCGGGTGCGCTCGGCGATTTGGGCTCTCATATTTTGGATCTTCAACGCTTTCTCGTCGGTGAAACGGTCAGGGTCATCGCGGATGCCGGCACGATCGTGAAGGAGCGCGACCTTCTGGGCGGCGATGGCAAGGGCGAAGTTGATGTCGATGATTTCTGTCACGTGCTTGCCCGTTTTGCGGACGGGACATCCTCCACGATGAACATATCCCGCTTCGCCTATGGACGCGGCAATTATCAGCAAATCGAGATTTACGGTACGCAAGGAGCGCTCGTCTACAACCTGGAGGAAGAGGATACTATTCAAATCAAGCTTGGCGAGGAGCAGCAATTCCGCGAAATTGAAATCCCTAATTCGTTCGCGGCAAATCAAATGCAGTCCTTCTTCGATTTGCTGAACGGCAAGGGCGACGGTCTCGATGCGGCAATAGAGGACGGCTGTATCAATCAGGCGGCGCTCGACGCTATCGTTCAGTCCTTTACGGAAGAAAGATGGATTACAATCGGGCAGGAGGTTCTCGTTAATGGCTAATCTTAAGGTAACCGTATGGAACGAATACCGGCACGAGAAGCAAAATGAGCATGTCGCAAGCATCTATCCCGAAGGCATTCATAACGCGATTGGCGGATATTTGAAAACGGTGGATGGCTTTGACGTAAGGACGGCGGTCCTAGACGAGCCGGAGCACGGTCTAACCGACGAGGTGCTGAGCGATACGGATGTGCTTATCTGGTGGGGGCATCTCGCACATGCGGAGGTGCGGGACGAAATTGTCGAGAAAGTCCGCGCCCGCGTGATGGATGGAATGGGACTTATCGTTCTGCATTCCGGACATGGCTCGAAAATATTCGAGCGCCTGCTCGGGACGAAAACCGGCGATTTGAAATGGCGCGACGACGGCGAGAAGGAACGGATTTGGGTCATTGAGCACGGGCATCCGATTGCGGACGGCTTAAAGGATTATATTGAAATTCCGAAGGAAGAAATGTACGGCGAGCGCTTTGACATTCCGGCTCCCGATGAGCTGGTGTTCATCTCGTGGTTCGAGGGCGGCGAAGTGTTCCGGAGCGGCTGCTGCTACCGCAGAGGGAAGGGGAAGCTGTTTTATTTCCGCCCAGGACATGAGACGTTCCCGATCTATCATCACCCCGATGTTTTGAGAGTGATTGCCAATGGCGTGCGATGGGCGGCTCCCGTTCAAGGCGCCAGCATATCGTTAGGCAGGGTTGCGCCTCTCGAGCCGATTGGAAAGTAACTGAATATACACAAAACGGACGCTTTCGTCAACGCCCTTTATTATTTCATTTCGAATAATAATAGCGGTTTGTTTGGCGGGCGTCCTCTTTTAATATGAACAGGATAGCTCAATACGTAATTTAGGAGGAATACAGATGACAGCAGGCGCGTTTTGGCAGGAGGACGTTGTTTATCAGATATATCCCCGCAGCTTTAAGGACAGCAACGGGGATGGAATAGGCGACTTGCAGGGTATAATAAGCAAACTGGATTATTTGAAGGAGCTCGGAGTCGGGATCGTATGGCTCAGTCCCGTATATAAATCGCCGAACGATGATAACGGCTATGATATTAGTGATTACCAGGCGATTATGGATGAGTTCGGAACGATGGCGGATTGGGAGGAAATGCTGAAGGGACTTCATGACCGCGGCATTAAGCTCATTATGGATCTTGTTGTCAATCATTCCTCGGACGAGCATGCCTGGTTCCAGGAGTCGAAGAAAGCGAAGGATAACCCTTACCGCGACTATTATATATGGAAGCCTGCCGGCGAGAACGGCGAGGAGCCTAACAACTGGGTATCCTTTTTCGGAGGATCTGCGTGGCAGTACGACGAAGCGACGGAAGAGTATTATTTGCATTTATTTACAAAGAAGCAGCCGGATCTTAACTGGGAAAATCCGAAATTAAGACGTGAAGTATACGATATGATGAACTTCTGGCTGGAGAAGGGCATCGACGGCTTCCGTATGGATGTTATCAACTGCATTTCCAAGGCAGACGGATTGCCAAGCGCTCCAGGCGGAGAAAGGTATGCATGGGGAGGCGAGTTTTTCCTATGCGGTCCGCGGCTGGAGTCCTATTTACAGGAAATGAACGAGCAAACTTTGTCCCGTTATAATGCGATGTCCGTTGGCGAAATGCCGGGAGTTCCTACTGACCTGGCGGCCGTGTATACGGATCCTGCCAATAAGGCCGTGAACATGGTCTTCCATTTTGAGACGATGGACATCGACTCCGGCGAAGGCGGCAAGTGGAATTTGAAGCCTTGGAGGCTTGCTGATTTGAAAGCTGTCACGAGCAAATGGCAATACGCTTTGAACGGTAAAGGCTGGAACAGCCTATATTTGAACAATCACGACCAGCCGCGCATGGTTTCACGGTTTGGCGACGATACGGTGTACAGAAAGCAGTCGGCTAAGCTGCTGGCGACATTCCTGCACACGCTGCAAGGGACGCCGTACATTTATCAGGGCGAAGAAATCGGCATGACGAATGTGAAGTTCGATCATATCGATGACTACAGAGATGTGGAGCTGCTTAACTTTTACCGGGAGGCTGTGCACGAACGCGGCGTGTCTCACGAGCAGGCGATGGCTTCGGTTTATGCGAAAGGAAGAGACAACGCCCGGACTCCGATGCAGTGGAATGACAGCTGGCAAGCAGGCTTCACGACCGGCGAGCCATGGATCGGTGTCAATCCCAACTACTGTGCCATCAATGCGGAGGAAGCGCTGCAGGATCCGGATTCGATCTTCCACTATTATAAACGGCTGATTGCATTGCGGAAGCAGCATCCGATTATGATATATGGCGATTATTCGATTGTCGCTGAGGAGCATGAGCAGTTATACGTCTATACGCGTACGCTTGGCGAGGAGCAGTGGCTTGTTATTTTAAACTTCTCCGAGCGTGAAGCGTTATTCGATCTAACGGAAATGAAGCTTCCGTCTGCGGCACAGCTGGAGCTGATCATTTCGAATGATGATGCTCCTTCTGTCGCGTCAACGCGGGACATGCTGCTTCGTCCTTATGAGGCGAGAGTTTATAATCTGCAGTAGAAGCTTATAAGGTAGATTGTACTGCTTCGGGTGAGTTAATTCGATTTGGCGGAACTAATCGGAGCAGTAGCTTGCAAATCGAGCGATTAAGTTGATTTTGCCGAACTAAAAGGTGCTTTTTTTAAGCGGCGGCTAAAAAACCGACTATTAAGTTTACCAATTCGAACTAATACGTCTAAAATATCTGGCCTCCCCTATTTAAGCACGCAAAGTAGATCTAATTTTTCTAGATGCTTGGATTGTGCTGCCTATCCGGTTTGCGGACGGGAAAGCGCAGGCAATTAGCTTTACTGGCAACGGAATCGGCGGTTATGGGTGTATTTCGGTGGTTGGATTACGGTATAGCGCAGGCAATTAGCTTTACTGGCAACGGAATCGGCGGTTATGAGGGCATTTCGGCGGCCTACGTACGGGAGATCGCGTGAAATGGGGATCTAATCTTTTTTAAGGTGCATTATTTTTCTGTCCAATCAGAAAAATAATGCACCTTTTTTATTCCAACCAAACATTTACATTTGGAACGGAGTAAAATGCGACACCTTTTTCGCAATGAAAACGGTTTCTGGAAAGGCCCGTTCTTAGCATAATAAAGGAGCAGCACAAATAAAAGGAGGGTCAAAGCTATGAAATGGTATAAAACAATTTCGTATGGAGTTCTAGCGGCGGTAATGGCATTCACGATTACGGCATGCTCAGGCGGCAATAACGCACCTGCAAATAACGGAGGTAAAGCTCCGGCAAAAGAAAGCGGTAACGCTCCTGCTACGGACGGCAAGAAAGTAACGATCGAGTACTGGCATACTTACAGCGATCAGGAAGAGAAGGTGCTTACGGATGAAATTAAGCCTCTCTTCGAGAAAGAGAACCCTGGCATCGAGCTCAAGCTGACAAGAATGCCGTACGAGGGCTTGAAAGAGCAGGTTATTGCCGGCGTAGCGGGCGATGCAGCTCCTGATCTTATGCGAATGGACATTATCTGGGTTCCGGAATTTGCAAAAATGGGAGCACTTCAAGATGTCAGCAAAAACGATGGCTTCGATGAACTGAAAGCGAATTCGTTCGAAGCGCCGATGGAAACGAATGCCTATAACGGCGGCTACTACGGCGTGCCGGTTAATACAAATACAAAAATCGCGATTTACAACAAAGCGGTATTGGATGAAATCGGAGTAAAAGCGGCGCCTGCGACAATGGATGAGTTCGTAGAAGCGGCGAAGCTTGCGGTCGCAAAAGGCAAGCCTGGCGGTATCGGAATCGGCGGAGCGAACGTATGGGCGGCCTCCCCTTACTTCTGGAGCCTTGGCGGCTTGCTAACTAACGAGGATTATACGAAGGCAGACGGTTACTTGAACAGCCCGGAAAGCGTGAAAGCACTTGAAACGATCGTGCAGTGGAACAAAGACGGCTTGGTAACGCCAACGATTCTTGGCGGCGAGCCGGGCGCTTGGGACGGCATGAAAAACAATGATTATATGATGATCGATGACGGCCCTTGGTTCTACAGCATTCTGATGAACGAAGCGGAATCCGCGTTCAAACCGCTGGAGCAAACGGTTCGCGGCTTGATTCCTGCAGGCGCAGGCGGCAGCCGTTCCGTTGTAGGCGGCGAAGACCTCGTTATTTTTGCAAACTCGAAACATCCGCAAGAAGCTTGGACATTCGCGAAATGGATGCTTGGCGATGAGCCGCAGAAGATCATGAGCAAGCTTGGCCTTATCCCTACGAACAAAACGGCAGCAAACGACCCTGCTTTTCTTGAGCAGCCGTTCGTTACCGAGTACGTGAAGCAGCTTGAAACCGCATTGCCGCGTACGCCGATTCCGCAATACGGCGAGATGGAAGGAATCGTTAACCTTGCATTCGAGAAAGCGATCCGCGGAGAGCTTTCGCCGAAAGAAGCGCTCGATGAGGCAGCGAAAAATATCGAAGCCATCTTAACGAAGTAGCGGCAAGGCCAGAGCCTTCGTCTATCGCATTGGGTAGACGAAGGCTCACTCTAGATGAAAGATAGGAAGGAGCATCACCATGTCTATACCAGCGGCGGGGCAGCCGAAACCCGTACAGCGAATTCCGGCAGGCGTAAAGTTGAAAAAGGGCTTGCAGCAGTGGATAAAGGTTTTGCCTTATATCTTTTTTGGTGTTTTGGGTACTGCCGTATTCGTCATCTACCCGATGATCAAAAATATTATTATAAGCTTTCAGGATTACAGTATTATGCCTAATGCAGAAAATCCTTTCATTGGCTTTGAAAACTACGTATCCGCCTTTACGGATCCGAACAATAAAGTGTTGATGGCCATCCGAAATACGTTTTTGAACGTCGCGGTAACGGTGCCGATCAACTGGTTTCTCGCTATCGTGTTTGCCGTATTAATCAATATGCACTTTATCAAGCACAAGATTGTGTTCCGTACGGTGTATTATTTGCCGATCATTACGTCATGGATCGTCGTCGCATTCCTGTTCCGCTTCTTGTTCGCGAGCGGTGAGTACGGCTTGATCAATTTTATCTTTTACAAGCAGCTTGGCATTTTTCATGAACCGGTTAATTTTCTTTCCAACTATTGGTCGGCGATGATCGTCATTTGGCTGTTCCACATTTGGAAAACGGTTGGTTGGGGCGTCGTCATCTATCTGGCAGCGCTGCAGGGCATTTCGAGGGAATATTATGAAGCGGCGCAAATCGACGGCGCTAACGGAACGAAGCAGTTTTGGAGCATTACGGTTCCGATGCTTGGTCCTGTAACAGCATTTGTTATTATAAATCTGGTTAACGGCGCGTTTAACTTTTTCCCGCAGGTTTACTTTATTACGAAGGGCGGCCCGATGGATCAGACCCAAACGCTGCCGAGTCTTATGTACTTGCAGGCATTTAAGAACTTTAACTTTGGTTATGCATCCGCTGTAGCCGTCATGATGGGGATCGCCGTGTTCTTACTCACGTATTCCCAGATGAAAAAATTCGGCAATCAGCGGTTTTTGTAGGAGGGGGAAGCGATGAAAACGAAATGGCATATTCAGACCCTGGTTTACGGCATTATTGTACTTGGGGCGCTGGCTTTTCTATTCCCCTTCGTCTATATGATTATGACCAGTTTCATTAAAGGGGCTTATTCGCTGCCAAGGCCTAAGGAAGTATTTTCGGTTATTCCGAATCTTTATAACTACCAGCTTGTATGGAGCAAAAATAATTTCGCGAGATATTTCCTGAACAGCTCGCTCGTTACGATCGTGTCTATGACGGGAAGCCTGTTCCTCGGCTGTCTGACGGCATACGGATTTGCCAGATTTAACTTTCCGGGCAAAGAGCTGTTGTTCCGCGTGTTTCTTCTGACGATGATGATTCCCGGCGTAATTAACATTATCCCGCAGTTTTTGATTATCAAATCATTTGGGTTAGTTAATACGTACTGGGGTCTATGGTTAATTTATATCGGCGGCGGCGTTGTCGGCAGCACGTTTTTCCTCCGCGGCTTCTTTCAAAGCATTCCAAAGGAGTATGAGGAGTCCGTGCTGATCGACGGAGGCGGCAGCTGGCGGATTTTCTGGAACATTTATTTGCCGCAATCGATGCCGGCAATCGCGACGCTCGCGGTTCTGTCCTTCCAAGGCACATGGGAGGAATATTTTACGGCGCTCGTCATCATCAAGGAGGAAGCGCTGCGGACGCTGCCGGTCGCGCTGCTTATGTTCAACGACAAGTACGCTACCAACTATTCATGGGTATTCGCCGCTTCTATTATTGCGCTCGTACCGACCGTGCTGCTCTATATTATTTTCCAGAAGAGATTTGTGCAGGGCGGGTTCAACGAAGGCGGCGTGAAAGGATAACTAGACAAACAGGGAAGGACAGATGCATGTGATCCGCAAAAAAATGAAGTCGGCTGCTATCGCAGCGATTAGCTGTTTTGTCATTCTGGCAGCAGGCTGCAGCAAACAAACGGAGATTGTGGCGGAGACGGTGGTCAGCCAAGGGATAATGAGCGGGTTGACTACAGACAAAGCAGTGTACCGTCCCGGCGAAAAGGTTAGCTTCAAGCTGGATGTGGGCAAAGCGGAGCCGAAAGCGAAGGTGATCGTTCAGTATCGTCATCTTGGCGAGCAGATCGGCGAGCAGGAGGTAAAGGCGGAAGGCGGACAAATCACCTGGGATTGGACGCCGCCGAAGGAAGACGGTAAAGGCTATATGGCGGAGGTGTTTCTGTCGGCAAAGGGAGAAGTGATGGATCATCAGAACATCGCGGTCGACGTTTCCGCGAATTGGAGCAAATTTCCCCGTTACGGCTATTTGGCCGACTTCCACGGCATGAGCAAGGATGAATTGACGGCAGTAATTGAACGCTTGAACCGGTTCCATATTAACGGCCTTCAATTTTATGACTGGCAGTACAAGCATCACGATCCTGTGAAGATGGACGGCGATAAACCGGCCTCGGAATGGCCGGATATTGCGAACAGACCGGTCTCGTTGGACACGATCAAGGGCTATATTGACCTCGCGCACAGCAAAAATATGATGGCGATGAACTATAACCTGCTGTTCGGCGCGTACGAGGGCGCGGAAGCGGACGGCGTCAAGAAAGAGTGGGCTCTTTACAAGGATCCGACGCAAACAAACCAGGATAAGCATCCCTTGCCGGACAGTTGGGCCAGCGACATTATGCTTTATGACCCAAGCAATTCCGAGTGGCAGAACTATCTGATCGACAAGGAAACTGAAGTGTTTAAGCAGCTGCCGTTTGACGGCTGGCATGTCGACCAATTGGGAGACCGCGGAGCATTGTGGAATGCCAAGGGGGAAAGCGTTCAGCTTGCTCAGGGGTATGTGTCTTTCCTGAAAGCGGCGAAGGAGAAGCTGGATGTCGACTATGTCATGAATGCGGTGGGACAGTACGGGCAGGCGTTTATGGCGCCTCAGGCGCCTCTCGAATTCCTTTATACGGAAGTATGGGACGGGCATCCGAAATACAGCAGCCTGAAGGACATTATCGACCAGAACGGCAAGTTCAGCAAAAATAAGCTGAACACCGTGCTTGCGGCTTACATGAACTATGATTTGGCTAACTCGAGCGGGGAGTTCAATACGCCGGGCGTCCTGCTTACGGATGCGGTCATCTTCGCGGCGGGCGGCTCTCATCTGGAGCTTGGCGAAAACATGCTTGCCAAAGAATATTTCCCGAATAAAAACCTGACGATACCGGCTGAGCTGGAAGAGCAGCTCATTCGCTATTATGACTTCCTGGTCGCTTATCAAAACATTTTGCGGGATGGACTGGAAGAGGCGGAAGCGGCCGTATCGGGCACGGGAGAAGCGGAAGTTTCCGCATCGCCCGAGCAAGGAAAAATCTGGTCCTTCGCGAAGCGGAAAAACGGCAGCGACATCGTCCATTTCATTAACTTCACGGATGCGACGACGATGGATTGGAGAGACGACAAAGGCGAGCAGGCGGCGCCTGCGGAGCGCAAAGATGTAGAGATTACGATTCAGACGGAGCGGGAGGTGGCCGGCATTATGTTCGCTTCGCCGGACTATTATAACGGTTCGCCTGTGAAGCTGAGCTTCGAGCAGCAGGACGGCAGCGTCAAGCTGAAGCTGCCGAGCCTGAAATACTGGGATCTAGTAACGATTAATTACAAGTAAAGCATAAGCATTATGCGATACGCAGACAGACCAGAGCGGCACGAATGAGGATTTTCGTCCGCTTTGGTTTTGATGCGGATTGAAAGCGCTTGCTATAAACCAAATCAAAAGGAGATTGGCAATGTCAAAATCAAAGCGTTCGTTAAAGCGGAAGTTATTCATTATGTCGATGTCAGTAGTTATGCTGCTCGGCCCCTCATTCCCCGTTATAGGCCAGCCGCCTTCCGTTCATGCGGAGGAAGCAGCCCTGCGGTCGTCCATTCCTGCCGAGCCGATCAAGAAGCTGACAATCGGCAAAGCGAGATATGCGCCGGGAGAAACCGCGGAGTTTAAGGTTTCCTTCAACGAGTCGGCGGATTTCAGCGGCAAGCTTATTTTGGAATTTTACCTCGTTAATAAGCTGGCAGGAAAGGTTAGCCGCAAAGTAACGGTGCTAAAGGGAACGAGCTCCGATCTAACCGTGTCGTGGCAGCCGCCGAAAACCGATTTCCGCGGATATATCGTGAAGGCTTATATGGAGGGCAGTCCGGGCGATTTCAAGACGGCGGCTGTCGACGTATCCAGCGAGTGGACTCATTTTCCGCGATACGGCTATACGTCGGACTTTCCGAGCGAGACCGCTAAAGAGAGCGAAGAGAAGATCAAGCAGCTGTCTCAAGAGTACTATTTGAACGGCTATCAGTTTTACGACTGGATGTGGCGGCATGACGTATCCGTATACTCTAAAACGGATGCAAACGGAAAACCGCTCAAGGATGCGAATGGCAATTTTATTTCGGCCCCATACGATTCAAGCACCTCTTATGCCGATCTGCTCGGCAGGCATTTGTATCCGATAGCGGTCAAGCAGCAGGTGGCAGCAGCGCAAAAATACGGCTCGGCCGCCATGGCTTATCAGATGAATTATGCAGCCCGGGAAAACTATGAGGATTTTGGCGTTAAGCCGGAATGGGGCCTCTATAACAAAAACGCAGTGTTCCCGAATCCCGACCCGCAAAAATACCAGAATGGCTTCTTCTTTTATTGGGTGCCTTCCGCCTTGTACTTGCAGGATCCGGGCAATCCGGAATGGCAGTCCTACATCACAAAGCAATATAACCGCTCCGTTAATGAATTCGGATTCGACGGCATCCATTTGGACCAGTGGGGCGCGGCGGATAACGATTATTTATACGATTATGAAGGAAATGAACGCTATTACTCCAAAAGCTATGACGAGCTCGTTAATGCCGTTAAGCATTCGTTAACGGCCAATAACGCTGCGAAGAACGATGTGACGTTCAACATGGTTGGCGGTAACGGGGGCTACTCCGAGGTTCCCGATCCCGATACGAAGACGGACTTCGATTACAGCGAGCTGTGGACGGACAAAGACAATTACCGCGACATCAAGAAGGTGATTGAGGATACGAGGTCTGCCAATGGGGGCAAAGCGATGGTCATCGCAGGCTATATGAACTACAAGCAGGCGGTGGGCGATACGTTTGCGGCCTCCGACGTTCCTAATGTAGCGAAAACGGTAGATTTTTTATCCCGCATTAATCAAACGGTTGGCTGGGTTGGCGATTTCGGCAAAAAAGACGAGGATCAAATCGTTTGGACCGTAAACGCAGAAACGGCGGGAAGCTATGACTTGACCTTGAAATACGGCCAGGATAACGGCTCGGGAAGCCCGGCCGGCAGATTGACCGTAAACGGTCAAACGCTCGAAACGCCATTGGCGTTCGACGAGAAGACCGGCTGGGGCAATCCTGTTGCCCAGAAGACGGTGCAGGCTGATCTTCAAGCAGGCGAGAACAAAATCGTTCTCCAGTTAAATACGAATGACTTATGGCTGAACGTAGACAGCCTTCTCGTAAGCGGACAAGGGACCCAGCAGGAATTTGAGGCGGAAAACGCCGAGCTGATCAGCTGTAAGGTGGATAAGTACGGCCATGTCTATTTCTTCGAAACCGAAGGGGAGTACGTGACGTTTCATGTTGAAGCCGAAGAAAGCGGTTCGTATCCGATACAGTTCGGCTACAGCGCGGGAACGGCTGCCGTTACAAGGGACTTGATCGTTAACGGGGCGACCATACTTGCGGATGCCGTCTTTGCGAAGACGGGCAATTGGGATTCGTTCAAGAGCAGCCAGGCCATTACCGTTCCTCTGCATGCAGGCGACAATACGGTCACGCTGCAGCTGAACGGCGAGGCGGATGCGGGCATGAAGCTGGATTATTTGCAGGCTGGCGGCAAGCGCTACGAAGCCGAGAAGGCGGCATTCGGATGGAAGCCAGCCACATCGCCACAGATTGAAGTGCATGACGGGACGGCCGCCGGCGCTTATGTAACCAATATTAAAAATGCGCAGGATTCGGTGGAGTTCGATATGATCGCCGGTGCAGCGGGTACGGAAACGGTTGTTTTCCAATATGCGACCGATAATTCGCCCGAGGCGGAGCTTTACGTGAACGCAGTGAAGCAGCAGGATCTGACGTTCCCGGATACGAACGGTTGGGGCGGCGACGGCAGGTGGGCATGGCGTACGGCCTCGATTCCGGTGAACGCGGGAACGAATACCGTCCGGCTTGCCCTTACATCCAGCGGACAGTATATGAATTTGGACGGCATATTGACGGGCGGTGAAATGATACTGACGGATGATGCCGCCAAGGTCCAGCTATCGGGCGGCATAACGGTAGCCGGTTCCGGCGACTCCGTCAAGACGGATAACTATAACGGCGCGGACGGTAAAGCCGTAACGGTCAAGGTAAATGCGCCGGAAGCAGGCGATTACAAGCTGGGCCTCTGGTACCGCTCCGGTACAGATAACACGAACGCGGACATTACCGTGGGAGAGACGGCTTACAAGCTGGCGCTTGCGAATAACGGCTGGTACGGCAATGACTGGTGGGGCTTAGCGGAGCAGGATATCCATTTGGATGCGGGAGAGAATACGGTCGCAATCAAGCTGGATAGCGAATCCACGTATATCAATTTGCACGCTGTATCTTATGGAATGAAGCTGGAAGCGGAAGGCGCGGAGACAAGAACCGCCGGCGTTGTGAAAGGAGAGCGGTGGCTTGACGATTTCGGCCAGGCAGGCGACAGCATCTCATGGAGCAGCGGGCAGGCGGGCGGCCAGGAGACGCCGGTGACGTTCACCTACCGTGCGGATGAGGATTTATCCTATGCGCTGAAAGTTAACGGCATCGTCCATCCTGTCGTTTTTGAAGCAACCTCGGGTGAGTGGCGGCAGCATGCGGTCAACGTGCCGCTTGTTTCCGGAGAGAACGAGTTCACGCTGCTTCCGGCAGCGAATCATAGCAGCTCGATTCAGGTCGACTGCGTGAGCGTAGGCGCAGAGGTGAAGGAAGCCGAGGACAGCTCGGTTCTGAAATCAGGCTCGGCCAGCGTAGTTGCCGTCAACGGAGAGATCGGCTACTTGGACGGCTTTAAGCAAAAGGGCGATTATGCGAAGCTGTCGCTGGGAGCGGTCGGAACGAGCGGATCTTATGATTTGAAGGTGTTTTACCGCAATGCGGGCGAACCGGCAGCCCGAAGCATCTATGTAAACGGGAAAAAAGCAGGCGCATTCGCATTCCCGTCAACGGGCGGGGAATGGTCGTTTATTACGGTGCCGGCCTATTTGTTCAGCAGTCAGGCCGCAAACACGGTGCTCCTGAAGATGGAGCAGGATACAGAGCAAGAAGGCATCGCAATTGATCGCGTCGAGCTGGACGGCGCTGTATATGAAGCGGAAGCGGCCGAGCTTGGCTGGGAGCCCGTCATAGCGAAGACAGGCGGCGTAACCAATTCGCTTGGCAAAACCGACGATCATGGCAAAGCAGGGCAGACGGTTATTTTCAACGTTAATTTGGGGCAAGCGGCCGAGGAGCTGGTGTTTAAGTATAGATCGGACAACAATCCGGCCTTTGATATCGTTGTCGATGGAAATTTGGCTGCCAAAAACGTTGTTTTCGGCCAAACGCTGGGAGGCTGGGACGTCGGCATGTCTGAGAAAGTCATCGAGTCGCCGCTCTCCGCGGGCGAGCATACGATCGAGCTTGTCATGGTCTCGGACGGCCAATATATCAATTTGGACAGCCTGGTTGTAGGCGGAGCGGAATACGAGGCGGAGGCGGCGTCCTTTGCCCCGGCCGGTCATGGCGTGAAGACGACGACCGGGACGGTTTCCGGCTTTGGGGATGAGAACGACTTCCTGACGTTCGATTTAAATCTGCCGGTAGCGAAAAATGCAGCGCTTGGAATAAGGTACAAGAATAAGGCGGCTTCCAAGCAGCCCGCAGTGCGGGCGTTGTATATTAACGACGTGAAGCAAGCGGATTTAAGCTTTGCTTATACCGGCGATACTTGGGCTATGCTTGAAGTACCGGCAGCTGCGCTGGCGGCAGGGACGAACAAAATAAAGCTTGTGCTTGAAGGCAGAGACGACGAGGGCATTGAGCTGGATTACCTGCTGGCAGGCGGCAGAAGGCTCGATGCAGAGAAGGCCGATTCGACGCCTCCAATCGTTATTTATAAAGATCTGCTGCTTAATTTCGGCCATACGGGCGACGAAGCGGCTTTCGATATCAATGTGGAGCAAGCCGGAGAAACATCGCTGATCTTCACCTATTCAAATGAAGGCTCGGTTGCGACCAAGACGCTCTACATTGACGATGAGCCCGTTCTGGATGAGAAGGGCAAGCCGGTTCAAATTTACTTCTCGCCGACGGCTAACCGCGATAAGTTCAATGAGGATGTTTACTATATCGTCCCATACATGAGCGAAGGCAATCATACCGTTACGCTTAAGCATGAACCGTCGGATAAAGGCACGATCATTATGCGCAGCTTGACGCTCGGCTTCTTCAATGAGCCGTCCATTAGATTGATGGATGCGGCGCTCGCCGCGATGGGCGCAACCCATATCGAGCTCGGCACGGCGGAATCGTTCGGGGAAGGCCCGAATATGCTGGCGCATGAATATTATCCGAACCGCAGCAAGAAGATGAAGGCATCGCTGAAAGAGTCGATGAAGGAATATTACAAGTTCTTTGCAGCGTATGAGAATCTGTTGTTCGACAGCAAAGAGGACAAGGGCAAGGCTGTCGCGATTGCCGCAGCCGACGGCACGGCAATCGCGACCAGCAGGGACGGAGCGGCCAATACGGTTATGGCGATTGCCGGCGATAACAGCAGGAACAAAGGCTTCGAGCAGTACGACAGCATTCAATTGGTTAACCTGCTTAATAATGATGAGAACTGGCGCAACGCGGCTGCTGAGCCGGAGCGGCTGACGGATCTTAAGGTTACCTACGGACTCGGCTTAAAGCAAGCGGATGCTCCGAATCTCAAGGTGTTTACGGCTTCTCCTGACAGGGATGGCGGCATGTTCAAGGAATTGAGCTATACTTGGAGAGGTACGGATCTCATTATTTCTGTTCCGTCCCTGGCTTATTGGGAGATGATCATTATCGATCAGGGGAACGGCGCGAAGGCCGGAACACCTTCCTCCGGCACCGGAACGCTGCCAAGCAAGCCGAACGAGAAGGTAGTGACGGTAGCGGATGATCCGGCGAAGCGGAAGATGAACGAAGCTTTGCAGAAGGTGAAAGGCCTGAATGCCCAAGCGGCAGGCGGAGTGCTTTCCTTCGAGCTGGGAGCGGTTTATGCGGGAGGACTGCTTGGAGGAAGATCCCAAGCAGCCGGTTATGCTCGACATCGAATTGGAGCAAAATGAAGATGAAAAGCGGAGACAGCGCAGCCGATTGGGGCTGCGCTGCTTCCTTAAAAAGAACATTCTATGTAAATCGCATCGAATTCGGTAAACTAAGAGTATCTTCTTAAGCAAGGTGGAAAGCAAATGGCGCGCTTCGAGAAAATAACCAACCGGTTTGCTTCGAAAATGATTTTAGCGTTCTTATTGATCATTCTGATTCCGACCACTTTATCGGGGTTCTCTTTCTATTTGGAATCTTCTGCGCTTGTGAAACGAAATGTCAGAGCATCTACCGTTCAGGTTACGAAACAAACCGCAGATGCGCTGTCTTCTATTTTCAACGCGGGAAGCGATACATCCGATTTAATATATAGCGATTTGAAGGTGCAGAAAGCGGCGATGCAGTTCAGCTCAAGTCCGCTCAGCAAGCAGGCGGAGATGTCGCAATCTTTAAGCACGCTGCTAAATAACGTCGTATATTCAAGCTCGTTCGTTAGAGTCGTTCATATTATTAAAGACGGCGGGATCGGCTGGGGGAGCGGCACGTTCTCTATCGCTAAGCTGCGGAAGGTCGATCTCAATCAGCAAGAATGGGTAGCGGAGTCAAAAAAGCTGGACGGGGGGCTGGTATGGCAGGCCTTGCGGAAGGACCCCTTCAGCGGCGCCGGGGAAAATACCGATCTTGTGCTGCCGATCAGCCGCACGCTCAAAGATTTTGAGTCGCTGCAGCAAATCGGATTTCTCGTCGTCAATTTGAACGGCAAGGCCATTATTAACACGATTAATCAGGTTAAGCTTGGACAAACCGGCCGTTATATGGTCGTAAACCCCGAAGGGCAAATAATGATCGCCGCCGACCTCTCGCGCATTGGACGAACGGTAGAAGATGTTACTCTGCATGAGCTAATCGTACACAATGATGATGTAGAGTTTGAATACTTCAACAAAGACGTTCATTACTATGGCGTGAAGCAAAGGCTGAGCAATGGCTGGCTGCTCGTCGGTACGGTGCCTACGGTAGAAATAACGGGCGCGCTGGACAAGCTGCATACCCGTATTTTGCTAACCTCGGTGTGCTTTGCTTTGCTCGCGGTGCTCATCGGCCTTCTGATCGCAAAACGGGTTACAAAACCGATCAAGCAGCTGACGTCGGAGATGAAGCGCGTGCAGCAGGGCGATTTATCCGTACGGACAGCGCTGACCTCTACGGACGAAATCGGACTGATGAGCAGGCATTTCAACAAAATGCTGGATGAAATCGAGCAGCTTATGGTGCGGGTGGGGCAGGAGCAGAACGAGAAGCTGGAGGCGGAGGTGCGTGCGGTCGCGTACCGTATTCATCCGCATTTTCTGTATAACACGCTCAGCACGCTAAGGTGGCTCGTTCGGGCGCGCGAGACGGAGCGTGCGGATCAGGGGCTGGCGGCGCTGATCAGACTGCTCCAAGCGAACATGGGCAAAAACGGACAGATGGTCACGCTTGAGGAAGAGCTCGAAATCATTCAGAAGTATATCGTCATATTGGAAATGCGGTACGAGCAAAAATATGCTTTGCTTATTGACGTACAGCCCGGCGCGGAGCGGGTGAGCATTCCAAGGATGCTGCTTCAGCCGCTGGTCGAGAATGCGGTGTTCCACGGCTTTGTGCCGCTTAACCGCGGAGGTGAAATTACGATCAAGGCAGCGGAGCGTCAGGGCGAGCTGCAAATTGAAATCAGCGATAACGGAGCGGGCATGGCACCCGAGAAGCTGCAGCCGTTAAATGCCAAGGAAGGCACGACGAAGCGGGGGATCGGGCTGCAGCATGTCCACGATTCCTTGAGGCTTTATTTTGGACCGGGCTCGGGTATGACGGTTACCAGTGAGCCAGGGCGCGGCACGCAAATTCATATCGTCATCCGCCTTCGAAGCTAGTGCTTCCAAAATCGGCTGTTGCGCAGCATTCAACAACTTAGGGGAGGGATAATATGAACGATAACGTTCTGATTGTGGACGACGAGCCGATTATCCGAAACGGGCTTAAAAGCTTTATCGACTGGGAGGAGCACGGGCTCGCTTTAGTTGGCGATTGCGCAAACGGCCTCGAGGCATTGGAGCTGCTTCGCTCCCGTCCCGTTGATATTTTAATAACCGATATTAAGATGCCGATCATGGACGGCCTGGAGCTTACGCGGAATGCGCTCGAGGTTAATCCGCAGATGAAGGTCGTTCTTATCAGCAGCTACAATGAGTTCGAATACGTCCGCGAGGGGATGAAGCAAGGGGCTGTCGATTATTTGCTCAAGCCGTCGCTGGAAGCGGAGGAGCTTATTGCCGTGCTTGACCGCTGTAAGGATATGCTCCTGGAAAACCGCAAGCAGGCGATGCAGAAGCAGCAGCTCGACGAGCAATTGACGCTGCTGGAGAGAAGGCGGTCCGAACAGGAGATGAAGCGGCTGCTCGCGTCCGGGCGGTCCGATTTTCGGTTTAGCGATATTTTTGGCCACAGCAATTCATGCTACATTTGCGCTTTGGTCGTATCGGACGGACTGAACGAATGGCAGGAGCGTTACGGGCATTTGCATATCAGCATTATGTATGAGGATATGCAGTCCATCTTTTACGAGCGATTTCAAGCCGGCAGCGCGCACATTTTAACGGGAGAAGGCCTCTTTCTCATCTATCCTAATGAGCAGGATGCCGAAGCGAAGCTTGAGCGCTTCAAGGCGCGTGTAGCCGCTGAATTATCCGTCTCGGTTACGGTCGGATACTGCATCGAGAAGGAAAGCGGGCGGGTGGAAGCGGGACTGCAAAGAAGCCGGACGGCGGGAGAGCGGCGATTTTTTGAAGGGACGGGCCGGCTGTTTGCCTGGGAGCTTCCGCCGGATGAGAGCGAAGACGGGCATGAATACGAGGAAATGAAGATGCACGAGATCGTCGAGCGGCTTCGTTCCGAGAACAACGCCAAAACGGTAATCGACAGCTTCGTCTCGAGGTGGGCGAAGGACGGGCCGACGCCGGAGCTTGTGAAGAGAGAGGCTTACGAGCTGCTCGCCGCCTATGCTTATTTAAACGGGGATTCCAAGACGCTGTCGGATTTCCGGGATCATATTTCGCGCTGCGATACGGTTGTCCAGCTGGAATCGACTGTCCGTCATCTGTTCGAGGAGATGGAGCATCCTAATCAGCTGCGTTTGAACGATAAAGGCCATAGCGGACAATTAATCACGAAAGCTATTGAGTACATTAAGCTTAATTACCGGAACGATCTGACACTGCAGGAAGTAGCGGATACGATTCATGTCAGCAAGAGCTACTTTTCGAATTTGTTCAAAAAACAGTCCGGTCAAAATTTCATCGATTATTTGATCGATTTGAGGCTGCACGAAGCAAAGCGGATGCTCGTTCAAAATGAGTATAAGATTTATGAGATAGCGGAAAAATCGGGCTTTAACGACGTGAAATATTTCAGCAAGCTGTTCAAAAAAATGACGCAGATGACACCTGTCGAGTATCGGGAAAAGCATCAACAATAGTTGATGGAGGAGATAGACATGCATGCTATAAGGCTGATTATAATCGGATGTTTCCTAGTCATTGCCGCGGGCTGCGGCCAGCAGTCCATCATATCCAAGGAAAGCGAAGTCGAGAAGATTAACAATACGGAGGATCATGAGATTGAGTTCTGGCATACGTACAGCGATGAAGAGACACGAATTTTGGAAGACGTGCTCATTCCTGCTTTTGAGGAGGCATACCCAGCTATTCATGTCGTACCTGTTCGGCAAAGCAATAATGCGGAGCTAAAATATACACTCATCTCTAAGGCTTCTGCGAATAGAGCGCCGGATGTAGTCCGGATGGATATCGTATGGGTACCGGAGTTTTCTCAAAGCGGGCTGGTGCTCCCCCTTAGCGAGTATGATGATTTCGATGAAATTATGCAAACGCTGCAGAGCAATACGGGCTCGGCCGGCTATTATGAGGGCGCCTACTATTCGCTGCCCGTGAATACGAATACGAAGGTCGCGATCTTCAACCGTGAATTGCTGAAGCAAGCCGGATTGTCGGAGCCGCCGGCCGCTTTTCAGGAGGTTATTGCGCTTGCCAAGAATGAACGCTACATGATCGGCATGGGCGGGCTTGAGCCTTGGAGGAGCCTGCCATATATCTATGCGCTTGGCGGGCGGATGACGGATGAAGCGTACACGAGGGCATCCGGCTATCTGGACAGTGAAGCGACAGTGATAGCGGTAGAGCAGCTTTTATCGCTATATAAGGAGCAGCTGATTGACCGGACGGTCATTAACGGCGGCGGCGACAATTGGGAGGGCGTAAAATCCGGGAAGGTTTTGGTCACTGACGAGGGTCCTTGGTTTTATAGCATCTTTCAGGGCAAAGAGCTGCAGCGGGCGATAAACGCAACGATAGCGGTTCCGTTTCCGCCGATTTACGGCCCAGCGTCCATATTGGGCGGAGAAGACCTCGTCATTATGAAGGGCTCCAAAAATCCGGAGCAGTCATGGCTGTTTATGAAATGGATGGTAAATACGCAATCGCAAATCGCGATGTCGCAAACCGGCTTGATCCCGACCAATCTGGAGGCCAAAGATATAAAGGTGCAGGGCGAGTCGTTTATTCATCCGTTTGCCGAAGCGCTCAACCATACGTTTTTACGGCCGCCGGTGAAAAATTACAGCCGGATTGACGCCATTTATACTGAGTATATGAAAAAAATTTTTCAAGAGGAGCTTTCGGTTAAGCAGGGCTTAACGGAAGCGGCAGTCGAGATTGATCGGTTATTGAAGCCATAGCCATCAAAATAGGTGCAATCGAAGGACTCGGCTAAAATAGCTGCAATCGCCCCGCTCGTCGAGCCGGCTAACTTGGCTGCAATCGCCCCGCTTGTCGAGCAGGTGGATTGGCTGCAACTCCCGGCTTGTTTGCCTTCCATCTTGCCCCCGCCTCTGCCCGGGGAAACGGCGGGGACGCGCTATAAGAACGAACGGATTATGAAAAATAGATTTAGTTTCGATTTGTCGAACTAATCCGCAGCAGGCTTGTGAAAAGCGTGCTATAAGTTCATTTCATCGAACTAATCGCCTTGTTTTAATGACGAAAGAAAAAAATGACCGGTTTAGTTTCGCAAAATCGAATTATCCGGTCATTTTGACTTAGCCGCGTTCAATTAGTTTTACGAAATGTAACTAAATCTAAGGTTTAAATCGTGATGCATACCTTTCCGAAATGCGTTCCCTTAGCTAAGTAGCGGAGCGCTTCGACGGATTGTTCAAACGGAAATATACGGTCTATGACCGGACGAAGCGCATTCTGTGAAATCGCGCGGTTCATGGCCTCGAACATATCCCGGCTGCCGACATTAATGGCTTGAAGCCGCGCCTTCTTCTGCAGCGCTTCGATAATATTAAAGCTCTCCACACTTGCTCCCGATAATATGCCGATTAAACTAATTTGCCCGCCCAGCCGAAGAGCTTGAAGCGATTGGTTCAGCGTAGCGGCTCCGCCAACATCGACAACGTGATCAGCACCACGGCCATGAGTAAACTCAAGCACCGTTTTATCCCAATCAGTTGTGTTTTTGTAGTTGATGCCGAAATCTGCCCCGAGTGATTTGGCGCGTGCAAGCTTATCGTCACTGCTCGATGTTACAATGACGGAGGCGCCGTGAAGCTTGGCGAATTGAAGCGCGAACAGGGAGACGCCACCTGTTCCTTGCACGAGTACAGTGTCTCCGGATTTGACCTTGCCTTCCACTACGATGGCATGCCATGCCGTCACTCCCGCACAAGCAAGGGAAGCCGCTTCCTCATCGCTCAGGTGATCGGGCACGCGAACCAAACCCTTTTCATTCAAAACAACATATTCAGCGAGGAGGCCCTCCAGCGGATTGCCCAGCGTGCTTGCCCAGCCTTCTTGCGCCGGTTCACCCGAAATCCAGCTCTGCGTAAAAATCCCGCTTACCCGTTCCCCAAGCTTAAACCGATTCGCTTGCTCACCGAGGCCAACCACCTCGCCAACTCCGTCTGAAACGGGAATGAAGGGAAGCTCCAGGCTTGGATTATAATATCCGTCGATGACGCCCAGATCACGGTAGTTGAGCGAAGCCGCGCGCATTTTGATAAGCACCTCGCCAGTACCCGGAACAGGAATCGGACGCTCCGATATCCTTATATGATCAAGTCCGAAGCCATCTTGTATTTCATATACTTTCATAAGTCATCTCTCCTTCTTGTAGGTGTAGACATACATTAATACATAAACTAATATTTAGTAAGAAGGCACTTTAACGTTCGTTGGGCACCTTCAGGTGCGTAAGGAGGAGAGGGTATGGCAAATACCGTTCAAGCGAAACAAGCCGACATATCGATTACCGCATGCAGCTATCGCAGGGTACTTGAAATAATTTCGAATAAATGGTCGGCGCTGGTCATTTACGCCTTAGAGGATGGAAGCTTGCGTTACGGAGAAGTAAGAAGACGGATCGAAGGCGTGTCGCAAAAAATGCTGACCCAAACGCTGCGGCAGCTGGAGCGGGACGGCTTGGTCAGGCGCGAGGTTACGCCGTCCGTGCCGCCGGTCGTAGACTATTCATTGACACCTCTCGGTGAAACATTAATAAATACTTTGAGACATTTAAAGCTGTGGACGGCTGAATACTATCCGCTTGTCGAGAAGGCAAGAGCAGAATACGACCGGGTCAACGGCGGGGATGCGCTAAAAGTGCGACCGGAAGGCTCTTGAACGGCGCTATATAAAATTAATAGGGAACAAACAGGCAGAGATCATGCAATCCGGTTAGATTTAGTTTCAATTCGTCGAGCTAATCCGCGGCAGGTTTGTGAAGAGAGTGGTTTAAGTTTATTTCATCAAACTAATCGCCTTATTTTTTTGACGAAAGAAAAAAAGATCGGATTAGTTTTACAAAATCAAATTATTCGGTCATTTAGACTTATCCGGTTTCATTTAAATTTACGATATGTAACTAAATTGCAGGAGATGGCTAAAATGGCTGCAATCTCTCTTCTCCTCACTTCACTTCACTACCTCACTTCACTTCGATCAGCTTACTAAAGATTAACGTCTCTATAAGCTGGCTCCCCCCGGACGTCAAGGGGAGCGATGTCTAACGTTGCAATGGGCTTTATCCTTCGTAGAGCCGTCTCGGAATAAGACGGGGTAAACGGCAAGGACGCTCTATAAGAGCGATCAGAAGGCCCTTGGACAGCGCATCATAAAAAGCCTTGATCAACAGCTTATTCGTTGATCAAGGCTTCTTCTTATTCAATCATTAGAATCTCACGAATCTCATGCTCCGATAGGGAGGACAGCGCCTCTTGTCCCGGCTGGATCACCTCGTCGATCAGGTTTTTCTTCTTCTGTTGAAGCTCGTACATTTTATCCTCCACCGTGCCCTGCGTGACGAGGCGGATGACCTGCACGACGTTTTTCTGTCCGATACGGTGAGCGCGGTCGGCTGCTTGCTGCTCGACAGCGGGGTTCCACCACAGGTCATAGAGAATAACCGTGTCCGCACCCGTCAGGTTTAGTCCGGTGCCGCCGGCTTTTAGGGACAGCAGGAAGAGATCGCGCTCGCCGTTGTTGAACCGGCTGCAGAGGGCAACGCGCTCAGCGGCCGGCGTTTGTCCGTCCAAGTAGAAATAAGGCATCCCCTGGTAGCCCAGCTCGCGCCCGATCAGCCCGAGCATTTCGGTAAATTGCGAGAAGATGAGAAGGCGCTTGCCCGCACTCTGGCATTCCTCGATCATTTCGAGAAGCTGCTCGAATTTGGCCGAGCTTCCCTCGTAGCCTTCGACGAACAGCGCTGGGTGGCAGCAGAGCTGGCGCAGCCTCGTAATGCCAGCCAAAATCCGAATCCGGTTTTTTTGGAAGCCCTCCTCGTTCAAATGCTTCACCGTCTCCTGCTGCAGCTTGGCCAGGAAGCCGACATACAGCTGCTTCTGCTCCGGCAGCAGCTCGGACGCCTGAATCGATTCGATCTTCTCCGGAAGCTCCTGTAGTACGTCGCTCTTCAGCCTGCGCAGCAGAAACGGCCGAACCCGCTTAGCGACGGCTTCAAGGGTGAGCTCGTTAAAGGCTTGCTTGCTCGGGAACAGCTCAGGGAATACGGCGCCAAAAATCGACCAAAGCTCCTCTAGTTTGTTTTCCACCGGGGTTCCGGTCAAAGCGAAGCGATACCCGGCCTCGATAGCTTTCACCGCTTGCGCAGTCTGGGTCGTATGATTTTTGAAATATTGCGCTTCGTCCATGATCAGCGTGTGAAAGCGCTGCTTCTTATACTGCGCGATATCTTTGCGCAGCAGGGGATAGGAGGTAATGATGACATCCGCCTCTAAATCGCCTTTCAGCACGCCGCTGCGCTCCGCTTTGCTTCCGTCTGCGATAACGGCGCGAATTTCGGGAGCGAATTTTTTAAGCTCATTCAGCCAGTTGTATACGAGCGAAGCCGGAGAGACGATTAAAGCAGGCTGCTCCCGCTTTCGGATTTCGGGCAGTACGGAGACGATAAAAGCGATCCCCTGCACCGTTTTGCCAAGCCCCATATCATCCGCGAGAATTCCGCCAAAACGGTAGTGCGCCAGCGTCTTCATCCATTGGTAGCCATACTTCTGATAATCCCGCAGCACGGGCGCGAGATGATCCGGAACAGGGAAATCCAGATTGTCCGGATTTCGCATGTTTTCTAATAGCCGGCGGAACGATTTGCCGAGCTTTACGGCGTTGCCGCTCTCATGCGAGTCCATGAGATGCAGGCCGCGGACTGCTGGAATGCGGAATTCAGCTCCATGGATATCCCCTTTGCGCAAGCCGACTTCATTCAAGAATCGAATGATTTCTTGAAACTCAGCTCCTTCGAGAGGTAATAACGCCCCGTCAGGTAGACGGTGATATTTGCGCTTAACCTCGAGCGACTTCAGCAGGCTGCGAATTTCCGATTCCGGGATGCCATCCATATCGAACTTGAATTCGAGCCAATCGGTGCGTTCATCCACATTAACCGTCACCTTTGGCGGCGCGTGCTTGGTCACGATTCGCACCTTCACGGCCGAGGTGGCATATACGGCAAGCAGCTTCTCGAGCTGCGGGACGACATGGTGTAGAAACTCGTATTCCGATTCCTCGTCTTCCATAAAATACCCGCCCTCGGTCTTGGCGAAGGGGACCAGCTCCATCAGATCAAGTATGCGCCGCTCCTGCTCCCCGTCCCGCATCAGGATGCGGTCGGAGCCGCGTTTGTTACCGCTGCCTTCTAACGGATTGATAATAATGTCGCCATATTGGAACTCAAGTCCGGCGAGCAGCCTGTCTCTTACCCGGTCGAGATAGAGCTTCGCTTTAAGCTGCGTTTGCAGAATGCGGTCCGATATCGTTTCCGCGATGCCGACGCTCCCCAGCTTCATCAGGCCGGGAACGACTTTCTCCATGAAAGGCTCCATTTGTTCGGGGGCAATATGAATTTTCGGCTTACGGGAGGTGTCGAGCAGATGCTTCAGCTCCGCAAGGCGCTTGCAGGAATCCGGCTGCAGCTGCTGCAGCTTGCCCTCCGCGATGACCAGCTTGTACTCCTCCATAACGGTCATTTGGCCGAGGCCCTGAATATCCAATTGATAGCCGCCGCCCGTCGCTTGATCGAAGGCAAAATGAAGCGGGATCGCTTCGTCGCTCAGCGTAATGCCGGCAAACGTCCGATTGCCGCACACAAGCTGCGCCGAAGGAGCCGCGATAAGCAGAGGGAGCAGCGCCTCCCAAGAGAAAGGGGGCACAAGCAGCATGCGCTCACCGCTCGCCGGAGCTTCTTTGAGAAATGCCCGGGTCGACGATTCGCGGATGAGCGCCTCATTGCGATAGATTTGAATGAGCTGCCTGATCACCTCATCGTTCTCTTGCTGGAAGCAATGAATAGCCGGATCGTACGTGAAATGCTTCGAAAAAACGAATGCCTCCCGGCGGTCGACCTTCTCAAGAAATTCTCGTATTCGCTGTACGATATAGAGCCGTTTAGGTCCAATCTTCAGCTCGATGCCGAACATATGCTTCCGGTAGCCGTAGGGGTAGAGCTTGCATGTAATCTCTACGTCGAGAGGTATCCTTGAATCGAAGAGCGAGCGGCTCGCGCCGGTTCGAAGCGGCCGGCCGCTGAACAATTCCAATAAACCGTTAGCAAGCCGGGTATCGGCTGCTTCAAGTCCTGCATGACCTGCAAACCGGGGGCGAATATGCGCTTCATCTCCCTCGTCATCAACATCCTCATCCTCGTAAGGTCTATCTTCCGGATGAAGGAGGGAGGGATAGATGCGGGCGGGTCTGGCGCTATCTTGCTGGAGATCAAGGATGTGCAGCAGAGCGGCTGCCACATGCTTGCAGTAATTGTCATAGGTGCTGAATGCGAGACAGGTGCATGCCGCATCGACATCTCCGTCCCGATCGATATCGATTGTAACCTCGTAGCGTCTTTTTCCCAGCACGGCCGCCTCATAGCTTGCCGCCTGCGGATTTGAGCTCGTAATCGTTACTTTACCATTTCTATAGTAAGCTTCCCCCCGTTCGTAGAAGGCATCGCCGCACAGTAATTTAATAACCCGATGTGACAATTGAACGCTCATCGCCTGGTTCCTTTCCGGAAACGGAAACGTTTGTTCCGATTTGTATGTTAGCTCTTATCATATCAGAAATGATGAGCCAGGTCATAATCGAAAATACTGAAATGCTATACAATCAAGACTATAATGGAGAAAATAGAAAGACTAACGATAGAAAAAAGGAGCTGAGCATTATGCAATTTCGCCGCCTTGGCCATAGCGGACTTAAAGTATCTGTACTCGGATTAGGAACGAACTCATTCGGCAAGCGGGCCGATTATGAGACATCCAAACAAATCATTCATTATGCGTTAGACAACGGAATCAATTTTATTGATACCGCTAATATTTATGCGGGTACCGAATCGGAGAAAATCATCGGGCAAGTGCTGGAGGGGAACCGCCATAACATCCTGCTGGCGACCAAAGCGGGGTTAGTGAGAGGAGCAGGGGTAAATGAGCGGGGCTCGTCCCGCTATCATTTGCAGACGGAGCTGGAAAATAGCTTGAAGCGTCTGAAAACCGACTATGTCGATCTGTATCAAATTCATACATTCGATCCGGAGACACCTCTTGAAGAAACGCTGCGCGCGCTTGAGGATATGGTGCGCTCAGGCAAGGTGCGCTATATCGGCGCGTCCAATTACTTGGCGTGGGAGCTGATGAAAGCGATAGGCATCAGCGAACGGTTGGGGCTGAACCGATTCGTTTCCACTCAAGTGAGTTACTCACTCGCGGATCGTACGCCCGAGAAGGAGCTTGTCCCGATGTGTCTTGATCAAGGGGTCGGCATCATTCCTTATTTTCCGCTGGCGGGCGGTATTTTGTCCGGCAAGTACAGCTCCACGGATAAGGCGCCGGCAGGCTCCCGGGCGCAAACCGATCCGAATTTCAGCAAATTTTTGGATGACAAAACGATTGCGCTCGGCGAAGAGGCAGGAAAGCTCAGCAAGGAGCTAGGGTGTACGCCAAGCGTCCTGTCGCTTGCATGGCTTATGAATAAGCCCGCCGTATCGACGGTTATTGTAGGGGCTGCGCGAAGGGAACAGCTTGCGGAAAATATGAAGAGCGTTTCTCTTCAGTTGGATACAGAGGCCCAAGAAAAGCTGGATGCGATGAGCAGCCCGTTTCGCACAGGCGAGCCTTTCGCTTTTTACCGATTGCCGTAAGCGGCACTTGGGCCTCCTCCTTGTGTGCGGCGGCTCCCGCTCACGCCCGGCCAAGATGAGCGCCATCGTGCATGGACGTTCATCTTGAATGGGGCATCCGGGCTTCATGGCGGCGGACAACTAGTCGCTAATTTTTGCTGAAAAATTAGCATACTGCACAAACTTCGTTACGGACGGCCGGATTTTGCCGGTTGCGGACAGCGGGGCTTTATCGTTCTTCGACGGCTTGGAATTCACTTCGATCAGCCATACATGACCTTTCGTATCAATAGCCAAATCAATGCCCAGCTCGGCAAAATGCCCCGTCATCTGCGTCTCGATGCCTTTGGCTATTTGCAGCGCAGCCCGCCTAAGCTTCGCCAATCCGCCGGACGCCGCAGCAACGCCTGTTCGCGAGAGAGCAGCCTTAACGGTCGTAATCGTTCCGCCGCGGGCCTGATTGGAAACGAATTGCTGATTGCCGGCAATTCTGGCGACAATGGAGGTGATGCTCCACTGCCCGGTGTCATCGCGCTGTACCAGCGCCCGGAAATCTACCGGCCTGCTGCCTACTGAAAGGAGATTAAGACCCCGCTGAATCTGATAGCGGTTTTTTTTCATTTTGCTAGAGATCGCGTTAAACAATTTCTCTATGCTTGTATATGATTGTTTGCGGACGCCGTTGAAACTGTTGAAATGACAAGTGTACGTTGTATTGGCATTCCGGTTAATGCGGATGATGCCCTTGCCCAAGCTTCCGCTGTTCGGTTTTAGAAACACGACGTTATGCTTGCTGCACATCGTTTTCAACAGCGCAAAATTACTGAGCAGATGGGATTCCGGGAGATACACATGCAGCTCGGGTTCTTGTTTAAGCGCTTTGAATACTTCTGTTTTATTTAAGTATTTCTCGTTGAAAAATACGGCGTTATAGCGGCTTTTGGCGTATTTTATAAACTGCTGGACGCTCGCAAGACTTTCCAGCTTACGGGAGGTTACGCGGTTATAGATCACATTGGGGATAGGAAAGCGATTCCGCACCCATCTGTTCGTGTATCTCCAGCCGTTAATCGTATCGGACTGTCTCTGTATATCCGCATGTGTGAAAAAAAAGACGATAGAGTTATCCATCTTGCTTGCCCGGATGAGCTCGCGGCAAAATGACGTATTGACGCCGAAGGGGTTACTAGGCATCTTCCTATTAATGTGACTGAGCATCACGCCGATCAGCGGACCGATTTGAAGCGTTTCAGTGCTGGGTTGATACTGAACGGACAGCTCGTCACCACTGGTGAGTCCCCATTTCGAAGCAAGCGCAGCGCTAATGAGCAGAATATCTCCTTTTGACGAAGGATCGACCATTACCTCCTGAATAGCTGATCCGAAGCATAGTTTCAAGGGCTGCCCGATGGGGATCGTCCACATTTCGATAATCGATTCATTGAGAGATAGGACCGATCCGTTTGGAGAGGTGCCAGCACTTTGTATTTGGAGCTTAACCTTTATACTGTTCATGCGAACTCCTTCCCAGCACCGACTTTTCATGAAGAAAGACTTCGAATGCTTGAAATCCTTATTTAATCAGCCGTATCTCTGAGCATGCGGACAGAATAGGAGATTTGAGCAAACAGGCGCGGGTTCGAGTGATATTTGAATAATTGAAATTGAGGTTTAGTGTTTGCTTCCAGCAGCCAAATTTTTCTATTGGAATCGATGGCAATATCTAAGCCCAGCTCCGTTATTTTGGGAAAATGCAGCTTCATTGTGTCCGCTATCAGAATGGAAAATTTCTTAATAAGCAGATCCCATTGCCCGCTGTTTTCCTTCGGAATTCCCAGCGCCTGATGCAGCCGAATCGGCCGTCCTCCGCTGCTGTGGTTCGTCACGAACTGGTTCTTCGCCGCCACCTTCCCCATAATTCCGAAAAACCGCCACTTCCCGTTCGGTTTCAGATGCAATAGAGCGCGGAAATCGACCGGGCTTCCATTAAATTGAATCAGATCGATGCCCTGCTGCACGAGAAATGTCTCAGCACCGATCAGCCTTTTTAGTTTAAGAGCAGCTTTCTTCAGATCGCGGTATATAAGTTTCTGTGCAGCCGTCTGGATGACATAAGTGTCGTCCTCCCGCGTAACCTTCATAACGCCTTGTCCCTGCATTCCGACGTCCGGTTTGACAAAAAGGACAGGATATCGCTTGATCATTTGGATGAATGCTTGCGGGGAGAATAGCTCTGTTTCGGGCAAATATTCACGGAGTTCCGGTTCGCCCCAGAGTGACTCGTGCTTCAACCATTTCCTTCCGGGATATTTAATCAATCTAGCTTTCACTGTGGAATCTCCTCCGTTGATTAACAGCAGTTCACGTCATGAAATAGGCCCCGATCGACGTTATTTATGTTATTCCGGCATGTCACAAAGAGTACCAATCCGCAAGATTATTCATGATTTGGGCGAATATCCAAAGCGGGACAATTGCCTTTGCGCATAGGATACTATACGGTTCATCCATAGGAGAGCCTGGCAGACGATAAAGATCGGAGATCGAGTATGAATAATATTTTAGGCATCATGACACACCGTATCACGCGCCCGGAAAACTTTCGCCGTCATGCCCAATCTGCGCTTGCAGAAAAATTCGACGGCGTCGTTATTTTTACGCCAAGAGATGTGAACTTGGAACATCGTCAAATCAACGGCTGTCTGTTTCAGGGCGGCAGCTGGACCAGGAAAACCGTCCCTTTCCCCAAGATTAATATGGATATCGGTTTCTACCCGGCCGCGTTAACCCCGAGAGCAACCCTTGTGAAAAAGAGCAAGCAGCTGCGCTTTACCGGCTACGGCCTCGGCAATAAATGCAAAATTCAAAGCCATATGGCCGCTTCCTCTGTTCTTCAGCCTCTCTTGCTGCCAACCGAACAAGTAACGAGTGCCCAGCAGTTCATCAAATTTTTAAAGAAGCATGGAAGTATTATGCTGAAGCCGATTAATGGGTGGGGCGGAAGAGGAATTATAAGGGTATCCATTGAAAAAGAGCATTTCGTCATTCAAAGAGACGGTATGCGCAAGCAGATTTTGCCGAACACCCGGCTGGACTCCTATATTTGGAGTGTACTCAAGAAAGGCCGGCATTTGATGCAAAAATGGATCGATATCAGAAACAAAAACGGGAAAGTGTTCGACATTCGCGCACTTATGCAGAAGAAGGACGAGGGCGACTGGAAAATGACGGGAATGGCCGTCCGGGAAGGCATGAAGGACAAAATCACCTCGAATATTAAAAGCGGCGGCGACGCCTATAAAGTGACAGATTACCTGGAGAGAGAGTTTGGCAGCGAGAAAGGAGAAGCGCTCACAAAATCGATTGTCGAGGTGGCGGAATACATTCCGGAATTCATGGAAAAATCATACAACTCCCGCTTGTCCGAACTCGGGATCGATCTCGCTGTTGATACCAGTGGACGGCTATGGCTCATTGAGATCAATATTAAACCGGGGAAAATGATTATAAGGCGGCTTCACGGGAAAAAGGCATGGGAAAAATGTCTTCATATCCCTTATCAATATGCTCGAAATTTGTCGGTAAAAAAGTAACAAAAACGGCCCTACACCCGAATTCGCACGTGGTGTAGGGTCGTTTTTTGTGGAAAAAAAATTGAAGCGGAGAGGGGACTGGATATATGTACCATCGAATTCGATTAGCAATACTTGTTATCATAGGAAAGAATACATCACTTAAGGAGTTGGCAGATCTATGAAGAAAAAGATTATTGGCCTGACATTGGCTTTGTCATTAAGCACAACAGGAATAGCTTTCGCCGCAACAGATTTTTCAAGGTCCGAAGCGGTGGCTAAATATAAAAAGTATATTAAAGCTGATAGCTATGTAAAAGACGAATTGTACAATGTAGCGGATTTCCGCAGTAAATATGCCAGTCTTAAAGGAACTTTGGCCTACCGGGTCGTTGAGCGCGCTATATGGTATATGGAAAACGGTTACTTTATTTACGGCCATGGCAACGATGCATACGGCAAGTATGGGTATGAGGATTGTTCGGGGTTCACGCGCCTGGTTTTCGGTGACTTTGGCTACAATATAACGGGAACTTCCAGAAGCTATGATTCCGTAGGAACAAAGGTTGCAGGTGTCGGCAAGAAAAAAGTAAATGGAAAATGGCAGCTGACAGGCATTCAAAACTTGCGGATCGGAGATATTCTGACGTTTCAGCAAAGCGATCATATTTCCCACGTCGCCATTTATATGGGAACCAACCGTGCTGGACAACCTGTCGTTATCGGCACAAGAGGAGACGGCAACCCTACGGGGTTAGGGACGGTAGACAGCTGGTCGTACTGGTGGGGTGAGAAGTTCCATTCCGCGAGACGCGTTTTGCCTAATGCTGCCCTGAGCGGAATGGCAGGAAAAACCATAAAAGCGCCTGTAATTCCGCAATCATACATCCTTCCGCCGCAGAAGACCGTACCTGCATGGAGAAAATGAATCGTACAATTACTGACGGTATACATAACAACAAACAGCACGTATACCAAAGTAATAACGGGATAGTAACCAAACGAAACGGGTATGACGCCAAGTAAAGCGATGCGGCCGGTAATTTCTGCCGTACGCAGCACTACGGGCGCTCATGCCCTTTTTTTATTGCAGGATAGAATGTGGAATATAGGCGAATATGGAGTGCGGGACTAGTGCCCGGATCATATGATATGGTGTGGCTCCGCGCTTTTCGAGAGTTCAAAAAAGAGTTAGAGAACGGAGATGAATCATGAGTACGGATATTACGATCGCCGCGGTCGGAGACTTTTTGATAAAGACAAGAATTATAAACTCAGCGAGAGTTTCCGGTGAAAAGGGTTATTCATTCGACAAAATATTTGAACCCGTAGCCTCCTATTTGCGTAACGCGGATTTTACGATTGGCAATCTTGAAACGAACTTTGGCGGTACCGGCTCTGAGAGCAAGCCAAGCCAGAAAACGATTGATGCCGTGTACTCCGTCGTGAAGAGGCATCCTAAAACCGGTTGGCCTATGTTTAATTGTCCGGATCAGTTCGCCGAGACGCTTAAAAATCTCGGTTTTGACGTGCTCACCACGGCAAACAATCATTGTATGGATTGCGGAATTCACGGTCTCAAACGTACCTTAAAGGTGCTTGATTCCCACGGACTTGATCATACAGGAACGTTTCGATCACATAGTGAGTCGCAGAAATATTTAATTAAAGAAGTTAAAGGAATAAAAATCGGTATTTTAGCCTATACGAAAACAACGAATAAAATTCCCGTGCCTTCCGAACAATCCTGGGCCGTCAATCTGATCAGTTCAAGCAAAATTATTGCCGATATCAAGAAGATAAAAGCCCAAGGGGCGGAACTCGTTATCGTATGCATGCACTTCGGAAGAGAATACGGCATGTTTCCGAATGATCAACAAAAGGAGCTTGTTCCGTTATTATTTAAACACGGCGCGGATATTATTCTAGGCGCACATTCGCATGTCATCCAGCCGGCTTTATTTTATAAGGTTAAGGACAACACGGGGGTGAGCAAACAAAAGTTTGCAATCTACTCCTTAGGTAATTTCATTTCTACGCGGCTTTATTGGAACGACCATACCCTAACGGGGCTCATAACCCGGCTAAATATCAGGAAAAATGATGACGGAACGATACAGATTAAACAAGCGGAATTTATTCCTACCTGGACGCGCATCACCAGATCGGGAGAAAGGAGCGTATTTCGGATACTGCCGTTGAAAGACGCGATTAAGAAACAAACGGACATCGGCGGAAAAGAATGGGATAGGATGAAGACGATGTATGAGCATGTCAAGAAGCATATTAAACGAAATACGGATGCTTCCGAATTAAAAGTGCTGTAACGGTCAAATCGTAAAAATACAGAAAAAGATCACCCTTCATCCTGCATTGCAGGTTACTAGGGTGATCTATTAACGGAAAATTCCGGACGGATAGGAACCGATATGATAGCGTTTCCTCACGATGGACTTATGATTACTTAATTACACGTCTTGCTACGATAAATCTGTCTTTGTAGTAGCTGCCTTTATAAATGTTTGAAATAATAACGTCGTTTCTTGCGCCGGCGTTATGAATCATTTTGCCGTTACCGATGTAAATGCCGACATGACCGACATCTTTCCTGTTCTTAGAGCCGCTGTTCCAAGTGAAAATCAAGTCGCCTTTTTTAAAATTGCCCCATGCTACTCTCGTACCTACTTTAGCTTGATCGTCGTCATCTCTGTTGACAAGCTTTACGCCGACATTAGCAAGTCTGTATGCAAGGTATGTGAAACCGGAACAGTCTGTTCTGTATGGGGCATGGCTTTCTTGTCTCTGTGTCCAGTGTACATACTGTACTTTATTGGTCAGCGCGATTGCCGTTCTGACAACCTTATCTCTTTTAGCTGCTGCTGATGTGGCGGCTTCGGCATTGTGTACTTGTAATAATGATGTTGCAGGCAAGCTGATGGCTAACATCAAGATTGCGATTTTTCTTTTGAATCCTTTGTTCATGATGATCTCTCCTCTGTGTTAGTCTCACTGTATTATAAGTTTACTTGATAGAGGTAATAAACCTGAAAAAATTGGTATGAATCTGTAAAAAGTACATAAAAAGGTTGAAAAAAGCGAGTTGAATTGCGGTTTTTTATTTATTTTCGGATGTATCAGCCGTGTTGAATGAATATTTTTTTACTTGTTGTATACCGAGCCGTATGTTAGAATGCAAACTTTCTTTTTGAAGACATAGAAGAGCCTGAAATATAGGAATTTTTGTATACGCTCATGAGTTAAGGGAATAATGGCTAGAAATGAGCTAAGGCTACTGAAATCAGGTGATCCCTACATGACAACTCCTCCGAAAACACCCATTTCCGAGCGGCTGGCGGAAAATATGCGGGACTTGGAATCGATATTTTCGATAAGCACAGATATTGTTTATAAGCATTGGAATTATGGACCTGAGCTGAAGTACACCGCTTGCTCCATTTATTATGAATCGCTTGTCCAAGAAGACACCGTTAATTATATGAAGATATCACTTCAAGACCTTGTCACGCATGAGATTGGCCCCGGTATGGACCTTACGCCACTGGATGTCCGAACATTTTTCGAGCATGACGGCGTTTCGGGAAAAAAAGCTGTCGTTATTAATGATTTGCATCACGCGATGGAAGAAATATCGGAAGGCCGCCTCATTATTTTATTTGATCAATGGGATAAGGCATTAAGCTTTAAGGCACAGTCTGTTGAGAGCAGACAGGTGACTGAACCGGTTAACGAATCGGTTGTACAGGGACCGCGGGAGAGCACGGTCGAGAATTTGCAGAAAAATATCGGCTTGATGCGGTTGCGCCTAAAAACGCCTAAATTCAAGATAGAGTCGATGAAAGCGGGCGGAGATACTAAAACGACTGTCGCCTACGGCTATATTGAAGATAAAGTTGATGGTGAATTGTTGGCCGAGTTCAAAAAAAGAATAGAGCAAATTAAGGATCTTGAGATTATGGAGACCTCTTATATCGAGCAGCTCATTGAGGACTCTTCCTTTTCGCCTTTTCCGCAGCATCGCTATACGGAGAGGACTGATATGGCGGTGGCTGCGATGATGGACGGAAAAATTGCGGTCATGGTGCAAGGCACGGGCAGTATTTTATTATGTCCGGGTCTTTTTACCGAATTTTTTCAATCCAGCGAGGATTACTATCAACGCACCGTTATTGCAACTTTGATTCGTTGGCTTCGTATATTGGCTTTTCTTATCGCTTTAACTTTACCAAGCATCTACATTGCGCTCTCGACCTTTCATCCCGAGCTGATCCCCACCGTATTGCTGCTTGCGATCCTCAATGCACGGGAAGGCATCCCTTTTCCCGCCTTTTTTGAAGCGCTGATCATGGAATTTTTCTTTGAGCTGATGCGGGAGGCAGGGGTCCGATTACCAAGGCCGGTCGGTTCTGCCGTGAGCATCGTCGGGGCGCTTGTTATTGGAGATGCTGCCATAAGCGCAGGTATCGCTTCTCCCATTATGGTCATCGTCGTCGCGTTAACGGGCATCGCTTCATTCTCCATTCCGCAGTACAACATCGCCATCTCCTTGCGAATATTGCGATTTTTGTTAATGCTATCTGCGGCTATGCTGGGGGGCTTTGGCATGATGATTTGTTTTTTATTTATACTGCTTCATCTCTGCCAGCTGCGGACGCTTGGACAGCCCTATTTGTCATCGGTGGCGCCGTTTAGACTGACTGATATGCGGGATGTTATCGTAAGAATTCCTTTAAAAGCACTGCTTCGTACCCCCCGGAAGCTGCATAAGCAAAAACCGGTCAAATAACTTTTATCTAAGCCTCGAGCGGAAAGAATGAGGGATGATGAAAAAACTGGCGATTCTGCTCTTCCTGACGGCTATATTTCTTATGCTGCCCGGCTGCTGGAGCAAAAAAGAGCTGACGGAATTAGGATTCGTAATGGGCATCACGTTTGATCAAGGGAAAGACGGGAAAATCGACATGCTGACACAAGTATACCGTCCTACTTCCGTGCAAAGTACAGCGTCTGCATTAACCAGAGTTTCCAGCATTAATATTAAAACAAGCGATGATTCTGTCATGGAGGCGGTGCGCGATATCCCCATTCATTTGGGCAGAAAAGCGCAATTCAGCCATATGCGGATTATTATTGTTGGAGAAAAGCTGGCCAGGTCGGTTAACATCGGCAAGCTCCTCGACCTTTTTTACAGAGATCATGAACCTCGAAGCAGCGTATCCCTCGCGATTGCGAAAGGCAAGGCCAGCAAGATGCTGGAGAAGAGGCCGTTAATTGAACAGACCACGGCACAGCAGCTGTTGCGGGCAGAGGAAACGGCTTATAACAGTTCGGCCAAAACGTTAGATACTTCCCTGCTTAATTTGGTGATGCAGATGAAGAGCGCCCATCCGGATACGGCCGTATCGTATGTGTATGAGGGCAAATTATCCGATAAAATGTATTCCTCGGCAGGTCTTGCCCTCCTCAAGGATGGCAAAATGAAGACTGTTCTGCCATCCAGTAAAGTGGAAGGACTGATCTTGCTGCGCGATGAGTATAAGTCGGGCGTCATTGAAATTCCATGCGCGGATAAGAAGAGAGAAGTGGAAAATACGGAGATTCTTGCTATTCATACGCGAACAAAGCCGGTTATTAAGGGGGATAAGATATCTGTAAGCGTCAAGCTGCAAGGGGACGTAGCGATTGGCGAATTGAAATGCAGTAAATTGGATACTGAGAAGGATGAGGCCGAATTCATCCACCGAATCGAAGGAAAAATGAAGGAGCAAATGAAAAGCACGATCCGTTTCCTGCAAGCGAATCAAATGGAGGTTATCGGAATCGGCAATGCTATCTACAAAATGGATCCTAAGAAATGGGAGAAGATCAAGCAAACTTGGGATGCGCAATTTGCGGAAGTCCCCTTTGACATTCAGGTCAAACTCCGGCTCGTCACAAACGGAACCATAACCGGCAAACCCGCAGTAGAAGCTAACTAGAGGAGGCCAGAATATGGTAGAACGAGTGGTTGTCTTAATGGTTGCTTTCGGCAGCATGCTGCTTTATGACGGGTTTAAATTAAAAAATAAAATCAGCAAAGGAGAGAAAGCCGTCTATGGTACCATTCTGCTCATCTGCTTCTATTTAGCTCTCGATTATATCGTGAATAAAAATTGGCTTGATTTTTATGATGTGGTCAAGCCTATTCTCGGGGGCACAGCCAAAACAATAGATGATTTCTTAAATGTAAACAAATAAGCGTATCGAAAGAGCAAAGGAGGGGAGCAGCATCGACAAGCAAACCGTTAGCCATTTCCAAATGGGAGTGCTCTTTTTCGTTTTTATGACCGGTTCTTCGATCATCAATATTCCGGGTCCGCTCATCGGTAAAGCGAATAACGGGGCATGGATTTCGCTTCTGCTGTCAGGCGGCCTCGGCTTTCTCCTCTTAAGCTGCATCCTGTTCCTATATCGCCGCTTTCCCGAAATGACCTACGTGGAATACAGCCGCAAATTAATCGGAACGACGCTTACCGTTATCTTTTCCGTCTTCACCATGTCTCTTTTCCTTCAAATGCAAGCGGGAATCGTTATAGATGTGAGCTTGTTTATGGTGAGCTCCATGCTGAGGGAAACACCTATGTATGTATTTTCTTTCTTGGTTTACGCCATTTCAGCGGCAACCGCCCGTGCCGGACTTGAGGTTATGGCGAGAATGTTTACCTTGATCCTGATCATGATCACCTTCTTTATTATTGCTGTATTGCTCGTGGCGATTCCTGATTATCATCCGTCGAACCTGCTTCCTGTTATGCCAAAAGGAATTAAACCGGTGCTTCATGGCGCCTATTTCTCATTTGGATTTCCTTACGCCGAGCTTTTCCTGTTCTCGATGCTGCTGCCGTTTGTCAGCAAAAGCTCATCACCTAAATTGTGTAAGATCATGCGAATTACGCTTGGGCTCAACATTTTTATTTTATGTTTGTCCACGGTGTGCTCCATTATGGTTTTTGGAGCCTATGCAGGGGAGCGGCCATACGTGCTGTTTTCGTTGGCGCGGGTGATCGAGTTCCAGGAAATTATTCAAAGGATGGAATCCATTATAGGCATGTCGCTTATTTTGGGCTCTTATATGAAAACAACGATTACCTTGTATGCGTTTAGCTTATTTTTAAGTCAGCTATGCCGGTTTAAGGACAGTCGAAACTTAGTTATGCCGTTGGCATTATTAAGTTTTCTTACCGGACTCGTTGCTTTTGACGGGGCTGCGGAGTGGGGGCATATCGTGTCCGTCATACACCCGGTATGGACGTATGTCGGGTTTATTGCTCCGACTCTGCTGCTGACAGTGGTCGCATTGTTCAGAAAGCAGGAGCAGCCGAAGGGGGAAGAGATTCCATAATCCTGCTTCCCCTTATATGGAGAGCATTTTTACTGCCGTTAGGACAATGGAAAGGCGCCAATAACCTCATACATCGGCGAAGCGTTCATATGGGTGCGCATGAGCACGAAGCGGTCGGCCTCCCATTCGAATAAAGAGGGAGCGGAGAGAATCGCTTCATTAGGCATTTCGCCGTCCCCGGCAAATTTCCTGGCAAGCGTAATATGCGGTGCATAGGGTCGATCCTCCGGCTCGAATCCAATCGAACGGGTAGCTTTGATGACTTCGTGGTGGAGAGCGGTTAGCCCCTCAAGATCTCCGCTGACGGCTGCCCAAAGAACGCGGGGCGATGCTTTCGGACCGAAGGTTCCTGCTCCGTTCAATGCTAGGGAAAATGGTGTCACTCTCGCTTCCTTCAGAACGGCCTGCAGCGCTTCTTGCTTTGCTGCCGGCGTATCGCCAAGAAATTGAAGCGTAATATGGTAATCAAGCGGATGTGTCCATTTGCGAAAAGGAAGCTTTTCTTTATGGGTGCGCGTCCAGTCTTCTAGTTTCCTCGAAATAGGCTCCGGTACCGGAATGGCGACGAACAAGCGCTGTGTATGCTCCTTCGAAATATGCTGCTCCATTATAGATAACCCCTTTCTCTATTGCAGATCCCTCAATCGTTTTCTCAGTATGTATCTATAGCTGCCAGTCCATGCAATCCTCTTCTAAGTAAACCAAATATCCCGAAAGCGGACCCAGCCCAGCGACTCAAGTGAAATGCCGCGGACGGAATGGTGGAATGCCGTCTTTAGATGCTTGCGGTAGAGGAACAGCAGGCTGTGCCGTTCTTTGAGCTCCGCTTCAATCTGCTTAAATATCGCTGCCCGGCACTCTGTGTTCGGCTCTGATAAAATCATCCGGATGCTCATCTCGAGCCTTTCATGTATTTCTGGCCGGGCATGCTGCTGCATGCTCTTGAGAAGATCGATGAGACGAAGCTCGCGATGCTCGTCCAGCATGACCGCAAATAGCAATAAGTCGGCTGACATGCGGGCCGTCCCTTTGAATTGCTCCGCATCGATGAGGCTGATCTCAAGCGGGACGCCCGACTTCGCGCATACCTGTTGAATGATCCGGGCATCTGCCGCGTATTGCGGAATCGTGGCAAGAATGAGCGATTCACCGTTGTAGCCGGCGGCTAACAGCTCTTCCTGAGTGGCATGAATCTCCCTCGGAGCCTCAGGCCAACCGCGATCTTCAGATTCCGGCCAGAAGCTGTCCACGCCTTCAATCACATCCCCCGACAGCAGCTTCAGCAGCTCCGTCCGCTCGATGGCGTGATCAATCGCCGCTCGTATGGCGGGGCTCGCCAACAAGCCGTCCTTCTGTTCATTTACCGTAATAAACTTGCAGGTCATGCCCGATTGCCGTACCTGCTGCCACCGCTTCGCTGCCGAATCCGACAATCTCGCGTTGTGCATGACCTGAAACGGCTGCAGCTCAGCGCTATTCTCACGCGTTGCCTCCTCTGCAATGGTCCACACCTCTACCCGGTCGAGAAAGGCCCTTCCTTGAAAATAAGCGGCAAAAGCCTCCAAAATCCAAACGCCCTGCTCGTTTCCCGCGAATCGGAAGGGGCCGGTGC
Organism: Paenibacillus sp. J2L1-98; assembly: GCF_056269405.1. Lineage (NCBI taxonomy): Bacteria > Bacillati > Bacillota > Bacilli > Caryophanales > Paenibacillaceae > Paenibacillus > Paenibacillus sp. J2L1-98. The sequence continues at coordinate 34,969 of NZ_JBWDNW010000025.1, read as the reverse complement.
CGATCGGCTTCCCGCTGAATTGCGCTCCTGCCGCTTCGCAAGCATCTTGAGGGACGACCGATGCGCGGTTGGTCGATAAGAAAGCTAGAAAAGCTTCATTGCGCTCAGACAATTGAATGCGAATAGTCGTATCATCGGGCGTGTCCATCGAGACGATACTGGAGTAGACCCAGCTGTAAAGCCCCAGCGGCGCCAGCCGCTTGAGCCGCTCAAGCGAATATTTGACGTCAGACGAATCAAGCTCGCGGCCATGATGGAACAGCACCCCTTTGCGCAAATAAAACGTCCATCGCGTCCGCGATTCATCGACCTCCCACGCATGCGCAAGATGCGGCAAAATTTGCTCGCCTTTCGGATCGATGCGGACAAGCCCGTCAAACAGCTGGCTGACGAGATGGGACTCGCCCGTATAATGGATAGCTGCCGGATCCAGCGAATAGATCGTTTGCGGGAGGGGAAAGCGCAAAATATCGGTGCGCCGCTTGCCCTGCACTTCGGAATGAAAGCCGAATTGACCGGACAGCCAATCCTGAAACTGATCGCGCAGCTTTGGCGACTCCTCTACCTGCCGCAGAAGCTCGAGCGCCGAATGCAGATCCTGCTTTTGCATCATTTCCTGTGCCTCCTGGAGCGCGACCTGCTCCTTGCTTACGAGGAAGGAGAGCGCCGAGCGGTTGCCCCGTCCCCGCTTAGGCTCCCAGGTCAGCCAATTCTCCTGCTGCATCCGCTTCAATAAAAGTACCATATTTCGATGTGTGCAATCGAGCAAATTTGCCAGCTCCTGCGTAGTTACTTCAAAGGAGACATTCTCTTGAATGCTCGGATAAGATCGCCTGAGCGCTAAGTAATGCCGACGTATTTTCATGCAAATTACTCCCGCCTTAAAATATGAAGTTTTCCAGTTATAACTTACACTTTTTGTTCTTGTTTTCTAGGTTACAATAAAAGGAGGAAATTAACAAATCGTATACGGAGATGGGGGGAGTGAGTGAAATGAGAGATCCGGCGCCATGGCAAAAAAGGTACGAAAGAATGCTTCTTCTTGCCCTTTTGTTCGGCCTGGTAAGTCAGTATTTGTTTGTCGGAGCGCCGGCAGGCATTTCGGTATTAGTGTTCATTTTTGCATTTTACGGCTTGTTCTTCTATTCCATTAAAGGGAGAATGGGCGGATTCGAGAAATGGCAGGGGCAGGCAAGCTCGGGCCGGCTGCTGTTCATTCCGATTTTTCTGCTGACGCTGACCTATGCTCTCTATGCGAACAGCTTGTTCCGGCAGTTGAATATGTTTGCATTGTTTGCGCTAATCGTTTCTCAAACGGCGGTTATGACCAGCAGCAGTACAAAGCCGTGGTATCGGGGCGTTTTTTATACAGAGCTGTTATTTCTGGCGCTGATAAAGCCTTTTGCGTTTATCGGCGTGCCTTTCACCTTGTTTAACGATCGCTTGAAAGGGAAGGATAACCCGAACTCTGCGAGGAGCAAGCTTGCCAAAATATTGCTGGGACTATTGCTCTCGGCGCCTATTCTGATCGTTGTCATCGCTTTGCTGGCTTCTGCTGATGAAATATTTCTGTCGTGGATGATTGAAATTCCCGGCGTATTAGGTCGGTTCTCCTTAGGAGACGGCATTTGGCGATTAATTGTAGCGGCGTTTTTTGTCCTGTATGCCTTCTGCTACATATGGGGCCTGCTTTTCAATAAATTAACCGATACGCCAAGCGGTCCGGCAGCCGATTCGCAAGAGGCCGTATTTATGCAAAGCAGGCGATTGGAAATTGATCCGCTTACGGCAGGCACGCTGCTTATTAGCATCAATCTCGTATATGTACTGTTCGTCTTTATTCAGTTCTCGTATTTATTCGGAGCGGCAAACGGCCTGCTCCCTGAAGGAGCGGCTTATGCCGAGTATGCGCGCAGAGGCTTCGCCGAATTGGTCCTGGTCGCTTTGATCAACGTCGGTCTGCTCATGTGCGGCCTGCATTTGATCCGGCGAACGAGCGCCGCTGCAGAGTGGGTCCGCAAGCTGTCGCTATCCGTACTCATTGGCTGTACCCTCGTTATGCTGATATCGGCGTTTAGCCGCCTGTCGTTATACGAGGAGGCTTACGGCTTCTCGCAAACGAGATTATTGGTGCACGGATTCATGCTGTACTTGGGCGTGCTGCTCGCGATTGCCATGCTTCGCATTTGGAGAGAACATTTCTCCATGGGTAAAGCTTATATATGCGTGTCCATCATCGCCTTTGTCGCGATGAACTATGTTAATTTGGATGCGCGCATCGCTGCCAAAAATATCGGCCGCTTCGAGCGGACCGGAAATATCGATATCTCCTATTTAGGCACGCTATCGACGGATGCCGCGCCCGAACTGCTAAAGCTGCATAGAATGCATCCGAAGCTGGAGGGGCTAAGCGAGGTAATCGTACATTTGCAGGAGCAGGCGCACTCGCATAAGAAGTGGCAATCGTGGAACTTATCGAAGCAAAGGGCGAAGTGACGGGAAGGAAGCGAGGGTCCGTTATGCCGAAAATATTTTATGGATAGTAAGGAGTTATGTTGTTATGCGTATGAAGAAAAAACGTCTGTTTGTGATCCTGCCATTGGTCATTTTAGCTGCGATCGCCTTTCTCTATTATGAGAACAACGCTATCGGCATCACGAAGTACGAACTGAGCTCCGGTAAGCTGCCGGACGGGTTTGACTCCTATCGCATCGTTCATATAACGGATTTACATAGCAAGTCCTTCGGCAAGGAGCAGAATACGATTACCCGAAAGGTAAAAAAGCTGAGGCCCGACCTCATCGTGATGACGGGCGATCTGGTTGACAGGAAAAGGTACAACGCGGAGATAAGCCTGACTCTGATGCGCAGGATGACCGAATTAGCGCCCGTCTATTATGTGACGGGAAATCATGAATGGGGATCGAGGTTTCCTTCGCTCGAGAAAGGGCTGAAGGAGCTGGGCGTACATGTTATGCGCAACAAGAGTGAGCTTGTGAAGCTTGGGACTGGAGAGATTCGGATCGCGGGCGTAGATGATCCGACCTTTAATCATACGGCGGATGGCGATGCCGACAGAATAAAAGAGCATATCGCGGCTGCTCTTCAAGGGGTGGACAGCTCCGAGAACCGGTTTACTATTCTATTGTCCCATCGTCCGGAGCTATTTTCGGAATATGTACAAAGTAAATTCGATCTTACCTTTTCCGGCCATGCTCATGGCGGACAGGTCCGTCTGCCTTTCCTGGGCGGGCTGGTCGCTCCGGGCCAAGGCTTCCTGCCGAAGTATGACGGAGGCAAGTACACGGAGAGCGGCAGGGCGATGATTGTCAGCCGCGGACTCGGCAACAGCATTATTCCGCAGCGGTTGTTTAACCGCCCCGAGGTCGTGCTGGTTGAGCTGACGCAAGCAAAGTAATGAGGGCGGCAGAGATGCGGAGCTAATGGAAAACGATTCGGATTGGCAGTCGATAGGTTTATGAATAATAGTTATATAAAAGCGCAAAAAGAGACCCACAGCATTCGGTGCCGTGGGTCTTAAATATATATAACAAAAGGGGGTTGTTTTTATTATAGGCTGCTTTCATTAAAACGAGATGAAAATTAGATTTCAAGATGATTACAAATGATTGGAAAAGCCGGTAATATTCACAATTGCACTCCCAGCCCGCGTCATATCGGGGAGATGCGTTGAATAGACTTGTTAAAAGTAACTTGTCCAGAGAGGGTGGGAATTAACGATATGAACCAAACACAATCGAGTGCTGCGGTACTTGGCATAGGCACAGCAGTGCCGCCATATTTGATAGATCAGGCCGATACGGCGCGAAGACTAGTCGATGCGTTAAGCGACAAGCCCGATTCCGCCCGCTGGGGGAGAAGGATCTTCAAGCAATGCGGCGTGGAAAGCCGTTATACTTGTGAACCGAACCTGCTTGCGGAAGCGGCAGAATGCCGTTATTTTTCCAGCTCCTCAGCCGAGGATGCGCCTTCGACGGCGGAGCGCATGGGCATCTATAAGCGGGAATCGGTTCCGCTCGGACTGCGTGCGGCGAGACAAGCACTGGCTGACGGCGATGTCGAGCCTGCTGCGGTTACGCATCTCATCACGGTAAGCTGCACCGGACAGTTTCTTCCCGGAATGGATGCAGCTATCGTGCAGCAGCTGGGACTGGCTTCTACCGTGACCCGCATTCCGCTTAATTTTCTAGGCTGCGCCGCCGGCCTTAAGGCGATAGGGCTATCGCGTCAAATCGTATTGAACGATCATGCCGCCCATGTATTAATCGTGTGCGTGGAGCTGTGCACGCTGCATATTCAGCCTTCAGGCGACAGGGAATCGTTATTCGCCGCTTCGTTCTTCGGAGACGGGGCATCCGCCTGCGTGATTGGCGCGGCAAAGCCTCATCACAAGCCTATTTTTCTGCTCGGACAAGAGCGCTCCGTCCTGCTGCCTGAATGCGCCGGTGAAATGGTGTGGGAGGTAGGCAATCATGGCTTCGACCTGTACCTTTCCCCTCAAATTCCAAAGCTGATCGGCGAATTTATTCCCGCAGAGGTGGAACGATTATGCGGCGAGGAAGAGCTGGAGCTATGGGCCATCCATCCGGGGGGCAAGGGCATCATCGATATTTTGCAAAATAAGTTTGAGCTTACCGATGAGCAAACGGCGCATAGCCTGGGGATTCTTCGCGATTATGGCAATGTTTCCTCGGCTACGATACTCTTTGTGCTGAACGCGATGAGGAAGCATCTTGAGGATACCGGATCGGAGCCGGCAAGCGGAATCGCCTTGGCATTCGGGCCCGGCCTTACGGCCGAGATGATCAAGATTGCTTATGTGCCGGCAGACATCAAGCATGATCTGGAGCAGACGGTGGATGGGACATATGTCTAAAGGTTTGCGATATCGGGCTGCTGAGGCGGAATTAATGGATGATCTATCAATCGGAGGGACGGAGCTGCGTGAAGCGCTGCGGCAGCTTCGCCTTCTAAACCGTATATTCGCAGCCGCTTCGCCGACGCTGCATGGGGTAAAGCGGCTTTGGGAGAAGGCGGGCAAGCCGGGAAGCTTGTCCATTCTCGATATCGGAGCGGGCTCCGGCGATGTGAACGGTCAACTGCTAAGATGGGCGGACGAGCAAGGGGTCGGGCTTATCATTAGGCTGGTAGATATAACCGAGGAGGCTTGCGAGGAAGCGAGGCTTCTTTATCGGGATGAGCCTAGAGTACAGGTAAGGCGGGGTAATTTATTTACCTTGCCTGACGGATGCGCGGATATCGTGACGGGAACGCAGTTCGTGCATCATTTTGCCGAGGAGGAGCTGCCGCATGCAGTCGCAAGCATGCTGAAAGCGGCGAGGCTTGGGGTCGTGATCAATGACATCCACCGCCACTGGCTCGCATGGGCTGCGGTGTGGTTGACGACCCGGATCATCTCGTCTAACCGTTATATTTTGCATGACGGTCCGCTGTCGGTGGCGAAAGGCTTTCGCGCGGATGATTGGAAGCGTCTCGGGCAAACGCTTGAACTCCCCGCTATGTATTGTAAATGGATGCCTTTGTTTCGATACGCTGTCGTGATAAGCAAGGCGCAGGAAAGTTTAATCGACGGAGTTGAGTAGGATGACTCGTATTCTTGATGCGGCTGTGCTCGGAGCCGGCCTTGCCGGCAGCAGCCTTGCCAAAGCGCTTGCGGATAAAGGCTGGGAAACACTGCTGCTCGACCGTCAGTCCTTCCCGCGCCATAAGGTGTGCGGGGAGTTTTTATCGCCGGAGTCGCAAAGCACGCTGCATGCGCTTGGCATAAGCGACACCGTAGCGGGACTTAGGCCGAGCGGAATTGAACGGATACGGCTGATTTTTGAAAATGGAACCGAAGTGGAGGTTTCGCTTCCCGGTAAAGCTTTAGGGCTTAGCCGTTATTCGCTTGATTCCGCTCTTCATCTGGCCGCGCAGCAAGCGGGCGCAAAGCTGCAGACGGGAACAACGGTGACGGCTGTCCGCCCTGCGGACCGAGGCTACAAAATCGAGATGGTGCAAAATGGGGAAAGGTGCTGTGTAGAGGCGCGAACCGTTATTGCAGCGTGGGGGGCGAGCCGGCGGCCGGGACTGCCGGGCTTCCGCAAACCGGATTCTGCTAAGCGTTCCTACATAGGCGTGAAATCACATTTTCGCGGCATATCGATGGAGAAGGTCATCGAGCTTTATTTTTTTCGGGGCGGCTACATGGGGCTATGTCCGATTGAAGGCGGGCTGGTGAATGCGTCGGCGCTGCTGCAGCGGGATGCTTTGGCGAATGCGGGAAAAACGATTATCGCGATTATGCACGCTGCTGCGGAGCGGAATCCGAAGCTGCGCGACAAGCTGGCGCATGCCGAGCCTGTTACGGATTCGCAGGCTGCCGTTGCGCCTGTATATTTAAACCGCAAGCCGCTGGCATGGGAACAGCTTCCGCTTCTCGGCGACGCGGCTGCAATGATTCCGCCGTTATGCGGAGATGGGATGTCGATGGCGCTGCGGTCGGCCGCCTTATGCGCGCCGCTTGCAGACGGCTATTTGCGCGGGAACCTGTCTATGGCTGAATGGCAGCATGTTTATACGGGGGCTATCAAGCGCGAGTTTAAAGGGCCGCTTCGATGGGGCAGCTTTCTGCAATGGCTATTCGGCGTGCCGACCGTGTCCGGCTGGCTGCCGCATGCAGCGCGTATGGCCCCGGCTTTAGCGCAAGGGCTTGTACGGGCGACAAGATTAAAGCCATTCTAATGGTCATGCATTCATTCGATGCCGGGAGGAGCAGGTTTATGGGTGTGCACAGACTTGCGCTTTTTTCCTTCCGTTTTCCAAGATTTATGATCTTTCTATGGATGGTTACGCTGCTCCTTGTCGGCCCTTATGCGTTCAAGCTGCATACCGTCCTTCAGGATCACGGCTTATATCCGCAGGATGGCCAATATGCGCAGGTGCAGAACATGCTTGCTTCCGACTTCGGGATACCGGATTCGCCGGTTATGCTGCTGTTCGAGAGAGAGGAAGGCATACCGAATTCGCGCTTCCAGTGGTTTATCGGGCAAACGCTGCTTCAAGCAGGGGAGCTTGAAGGCTTAAAGGAGCTTGTCTCTCCGCTTGGGCGGCAGGGGATGCTGAAGGGCAATTACGCCTATGCGCTCCTGTCATTTACCTATCCGCCTTATCGGATGAAGGAGGCGCTTGAGAAGCTGGAACGTCAGCTGCCTGCCTATAACGGCATTTCGGTCAAGGTGACTGGCCAATCGGTCATACAAGCCGATGTAAATGAAGCGAGCCATCATGATTTGGCCAAAGCCGAGCTGATCGGAATACCGCTTGCGTTCCTGATTATATGGCTCGTATTCCGCAAAATGGTGATTGCGCTTCTGCCGATTGTTATAGGGATTACGGGCGTGACGGCGGCTATGGGAATGATGTACGGGATTGGCGGGAAGCTGGCCCTTTCGAATTTTGTCTTAAACGTTATTCCGATGGTAGGGCTCGCTCTAAGCATCGATTTTGCGCTTATGCTCGTCAGCAGGTTCCGTGAGGAACTGGGAAAAAACCAGCTGCCGGACGAGTCGCTGGTCCAAACGATAAGAACAGCCGGCAGGGCTGTTTTATTTTCATCGGCCAGCGTCTTTATGGGCTTGCTAAGCTTCGTCTGGATCCCGCTGCCGATGTTTTCGTCCATTGCGCTTGGGGCTGTGGCCGTATTGGCCGTCTCGCTGCTGCTGGCGTTCACGCTGCTGCCTGCCCTCCTTGCGGTCTGCTTGCCTGCGCTGCAAACGGTGAGAAAGCGCCCGGAAGCATCCGGCCAAGCGGAAGTTTGGGCGGGGCTTGCCCGTTTGGTGATGAGGCGTCCGGCTGCGATGGGCTTGCTGGCAGGGGGGATTTTAATCGTATGCATGCTGCCCGTGAGCCATATGAAGGTTACGATCCCCAATGAGACATCTCTGCCGCAAAGCTACGATTCCCGGTTGGCCGCTGAGGCTTATCACGCTTATTTCGAGCAGCCGGCCACGTCAAAAGTTTGGGTTGTCGTGGAGGGAAACGCGCTGTTTCTGAAGCTGGCGGATTGGACGGATTCGTATGCGCTTGCGGAACGCTTTAAGCGTGATCCAAGCGTGGTACGGGTCGAATCGGTTTTCTCAAGCCTTAAGATGCAGCCCAAGCAATTGCTGGCAATCGCCCTGAAGCCGCTGCAAAAGAAGAAATACGAAGCGGCGCTTCAGCCTTTCCTGCACGATAACCGAATGCTGCTGCAGGTGACGATATCGGCTGATCCAGCATCGGGCGCAGCGATGAATTGGTTGAGGGAATGGGAGCGGAGAGGGGAGACGTCGCCGTTAACCTTCTCGCTAGGCGGAGAGGCAAAATATGAGCAGGAAGTATTCGACCAAGTTTTTGGCAGCTTGGGCCGCGTGCTGTTCTTTCTATTTTTTTCGAATTTTATCGTGCTGTTTGCCGCCTTCCGCTCCGTTCTAATAGCGCTAAAAACGATCCTGCTGAACTTTCTAAGCATAGGAGCATCCTTCGGTATGTTGGTGTGGCTCTTCGCGGATGGCCGATTGGGGATCGAGCCGGGCAGCATCGCCATTATGATACCGGTATTTATTTTCGGCCTCGTGTTCGGAATTAGCATGGATTACGGCGTATTTCTCGTTTCGCGCATGTATGAGGAATATGGCAGGACGCGCAGCAATGAGCTGGCTATTGTGAAGGGGCTGGCCGCTTCCGGCAAAATCATTACCTCAGCAGCGGCCATCATGATTGCGGTCACCGCTCCGTTCGCATTCGGCGAGGTCGCCGGGGTGAAGCAGCTTGGCATCGGCATCGCGGCCGCTATCTTCATCGATGCAACGATCGTCAGAATGGTGCTGGTGCCCTCCTTAATGAGCATGCTCGGAAACTGGAACTGGTGGGCGCCAGGCTGGTTGAAATAGCGGCAAAAAAGGCTGATCCCAAGTCGGATAACTTTGGGAACAGCCTTTTTCAAATATAAGAAAGTATAAATTTGAACCCTATACTATGCTTATATTTCACCGCGAAACGATCCTATGCCGTCAAAGATGGCATCAGCCGTTTACGCTTGCTGCATTATTCTGCTGCGGATGCCGCTTGCCATTTCGCAGCCGCTAGCTCGCGTACCGTCTTCCATTCCGCCAAATGCTTCTCCAAACGGTCGATCAACGTGTCCACGCCTTGGATGAAAGGGGCTTGCCCGCCCGCCTCGATCGCTTCTACGGATTGCAGCGTATCTGCTGATAAGGAGCTGTCAGCCGGTAGGGCGGCAGCCAGCTGCTGAAGAATTAGCTCGATTGAAGCCCCGGCTGCCGCTGAGACTGCAGGCTGGCTGACCTTCGGAGCTTCATCAGTCTTCTGCTTAGCATGCTTCCCGGCTTTCGGCGCGGGCGCTTTCGGCTCGGCAGCCGGCTTGGCGCGCTCCGCTTTGTTCTGCTCATGGGTCGACCAGGTTTCGATGAGGCCGCTTCCTGTTTTGAAGAGCAGCTTGTCCTTGGTGCTGTCTGAAATGGTTTTATCTTTAAACAACTTGGCGATTTTTTTCACGTCGCTAACCGGCAGCTCATCCCTTGCCGCGATAAGCGCAAGCGGATCACGATGCTCGATAGGCAGGTCTTTTAGAGGGAGCAGCTGATCCTCCGTCAGCTTGTCCTTCCTAATCTCGGTGCCGCTCACGATCAGCTTCTTCACCGCATTGCCGAATTTCAGCAGCTCGCATTTGTTTTTGATATAGGATTCGGGCTTGCCCAGCTTGCCGGACAAAAATTTGGTCGAGCTTCTGAACTTCGGATCGTTGAGCAGCTTATTGAACGCCTCCGCCTCTTCAATCGGCGAGAAGCCCTCGCGCGTCAAATTTTCCGCGATTTGCTCCAAATAAATTTCCATCTCGTCCGTAACGGTAGAGACGATGCATGGAATCGTCGGCCGCCCGAGCATCTTGCTTGCTTTATAGCGGCGGTTGCCATAGATGATTTTATAACGTCCGTTGCTCGTTGATCTTACTTTAATCGGTGAGAGCAGACCGATTTCCCCGATGCTTTTCATCAATTCCTGCAGCGCTTCCTCATCAAACTGATACCTGGGCTGATCGGTATCCTCGTCAATTAAATCCGTAACAATTTCAATAATATCCATATGATTTATTTCTCCTTAATGTTTTGAATAACCAGACTTATTTCGTAAGCATGCGATTAGTTTTATGTAACAAAACTTGCTTCGTAAGCGTGTACTATGTTTTCAATGTCCCCGACGGTGACTTATCCTATTATATATCAAGGGTGAAAATGAGGAAACGATTGGTGGCGCTAAGCGGAGTGAGCTGCATCTATGGAAGAAATTGAAACAATTAATCGACGGTGCTCGTTATCTTTCGTAAAGGGGGATGGCTAATGAAACGAATGAGGAGAGCCGGGCTTATCATTTTGTTGATGATAGGCATGCTTCTAACAAGCTGCGTCAGTAAGCCTTATGGACATTACCGGGACGATCAAATGATTGGGTTCGTAGACGGCATAAATGAGCAGGAACAGACGATCGGCTTCGATATCTCTGAATGGACAAAGCGCGATGAACCGGGGCCGGCTATCAATGATTGGGGAGCGATCTATGAAGCCCGTGTGCTTCCGGGCACGAAGATAAGCAATGAAGCAGGCGAGCGGCTGGGGTGGAAGGATCTGAAGTACGGACAGAAGGTGCTGATTAGCCCGCCGAAGACGGAGAAGGTAACGGATATACCGGATGAGCTCATTATTTTGTCTATGACCAACGAAGAATTATTAAAGAGAGCGGGCTTGCTAGCCGGTAAAAAAGGCGTTTATCGAACGACTGTCGTATACGAAAAGGGTCAGCTTCAACCCTTTGATGATGCATATATAGAAAAGGAAGCGAGCGTCGTTCTTCAGGGCGGCTATGGCTGGCTGGAGTATAATCCAAACTATGTGATGGATGTGAAGAAGGCATTCGATATTAAGTCTTTTCCAGTATTCCTAGTATTCGATTCAGAGAAGCTGGTGTTGAAGACGGATCAGCTGGATGCGGTTATTGCGTTTATAAGCTCTACAAAATGATCTAAGCTTTCATGTCTGAAGAACTATATTAACTAGGTATAAAGTGTGGAATATTTTTCATTAATGTCGAAAAATGGTGGTATGATGAGGAATATATTAAAAAATCACCGGCCCGATTTTTCCAGTTCTATAACTTGATCGGTAGGGCGCAAAGGGGAAGCCAGCGAATGATCACGGTATTGAAAAAGCATCTGATTGTCCGTATTTTATGTGCAATGACCGCAGTCATGATTTTGATAGCGGGAGGCTACGTCGGTACACAGGTCGTACAAACCAAATCCGCAGTTGAACAGGCGATTAACAGCTACAATATGCGGATCGGGGAGAGCTACGCCGCAACGCTTCAGCCGGATCGTTTTGCCGAATTCCTTAAGCAGCCGCAGGAGACGGAGCTGTACTGGTCGCTTCGCCAAGAACTTAATCATTTCCGTACGCAAATTGGTGCGCGATATGTATATTTTGTTCGTTTCGATGAAAAGCGGCAGCCGCTAATTATGATTGACGGCATGCCTAAGGGGGATAGCTCCGCGTCTCCTATTAATGAATTAACGGATATGCCCGCCGCGGCGGTTGAGAATGTTTTAGCCGGAAAGAACGCAAGCTCGCCGCTTATTGAAAATCCGGTATACGGCTCCTATTTATCCGCCTATGTGCCGGTGAAGGATGCGGGCGGCGCAGTTATCGGGGCGCTTGGCATCGATACCGATGCGGCTGTATTCCAGCAGCTTGCTTTGGATGTCATTTGGGAAAGCGCGCCTCTTTATATTTTGATGCTGGTAATTACGATAGCTCTAATTGGAGCCATTGTATGGTTTGTTCGGAGATCGCTGCAGCCTTTGCAAACGGTGACCGACAGCGCGGAGAAGATGGCTTCAGGAAACTTGGCAGAGGCGAATGCGGTTTTGCGGGCAAGGCCGGTTAAGTCCATAGATGAAATCGGTAAAGTGTACAAGGCTATGCTTACCATGTCGGAGCATTTAAACGAACGGGTTCGCGGTGTGGTCGTCAATGTGGAGAAAACCTCGGAGCAGCTTGTCTCGTCCTCGCAAACCTTTGCCAGCCATGCTGATCAAATGCTGCAAATGGGCGAAACGATGAACGGCTCGGTGCAGCATATTTACGAGGGCGCGCATGCCCAGAAGAAGAGCGCGGACGACAGCGCGCTTGCGATGGAGGGAATCGCGCAGGGCATCGTTAGAATTGCGGAATCTTCATCAACCGTTTCCACCGCTGCTGTACAATCGCTGGAAATCGCACAAGCGGGCGAATCCGCCATGAAGCAATTAAATAACCAGATCAGAAGCATCTCAGAGTCTGCCGCTCAGACGCTCGATACAGCTAGGCAGCTGAAAGGCTACACGGGAGAGATCGGTCATGTAATCGGCTCGGTTCGCGAATTTGCGGATCAGACAAAACTCCTTGCATTGAACGCATCTATTGAAGCGGCTAGGGCAGGAGAGCATGGCGCAGGCTTCATGGTTGTAGCTAAAGAGGTTCGCAAGCTGGCGGACGCTTCCGCATCCTCCGTACAGCAAATTTCATCGCTGCTTAGCCATATTGAATTGGAGTCAGGAAGAATTAGCGATGAAATGGAGAAGGCCTCAGGGGAGATTGGCGCTGGTGTCTCTTTATCGGGCGAAGCGGCGGAATCGTTCCTGCATGCCGTCGAGTCGTTCCGTCTTGTAAGCGAGCAAATTATGGAGGTATCGGCAACGACGGAGCAATTAACCGCCGGCTCCGAAGAGGTCGCGGCTACGGTGAGCAGCATCGCTCACATAGCAAGCGGAGTATCTGAGATGACGGAGCAGATTCAAGCGATGACCGCCCGGCAGCTGGACATGATGAAGCAGGTTCGCGATGCATCAGCCGTGTTGAGCGACAATACGAAGGATATGAGGCAGGCTATATCACAGGTCAATGTTTAAAGCCTGCTATTATCATAGAGAATGCAGCGTATGATATGAGAAATAAAGAACATGAGGAGACTTTCAGAAAATAATGGAATGATACATAAGAGGGGAGATGCAAGTTAGCCTGCGCTAATCTTAAGCATCTCCCTTTTTGCTGCAGCTAGACGTTAAACCGCAGCTTCTTGTCCAAATATTTCAATGCCTTCTCTGTGCAAACCTCGCTCAGCTCCGCTTTGACGGCAGCTTTAGCATCAGGAAGATCAGCCGCCTCCGCTGCATTTTTGCCAAGCGTTACTTGCAACCAATGGTCTGAGCTTTCAAAGCACATGCTGTTCCAGCCGCCGTCGAAATCGCTCTCTTGTGCTCCGGTAATGACAATATCGGCGAAATTTTGAAGCTCAACCAGCGCCCGCTCATAATCCTTCTTTTGCTCCTTGGCGGTAAGCTTGCTTTCCTTCCGCAAATTACGCGAATCGATATTTCCGGCTTCTCTGATAATGTGATAAATATTTTTGGCGTCCGGCGACATTAGGCCGCTAGTATATCTCTCTTCAACACTTTTCCCTAGGGAAAGCAGCGTTTGAATAAGCGGGAACAGATCAATATGAATGAAGGTTAATTTAGTGCTAAAAAACTTGCCGTAAGCCGCATGCTCATCCTTTACGATCTTGACGCGCCATAGCCACGGATCCAGCTCGGTTCCCGTATGCCAGCTGTCACTGGGAACGACGGAGGTAAGGGAAGGATGCTCGGGAATAAGATCGGAGAATGGGAAAATCTTATATTGACTGACCAGCTGTACGAACTCCGGGTACGTTGAGATGCTCATGTGTTCACTCCTAAAATAGATTACTGAATTATTCTAGTTATAACCTTATTTTTCCTTCACACACGCTGCGCGGCAAGGATGTAACTTTTCCGTCATTTGTGCAATGCCGTAGAAGTAAGAATAGGAAAAGGCGCCCGAACCGGGCGCCTTTTGTCATGACAAGAACGATTGTTCGATAATAAGTTTTGGTTGAGATCTTATAAAATTTATACTATTATTAATTTGTTGATAATTACATTAATATTTTTAAAGATGTAAGCGTTTCATCAACTCCGATTCGATTACAATCGTGGGAGGTGTGGGAAGAACCAGTGTAAACCAGCAATATGAATGCGTTTGCATATCAACGGTGATTGTGAGAGGAGAAGCTTTGAATGAGTAAACGTTCATCCATTAGATTCATTCTTCTATTATTAACATTTATATTAACATTACCGAATGTCGTGCTCGCTGAGGGCACAGCCGTAACGGATAGCCAGCCAAGCGATAATAGCAACAAACCTCACCTTGACGAGCAGGGCGAAACTCCGGCATTTACAAACGTTTCTGTTCACGACCCTTCGATCGTGAAAGACGGCGACACGTATTACGTGTTCGGTTCTCATATCGAAGCGGCAAAGTCGACGGATTTGCAAAATTGGACCCGGTTCACGAATGGATACACGACACCAGGCAATGTCTTGTTTGGTGATTTATCCGCAAATCTGGCAGGCTCCTTTGCATGGGCCGGAGAGAACGATTCCGATAGCAAGGGCGGGTTCTCCGTTTGGGCTCCCGATGTTTTCTGGAACAATGACTACATCAATAAGGACGGAACAACCGGTGCCTATATGATGTATTACAGCGCATCATCCACGTATATTCGTTCGGCAATCGGTTTTGCGGTAGCGAAGAACATAGAAGGGCCGTATACGTATGGGGATACCGTCATATATTCCGGGTTTACCCGGGATGAAGCGTACGATAACAACAGCGTAATCAATAAGAAATGGACGAATACGAATATTCAGGCGCTTATCGATAACGGCAAGTTAACGGGAACAAGGCCGGAGTGGTTCAATGCAAACGGATCATATAACAACTATATTTATCCGAATGCGATTGATTCGACTCTGTTTTATGACGAGAACGGGAAACTGTGGATGACATACGGTTCATGGTCCGGCGGCATTTTTCTGCTTGAAATCGATAAATCGACGGGTAAAGCCATCTATCCGGGCGAGGACGGCACGACGTCAGACGGCAGACTGATCGACCGATATTTTGGAACGAAAATTGCAGGCGGCTATTATAAATCGGGCGAAGGTCCGTATATTGTGTATGACAAGAACACGGACTATTACTACTTGTATGTAACTTATGGGTGGTTAGGGGCAGACGGCGGTTACAATATGAGACAGTTCCGTTCCAGAAATCCCGAGGGCCCTTATGTAGACGCCCAAGGCCAAAATGCCGTTTTACCGGGCGCTACGGATAATGCTCCCTACGGCAACAAGCTGATTGGCAATTATTTATTTGAGCGAAAAATCGGGGATGCCGGAACGGGTATCGGCGTAGGATACGTTTCTCCGGGTCATAATTCCGTATATTATGACGCGGAAACCGGCAAGCAATTCCTGATTTTCCATACAAGATTCCCGCAAACAGGCGAATTTCACGAGGTTCGGGTTCACCAGATGTTTATGAATAAAGACGGCTGGCCTGTGGTTGCTCCTTATCGTTACACAGGCGAGACCCTTGATAAAGTAAACATCCAGGATTTGATCGGGGAATACAAATTCATTAACCATGGGAAAAGCTATTCCGGAGCGATCACGAACTCGGTTCTTATACGGTTAAACGAAGACTATACCATTTCCGGCGATGTAAAGGGCAGTTGGGCGAGGACAAGCCATAATCAAGCGAAAATCACAGTGGATGGAGTCGCCTATAGCGGCGTATTCGTACGTCTTTGGGATCCGGCTTCGGAACGTTATGTGATGACGTTCACCGCGATGTCGAAAGGAATTTCCGTCTGGGGAAGCAAACTTCTAGGTAAAACCGATCAGGAAATCGTCACGGATGTTGTCAACGATCTGGACCTCGGCGATACAGCGAACGTCATTTCCAATCTAACGCTTCCGGCAGAAGGGACCAGGCACGCACAAATTACTTGGCAGACTTCGGATTCCGGCGTTGTAACGGAAACAGGCGTCATCAGCCGGCCGGAGGCCGGTTCGGACAGCGCGACGGCTGCGCTAACCGCAACCATCGCGAAAGGTGACGTAACGGCAACAAAAAGCTTTACAATCACGGTATTGCCTTACCAAGCAGCCGGTTTGGCCGCTCATTACGCGTTCGAAGATAACTTGAGCGATGCGACGGGTAATTTCGGCGCAGGTAAGTTAACCGGCAATCGCATCAATAATACCGGCGGCGGCATGACGTATGGCGAGGGCAAGAGCGGCAAAGCCGCAGCGTTCGACGGGGGATCCGGCGTACGCTTGCCCGATGGGCTCATCGCCAGCAATACGTACTCTGTCTCGGTTTGGTTAAAGCCGGAGCAGTTAACGATGTTTACGACGACTTTCTTTGGCGCGAGAGACAGCAGCAACTGGGTAAGCCTCGTTCCGAGCGGACCGGCCGGCGGTAATACGATGGTTTGGTCCGGCAGCTCATGGTACGATGCGGTCACAGGCATGACCATCCCTATCGGAGCATGGAGCCATTTAGCGCTTACCGTCGATAACGGCACGATCCATGTTTATGTGAACGGCGAAGAGAAGTTTACAGGCACGAACTTCCCGAACATCTTCACGACTGCCGATGCAAGCTTCAGCTTAGGCGTGAACTGGTGGGATACGCCATTTAAGGGACTGATAGATGAATTACGCATTTATGAAGGCGCTCTTTCACCGGCGGAAGTTGCAAGCTTGGCAGGAATAAAAGAATAACGGCCTCTTGGAGTGAAAAATGAGGAACAATCATACGATTTCCGTGTGATTTTTCCTTTTTTTTGTAAAATAAACACGATACCTCCAATTCAGGTTTTACCTGTTTACCTGTAGAATGGGGTTATTGAAGATAAAACAGGCGGCCATCCTATACCGGCTGCCGTTTTCTCAAGGATAACGTAACCTTACTTTACTGTATTTTGAACAGGAGGAAGAAAGATGAGAAGATTGTTAGCTTTTTTGGTATTAATAATTGCTCTCTACGGATTGGTCTTTGGTTATCGTACATTATCATGACCTGAAAATTGGCGAAAGGGTAACTGTAAAAACAAAGGGATATACCATGCTATCGTATCCGCCACAAGCAGTGGCAGATGAAATTTTAAGACATTCAATTAGAAAATAAATTAAGCGTGTGCTATGAGCGTCTCAAGAGATTACCGTTTATGATGCTAATCATTTATATGGTGAAATAGGAAAATATTGATTTATGCAGTTTGCAGATGATGCTGTGCAAGGCGAAATAGATTTGAAGAATCCGGAGTGAATTGTTCTCAAATATCCGAGAGCTATGATCCGCCTCATGGAGAGTAACAGGTTGACCTCATAGCCTTGCGTTTTCATAAGCGAAGCGGCACGGCAGCGAAATCAACCGGATTGTCATAGACATTTTTCAAGATCCCTATTATACTAAGCATGACTTTGAACTACTATACGAAAACATTTCAGGAAAAGGTGAAACGCTAAGGCGTTTCTTAAAAGGGAAGAACGGTGTAAGTCCGTCGCGGTCCCGCCACTGTTAATGGAGAGCATGCATAAGCCACTATGAAAAGTGGGAAGGCTTATGCAACTGAATTGATGCATCATTCAGTTTATTGCGTTTGATCCATGAGCCAGGAGACCTGCCATTTCTTTTGAACACTAAAGAACCTACGAGGATAGGGAAGTGTATAGATCGCTAGTTTTTTTGCGTTTCTGTAAACACTTCTATGCTTTTTTGGTAGAAGTGTTTTTTTGCGTGTTTAAAAACCAGTAATAAAGGAGCAATGAAGTGATGACAAAGTGGTTAAGCGTCGGGTTTGCAGCTTTTTTGATTTTTGGAGCAGTTTTAGTAACTTCGGCCGCGGCGAAGGATGCGGCAACTATTGAACTGAATGAGGGGGTGCTGGCTACCGTTCGCCCGGATTTGGATACGTCTACAGTGGAGCTGAGTTTCCAAGATGTTACTAACGGTTCGGTACATATTCAGCTAAGCAGTCCGGAGACTAAATTTTTCTCGCCTACGGACTTTCCGTGGGTAGAAGGAACGCCTTTAATAGATTCAACAGTATCGATTGAGAATGGGAAGGCGTCATTTGATTATATGTTTCCGATTCGCGGGGAGTATGCGATGACGCTGGATTTAATGGATGATACCGGGAAAGCAATCGGCACCCAAGAACTGAAGATCAACATTCATGAAAATCCAAAAGAGGTTCGGAACGCAATTATATTCATTGGATTGTTAGCGATATTCGGATTGCTGTGCGGATGGGTATTTTCGAAACGGAGGATGAGACTCGATGCGGTTTAATAGAATAGCAGGTTTAGTTTTAATTCTAATGTTGATGATGCAAGCGTCTGTTTTTGCGCACGGTTCGGATGAATCGGAAGCCGATATTCACGCCCGTGTAGGCGAGCTTGCTTATGTTGAAGGGAAATTTGATCAAATCGGGAGTAATCCGGTTGCAGTAAAGTTTAAAGCTGTAAGGCTTGAGGATGGGGCAGACATATTATCCATGGAAAGCCCCTCTGTTGACGGCACTTATAAGTTCGGTATGCAATTTTTCGATGGGGCGGAACATGAAGTGACGGTCGAGGCTGTAGATCCTGCTAACGGATCCGTCATCGCCGAGCAAAAATATATTGTAGGCGTACAGGCATTCAATCCGCCCGCTGGAGTGAAATTTAAGGCATTTGTCTTCCTGCTTGCAGTCATCGCAATAGGAATGATAGCAGGCGTTGGCATTAGTAAACTAGGCAAGAGAACACGATACGCAAAGGGAGGAAATTTAAGTGCTAAATAAATTTGAACATCAGAAGAGTCATGGATTTAGAAAAATAATGCAATCTCTTACGTTCCAACTAACCGCTATCACAGCTCTTGCAGGCATTGTTATTTATACGGCCCTTTTTTCTACTTACGCTCCGGTGCATGATACACTTCACGAATTGCGACATGCTTTGATGTTTATTCCATGCCATTAAGGTGGTCTTTGCTTTGAACCGATTTGTAATTCATCTATTTGCCTCAGCATTGGATCATTATGCCCGTAAAGGCAAGGTTGTTGCCATGGAACGGATGATCGCTTTGATCATCCGGCTTTTTGAGAAACAGCCCGAGCAATGGATTGAAGCATTATATCTGTTTTCCACAGACACGCGCTGGATTCTTCGATACTTGGCAGGCCGGGAAATTGGGCGATTGATCGTTCATGACCAAGGCGAGGCAGCGAGTATAGCGATGCGTCTTGCAGGCGATTCTTCCCTTTATGTGCGTGAAGGGATAGCTAAAGGGATTGTGCAGTCTGCTGAAGCTCGCTTTGATCAAATATGGCAGTTTTGGCAAAAAGCTTTTGACGATTCATCAGATGAAGTCCGGCAAACCGCTGCTATGACTCTAATCGCCTTACTGAATATGCCGGAAATAAAGATGAAGCTGCTGCCTGAAGCGGAAAAAATTCGCCATGACGGTTCAGTAAAAGTGAAAGCCATTTTTGAAAACTACGTCGCCCCGATTCTAGAGAAACAAAGCTCAGCTTTTGAACAAAGAAGCGACTATGCAACAACAGCTGAGGTACCTGTACCGGAAAAGATCATTGACCAGGTTGTAGGCCAGGATGAAGTTGTGACTGTCATTCGCCTTGCCGCCTCCCAAAAAAGGTCGGTGCTGCTCATAGGTGAACCGGGAACAGGGAAAAGCATGCTTGGGCAGGCAATGGCCGAATTGCTGCAAGGATCTCGTTTGACAGATGTTGTAGCCGAGGCAGGAGTGAAAGAGCGCAACGTCCCGTCTATCCGTTTATTGCCAGCCGGTGAAGGGGAACGAGTCATAAAAGAGTATGAACATTCACATCGTTCTAATGCTGCTTCCTTACGTTGGATATTGGGATTTGCAGCATTTGTCTGTTTATTTGTAGCGGTGTTCTACTCCTTGACCCGGGATAATCCGGTTTATATGATGAGCGGTCTTTTAATCCTGTTACTCCTATTTTGGTTTGGAAAAACATTGAAAGTTACGCCTTCTAATAAAACACCTAAATATCTGATTAATAATTCAGGTAAGGAAAATCCCCCTTTTATTGATGCAACCGGATTGCATGCAGGCGCTCTGCTTGGCGATGTAAGGCATGACCCTTATCAATCAGGAGGTATGGAGACGTCACCTCATCATCTGGTTGAACCGGGGGCCATTCATTTAGCTCATCAAGGAGTACTCTATATCGATGAGGTTTCGACACTATCTTTAGAATCCCAACAAGCCCTTCTTACTGCGTTTCAAGAAAAAAAGATGGCAATAACGGGGCGAACCCCCGGTTCAAGCGGGAGGATGATTCGCACCGAGCCTGTGCCAAGCGATTTTATTTTGGTGCTCGCCGGCAATATGCAGGATGTTGAGAAAATTCATCCCGCTTTGCGATCAAGGATACGCGGTTACGGGTACGAAGTATATTTGAAAGACACGATGCCTGATACGGCGGAAAACCGTTTTAAACTGTTTCAATTTGTTGCTCAGGAAGTTCATAGAGACGGGAAAATTCCTCACTTTACTTCCGCAGCCGTTAATGAAGTGATCCATCAAGCAAGTCATAAGGCCGATCGGGCTGGATATTTATCCTCCCGCTTTCGTGAACTCGGAGGCTTGATCCGGGCAGCTGGCGATATGGCTGTTCAATCCGGCTCGGCGCTTGTTCATAAGGATCATATTTTGAAGGCATTAAATATTTCTATGCCGCTGGAAGAACAGATCGGTTTGCGTGAATACGAGGGTTTGGAGCTCCTTCGAGCCGGTTCATGCTGTGGAAGGGTAAAGGCGCTCGCAAGCAATCAAGAAGCTTTCGGAACAATGGTGCAGTGTTGGACGGATTTCCAGCCTTCAAAGGCAGTTGAAATAAAAACATCAGGTGAGGGGTCCGGCAATCCGGACGTTTCATCGATTGAAGCAGCCTTAAACCGATTTCAGCTTCCTGGAAAATACTTTATTGAGATAGAAGGGGCGAAATCGAACGATAGTTTTAAACATTTTTCTTTGGCAATCGCCCTCTCCGCTTTATCGGCAGCGCATAAGTCGATATTGCCTGAACATTTAGCGGTTTGCGGGAGTATAAATGTGCTTGGACTGGTTAAGGAAAGCCGTTATTTTGATCGAACGATAGCAGCGGCACAGCATTTAGGAATACGAACGCTGATAGCGCCAATAGGCAATCGCAGAGCAGAACTTCCAGGCGGTATTCAATTTATATGGGTGCATTCCATTGATGAGGCTTGGCACGCTGTTCAATCTCAAAGTGCAGCGCTGGCCTTGCCAATAAAAGAAGCTGCCGTACAGCCTGTCCTACAATCTGTTTCAAGAGGCAATTCATTGACTGATATTCCCCGGACGGACTTTGCCTTCTCGAAACAGGACAAGGCGGCCGTGTATAAAGCGATTGAGCAAAGAAGAGATATTCGAAGCTTCAGGCCGGATCCTGTCCCGGATGAACTGCTGAAGCGTCTGCTTACCGCAGCTCATCACGCACCTTCCGTCGGTTACATGCAGCCGTGGAACTTTATTGTTATAAAGTCGGAGGAGACGAAACAAAAGTTGAAGGATGCGGCGGATAAGGAAAGACGTGCGCTGATGGTTCATTATGAAGGGGAAAAAGCCAACAAGTTTTCAAAGTTGAAAATTGAGGGCCTCACTGAAGCGCCTATTACTTTATGCGTTACACTCGATCCAACTCGCGGCGGTCCCCATGTTTTTGGCCGGAATTCCATTCCTGAAACGGATCTTGCTTCCGTATCCTGCGCGATTCAAAATCTTTGGCTGGCTGCGAGGGCCGAAGGGCTGGCAGTAGGATGGGTCAGTTTCTATAAAAAGCAGGATGTAAGAGGGGTGCTTGATATTCCTCCGCATGTTGACCCGGTTGCTTTAATTTCCATCGGTTATACGGATGAGTTTCCCGATCAACCGATTTTGCAAAAGGAAAATTGGCGTAAACGCATTCCACTAGAAGAACTCATATACTCCGAGTTTTGGGGAAAAGAAGGTTAATAGATTTAGGCTTACTATGAAATTGGAGGTGGCATGATGGGAGAGAAAAGAGGAAAGCTGCTTGTCATCGGGTTTGGACCAGGTGCTTTTGAACATATAACGGAACGGGCCCGGAATGCCATACAGGAAAGCGAAGTGGTAATCGGATATAACACGTATGTGGACTTGATCCGGGATCTATTGACCGACCAGGAAATTGTGCGGACAGGGATGACGGAAGAAGTAAGCCGCGCCCAGGAAGCGGTCCGGCAGGCTGAAATGGGCAAAAAGGTTGCCGTCATTTCCAGCGGCGATGCAGGTGTTTATGGCATGGCAGGATTAGTCTATGAGGTATTGATTGGTAAGGGGTGGAAATCTGCTACAGGAGTCGAAATTGAAGTCATTCCCGGCATATCCGCTATCAACTCGTGCGCTTCACTGCTTGGAGCCCCGGTCATGCACGACGCTTGTACGATTAGCTTAAGTGATCATTTAACTCCATGGACCATAATTGCTAAACGCGTCGAAGCGGCAGCTTCCGCAGATTTCGTTATTGCTTTGTACAATCCGAGAAGCGGCCGGCGTACCCGGCAAATCGTGGAAAGCCAGCGGATTTTATTGAAATATCGTTCTCCTGATACGCCTGTCGGATTGGTCAAAAGTGCTTACCGGGACCGGCAGCAGGTAGAGATTACTACGCTGGAACGCATGCTGGAGCATGATATCGGCATGCTGACTACGGTCATTATCGGCAATTCGACGACTTTCTTATATGACGGCCAAATGATTACGCCAAGAGGATATCAGCGGAAATATACGCTTGATACTGCGGAACAAACTCTAAGACCCCATCAGCGGCTGCAAACAGCGGCTGAGCCTTGGTCGCTAAATGCGATGGAAGATGACTGGGAAAGTGAAGAGGAAGAAATAACTTACGAAGATGAATTAGATACGGATGCATCGGGAGACGGCCCGGGCGCTTCGCTATCAGGTGATACCGGATTGCCTCTATCGCAAAGCGATGACAACAAGCCGGAGCATCCATCTGTTCTTGCATTAGAGGCACTGAAAATGCTTGAGGCTAAAGGAATCATTTCAGGAGGATATTTAGGATCTGCAGCCAATCCTGACACATCTAGAAAAAAAGAGATTTTGATATTTGAAGTTGGAGTAGCTCCAGGCATAGCGAACAAGAAGTTTACGGCCCGGCAAATGACGCTGCTCGCGCAAATCGCCGGAGATGAAGGCGAGATGGAGTATACGCCGCACCATCAGATTATTTTACGCGTGCCCACGGATGTTCCTGAAGAAATAGTAGCCAAGCTAAAGGCAGAACAGCTGCTTGTTTCCCCGATCGGCGACGTTTCTCAAATAAAGGCTTGTGATTTTTGTAATTTGGAAAAAGACGAAGCGATTCCTGTTGCAGAGGATCTCCACCGGGCGATTGGCGGGCTCAGAACACCTAAAGAGATTAAGATCGGTTTTAACGGCTGCGGCATGGCTTGCTATGGAGCTGCCCTTGAAGATATCGGCATCGTGTTCCGCAGAGGCGCATACGATTTGTTCCTTGGCGGAAAAACGATCGGACGTAACGCCCATCCGGCGCAATTGGTAGCTGAAGGCATACCGGGGGATCGGATTGTGACTACGGTGGAGAGCATTTTTCAGCAATACGTTCAAAATGCTCATCCCAATGAGCGATTTCATAAGTTTTTTAAGCGTAAAGGAGAAGTTCTCGGCTTTAAATACCGCGAGCAAGCTCAACTGGTTGAGGTTGATCCGTTATGCGGCGATTAATGAGGGACGCAAATAAAATTTAGGAGGTCAAAGAATGGAAGCTATTTTACTAGTCGGGCACGGCAGCCGCGATCCGGAAGGAAATGCGGAGCTGCTGCGTTTTGCGGA
The DNA here is from genome assembly GCF_056269405.1 of Paenibacillus sp. J2L1-98. Lineage (NCBI taxonomy): Bacteria > Bacillati > Bacillota > Bacilli > Caryophanales > Paenibacillaceae > Paenibacillus > Paenibacillus sp. J2L1-98. The sequence continues at coordinate 11,021 of NZ_JBWDNW010000025.1, read as the reverse complement.
TACGGTGCGGCAGACGGCTCCGCAATTCGTTATCGAAACTTGCTTCTTAGAATTCGAGGCACCCAATATTTCCAAAGGCATTGACCACTGCGTGGAACTGGGAGCCCATCGTATCGTCGTGGTACCGATTACTTTGTTTGCGGCAGGCCATGCAAAGGTTCATATTCCGGTCGAAATCTGTAATGGAAAAAAACGGTATCCTCATATTGAATTTACATATGGCCGTCCGATCGGCGTTCATCATAAGGTAATCGAAATTTTGCAATCCCGCCTTGAAGAAGCCGGCTTCCCGGCTGAGACCGAAGCCGCGCAAGTTTCACTGCCTGCAGGCGGAGGGTGCGGCAAAGCGGCAATTTTGCGTAATGGGGAGACGGCTGTCCTTGTATTGGGAAGAGGAAGCAGCGATGCCGAAGCAAACGGCGATTTATTTAAAATGACCCGGCTGCTGTGGGAACTGGTTCCCGTGAAATGGGTGGAAAGCAGCTTCATCGGCGTTACCGAGCCTTCTTTCCCGGAGGGGCTGGAGCGTTGTTTACGACTTGGAGCTAAGAAAATTTACGTCCTTCCTTATTTTCTGTTTACAGGTATATTAATAAAACGAATTGAGCAAATGACGGCTGAATTTGCCGCAACACATAAAGAGATAGACATACAGCAGGCAGGGTATTTCGGGTTCCATCCGCTGCTGGTAGAGGTGCTGCTCGACCGGGTAACGGAGGCGATCGAGGGAGAGCCGTTTGTGAGCTGCGATATGTGCAGGGCCGGTCAAGGTCACGATCATGATCACCACCATCATCACCATCACCACGATCACAGTCATGATCACAGTCATGATCACAGTCATGATCACAGTCATGATCACAGCCATGATCACCACCATCATGACCACAGTCATGACCATAATCATGACCACGACCATAACCATGATCACCATCATGACCATCATGCTCATGACCACCATCATGACCACCACAGTCACGACCATGACCATAATCATACGAAGCCATCAGTAGCTAAAGGATAGTCAGGGGGCAGCCAAATGATTTTTATGCTTTGCGGTACAAGTGATGCAAGGGAGCTTGCTGTAAGGATCAAGGATAGCGGTTATCATGTCATGACTTCTGTCGTCACCGAGTCTGCGGCAAAAAGCTTGGAAGAAGCGGGACTGCGGGTCCGTATGGGGCGGCTTACTGCGGATGAGATGACTGGCCTGATCATCGAAGAAGGTTTCGAGGCCATTGTTGACGCGAGCCATCCTTTTGCGGAAGAGGCTCACAAAAACGCGATTGAAGCCGCTAAGAAGGCTAATGTACCTTATATTCGTTTTGAGCGTGCATCACTCGTCTATGGCGACCATCCGAAGCTTACCGTAGTCTCATCCTATGAAGAAGCAGCACTGGAAGTAAAGCAGCGCCAAGGATCTGCCATGCTGACAACAGGCAGCAAAACGCTGCATATTTTTGCGAAGCATTTGATAGGAAATCCGGAAATACGCCTTGTAGCCCGCATGCTGCCGCGGCGTGACAATATGGAGAAATGCGAAGAACTTGGAGTAGAGCAAAAAAATATTATTGCGATGCAGGGTCCTTTTTCACGGGAAATGAATGAAGCTCTTTACCGGCAATACGGAACGACGGTTATGGTGACCAAAGAGAGCGGCAAGACCGGTTCTGTAGATGAAAAAGTAGAGACTGCTTTGCAAATGGGAATTGATGTTGTGTTAATTTCAAGGCCCGAGATTGAGTTTGGATCGGTGTTTACCGACTTTGATGGCGTGATTGGCCAGTTGAAAGAAGCTATCCAATAAAATATGCACGTAAGGTGTTTGTTTTATATTGAAGGAGGGAATCGATATGGATATGGATTTTAAAACAGAATTTAAGCCATTGACTGTACAACCCCAGGAAATTGAAGGAAAAAGCTTTGAGATGATTACGGAGGAATTAGGGGAGCATCCGTTTACAGCTGACCAATATCCAATCGTTCAGCGGGTCATTCATGCTTCGGCAGACTTCGAACTTGGCCGCAGCCTTGTCTTCCATCCAAAAGCGATTGAGGCGGGCATAGAAGCCATACGAAATGGTAAAAAACTAGTTGCCGACGTACAGATGGTTCAAGTTGGCATAAGTAAAGACCGCATTCAAAAGTTTGGCGGAGATGTTAGCGTATATATTTCAGATCCCGATGTTATAGAAGAAGCGAAAAGGCTGAATACTACCCGGGCAATCATTTCCATACGCAAAGCGATTAAAGAAGCCGAAGGAGGCATTTATGCTATTGGGAATGCCCCTACAGCTCTGCTTGAATTGATTCGTTTGATTAAGGAAGGCGTGACGAAGCCGGGCCTTGTTATCGGCATGCCGGTTGGTTTTGTATCCGCGGCGGAATCCAAGGATGAGCTCCGCAAACTGGACATTCCATTCATTACAAATATCGGCCGCAAAGGCGGAAGCACGGTTGTCGTCGCAGCCGTAAACGCCTTATCTATTATGGCTCAAAACCAAAATTAAATTGAAGGTGATCACATGAGTGATTTTAAAGATCCAGAGAAAGATCCCAAAGAGATGCGTCATGGATATACAACAGGCGCTTGCGCAGCTGCGGTGGCCAAAGGCGCTGTAACCATGTTGATCACCGAACAATTCGTATATCAATCAGAGATTTGGCTTCCTGCCGGTTTTTTCCATCAATTTGACTTAATTGAGAGTGAATTTACTGCGGATATGGCGCAATGTGCAACTATAAAGGATGCAGGTGATGATCCGGATGCGACGCATAAGGCGAAAATCGTAGCGACCGTCACTTGGACTGGGGGCAGCGGCATCGAACTCGATGGAGGCGCAGGTGTCGGGCGCGTAACGAAACCGGGGCTTCCGGTTCCTGTCGGTGAAGCGGCGATTAACCCCATTCCCCGGAAGATGATTCTCAAAGAGGTTGAACAGGTGTTAAGCGAATACGGCGTTGACAAAGGTGTGCGAGTCGTAATTGCTGTGCCGGATGGAGAGGAAATAGCGAAGAAGACGTTAAATGCAAGGCTTGGCATTATCGGAGGAATTTCGATTTTAGGCACACGAGGAATCGTGGTGCCTTTTTCCACATCTGCATATAAAGCAAGTGTCGTACAAGCCATTCAGGTGGCCAAGGCAGCGGAATGCAATCACGTTGTACTCACTACCGGAGGCAGCAGTGAAAAATATGCGATGAAGTTAAATCCTGAGCTGAAAGAGGAGTCGTTTATTCAAATGGGTGACTTTGTCGGCTTCTCTTTAAAGCATGCCAAGCGATTAGGAATGAACAAAATCAGTTTGGTCGGGATGATGGGTAAATTTTCAAAAGTCGCGCAAGGCGTAATGATGGTGCATTCCAAAAGTGCGGCTGTTGACTTCGGTTTCTTAGCAGGAGTGGCTAAAGAAGCAGGAGCATCGGAAGAACTGCAGACTTCCATACTGGAAGCTAATACGGGATCGCATGTTTCAGATATTGTCATCGAGGCTGGAATACGCGAGTTTTTCGATAAGTTATGCGAATATGCCTGCCGGCATTCCTTGGAGCATATCGGCGGGGGATTAACAATTGAGACCGTGTTGGTCACAATGAAAGGCGACGTTTTGGGGAGGGCGGAAATCAATGGATAATCGCATCAAAATAATTGGGATCGGTGACAATGGCATGTATGATTTGTCACCTGTTTGTTTGCAATGGGTTCATGAGTCGGACATTCTCATCGGCGGCGAAAGGCATCTTTCTTTTTTTACAGAATACAGCGGACAACGCAAAGTGTTAAAAGGAGGTTTAGCCGCCGTGATTGAGCAGTTGGCTGAGCTTCGTCATCATCAAAAAATAGTCGTATTAGCATCAGGCGATCCATTATTTTATGGTATTGCTAGTTTCATAGCCAAAAAAATAGGTTCGCAGGCGGTAGAGATCCATCCGCATTTAAGCTCGCTGCAGCTGGCTTTTGCAAGAATGGGCGACAGCTGGCAGGATGCGGCTTTTGAAAGTGTTCATGGCCGGCCGATGAAGGGGCTTGCGCAAAAAATCGACGGAAAAGCGAAGATAGCGATCTTAACGGATGAAGAGAACAGCCCTTCGGCGATCGCCCGTTATTTAATAGAGTTCGAAATGAAAGAATATGAAGTGTTTGTAGCGGAAAATCTCGGCGGCGAACATGAAAGGTATGGTTTTTGGACTTTGGAGGATATGCTTCATGCGGAATTCTCGCCTTTGAATGTCGTGATTCTAAGGCGGAAGCCTGACGCTCCTGAACCGCTTAGAGGGTTTGGTATAGAAGATGAGCAATTCCATCAACGAAAACCCGAAAAAGGCTTAATTACCAAAAAGGAAGTTCGAGTACTCAGTTTGTGCGAGATGAAATTGAAAAGTGATAGCGTGGTATGGGATATTGGCGCCGGATCGGGTTCAGTCGCTGTCGAATCTACGAGGTTGGCACCTTACGGCCAAGTGTTTGCCCTTGAAAAAAATGAGGGGGACATGACGAATATTGAAGCGAACCGTAAAAAGTTTCGCACTGATTTTACTGCGATCCATGCAAAGGCTCCTGATGGATTGGATAATCTGCCTGATCCGGATGCCGTTTTTATCGGCGGCAGCGGGGGAGAATTGCGTGAACTTATCCATATATGCTGTACCCGGCTTAAAGAAGGCGGTCGTATTGTGATCAATGCGGCGACAATCGAAACGTTGTCGGCGAGCCAGCAAGCGCTGATTGAGGAAGGATTTACCGTGCGTATATCGCTCGTGCAGATCGCCAGAAGCAAACCAATCCTTGATATGACCCGGTTCGAGGGGCTTAATCCGATCTATGTTATCGTCGGTTTTCGCGGGTCCGATCACATTTCCGGAAAGGAGCAGGAATAATTATGACAACAACAGCGGTTAAGGTTGGAACCTTATATGGTGTCGGTGTAGGTCCCGGAGATCCGGAACTGATTACTGTCAAAGCCTTTCGTTTGATGAAAGAATGTCCGGTAATTGCTTATCCGAAGAAGCGCATGGGAGGCAAATCGTACGCATTAGAAATTGTTGAGCTTTATGTGAATACCAGCGAGAAAGTGATGCTGGGCCTTGTTTTTCCGATGACCAAAGATAAAGCGGCGCTGGACAGGGAATGGAACAAGACCGTATCCCTTTGCTTTGAGCAATTGAAGGAAGGCCGTGATGTCGTGTTTGTCACGGAAGGAGATCCGAACCTGTACAGTACCTTCATTCATATGGCTCGTCTCATGCAAGAGCTGCACCCGGAAGTGCCGATTCGTTCTGTTCCGGGAATTTCTTCTTTCCTCGGAGCGGCAGCGCGTCTCGGGATTCATTTGGCTGACGGCGATGATCAAGTTGCGATCATACCTGCAACGGAGGATCGTGAAGCGATGAAGAAATCCATTGTAGAGCATGATGCGGTTATTTTTATTAAGGTTGCTAAGGTTATGGACATGATGATCGATATATTAGAGGAACTCGAGCTTATAGACCGGGCTTCCGTTGTTACCAAAGTGACCTCTCCCCATGAGCTGGTCTGGCGTAACGTTCGCGAGTTAAAGGGCCAGGATCTTGAATATTTAACACTGATGGCGGTGAGAAAATAATGGAAATGGAAGCGAAGGTTTATATTGTTGGTGCCGGTCCGGGAGATCCTGATCTCATAACGGTTAAGGGCTTGAAAATTATACAGCAAGCAGACGTTGTCCTATACACGGATTCGCTTGTGAATGAAGAACTTATTTCTCGTGCCGGCGAGCATGCACATGTGCTCCAAAGCTCCGGTATGGATTTGGAAGAAATGGTTGTCATTATGGAGAAAGCTGTAGCAGAAGGAAAAAGCGTTGCGCGGGTTCACACAGGCGATCCGTCCATGTACGGAGCTATTTTGGAGCAAATGGTTCTGCTTAAACAACGCGGCATCTCCTATGAGATTATTCCCGGAGTCAGTTCGGTATTTGCGTCGGCGGCAGCACTCGGTGCCGAATTAACGGTTCCCGATTTAACCCAGACGGTCATCTTAACCCGTGCTGAAGGGAGAACGCCGGTTCCTGAGAGGGAAAAGCTTCGCGATCTTGCTTCGCATCATTGTACCGTCGCTCTCTTCCTAAGCGCCACACTCGCCAAGAAAGTCGTGAAAGAATTTCTTGCTGCCGGTTGGTCAGAGGACACTCCGGTAGCTGTCGTTCAAAGAGCGACATGGCCTGATCAGAAAATCGTACGCACAACGCTTAAAAACCTCGATCAGGATTTGCGAGTGGCCGGTATCCGTATGCACGCCATGATTTTGGCAGGCTGGGCGCTTGACCCTACATTGGTAGATCGTGATGAACATCGTTCCAAGCTGTATGATAAGTCGTTTACTCACGGGTATAGAAAAGGGGTTGTCACCAATGACTAAGCCGTTTGTCACCGTGGCTATTACAAAGCATGGAGTTGAAATAGCCCGCAATCTGGCTGATCATTTTCCGGGAACCGATCTCTACTATATGAGTAAATTTGCAAGAGGCGACGAGCAGGAAAAGGGATATCAACTGTTCGAGGGCTCTGTGAAGCTGATACTGCCGGATTTATTCAAAAGATACAGCGGACTAATTATCATTATTTCCCTTGGAGCCGTCGTCCGAATGATTGCGCCGATTTTGGAGGATAAGAAGAAAGACCCTGCTGTCGTCGTCATTGATGACCGCGGTGAGCATGTCATTAGTGTTCTATCAGGCCATCTTGGGGGAGCGAACGAGCTGACACGTGAAGTGGCCAAGGTAATCGGAGCACGCCCCGTCATTACGACGGCTTCCGATGTGCAGCAGACGATACCGGTAGATTTGTTCGGCCGCGCTTTCGGTTGGGAGATTGAGAGTTTTGACAGAGCGACGCCCGTAAGTGCTTCCGTTGTAAACGAAGAACGGGTTGTTGTCGTACAAGAAGCAGGCGAGACGAACTGGTGGACTTATGACAGGCCTCTTCCTTCGCATATCCGCACCTATACAAGCACAAGCGAAGCGATGCAAACGGACTTTGATGCGGCGTTAGTCGTAACGGATCGTTTATTAAATGCGCAAGAAGTCTCGGCACTTCTTCACAATGGCGTTTTGTATCGTCCGAAAACGATTGTGCTCGGTATTGGCTGCAACCGTGGAACGCTGGCCGAGGAAATTGAGCAAACGATAGCGGAAACGCTGTCTGAGCTTCAGTTATCGATCAAAAGTGTACGCAATGTGGCCACAATTGATCTTAAGAAAGATGAGCAAGGATTGCTTGAAGTTTGCGGGAAGTTTAAATGGAAGTTAGACACTTATACACCGGAAGAGTTAAATCAGGTGCAGATAAAAAATCCATCTGACACGGTGTATAAATATACCGGCGCATATGGTGTGAGCGAGCCTGCCGCATTGCTTTCATCAGGGGCGTCAAATTGGCTGTTGGAAAAGCGGAAAAGCGGAAATGTAACGATCTCGGTTGCCCGCATTCCGAACAGCGTTAATGCTGAGGTAACACTATGAATGCCGGAAGAAACAGGATTGTCATTGCAGGAACAGGCAGCGGAGTTGGTAAAACAACGATAACGATTGGTCTGATGGGGGCTTTGAAACGCCGCGGATTGAGCGTGCAAGGCTTTAAATGCGGACCGGACTACATTGATCCTACCTATCATACAGCTGTTACCGGCAGAAAATCGCGGAATCTAGACACGTGGATGCTGTCTCCTGATACGATGCGGGAAATTTTCCTCAGAGGCTCTGAGGGGGCAGATATCTCTGTAATCGAAGGGGTAATGGGTCTTTACGACGGCAAAAATCCTTTAGCGAATACCGGTTCCACGGCGGAAATCGCTCAGCTTCTTCATAGCCCCGTTATATTGATCGTTAATGCGCAAAGCATGGCGCGCAGCGCAGCGGCTGTTGTACTCGGCTATCAAAAGCTGGACGAGCGGGTTCGCATTGCCGCGGTGATCGTCAACAAATGCGGCAGCCAAGGACACTATAAGATTGTCAAATCAGCTATTGAGCAGGAGTGCAAAATTCCTGTTATCGGTTGGCTGGGACGCGATGAGCAGTTAGAGATTCCTGAACGGCATCTCGGTTTGATTCCCGCGATCGAACGCGGTGAATTAACCCCATTTTTAGATCATGCTGCTGATTTGATAGAAAAGGGAATAGATCTCGAAGCAATCGTTTCACTGGCGGAGGAAGTCACTGAATTAAGCTGGCCGGAGAAGCGGTTGTTTACCATGGGCTCACCCAATCTGAGTGACGGTCCGACAATTGCTATTGCGCGTGATGCTGCGTTTAATTTTTATTATCCCGAAAACCTTGAACTGTTGGAGCAAAAAGGTGCCAAACTCATCTGCTTTAGTCCATTGGCGGGTGAGCAGGTGCCTAATGCTGCGGATGGGCTTTATATCGGCGGCGGTTTTCCGGAAGAATTCGCAGCGGAGCTTGCTTCACATGTACATGTCAAAGCAGATTTGAAAGCGCGTATTGGCGGGGGCCTTCCCGTTTTTGCAGAGTGTGGAGGTTATATGTATCTTACCCGTTCGATTACGGACCGTGCAGGAAATAAGCATGAAATGGCGGGGGTGATCCCGGCGGACGTGAAAATGCAAAATAAGCTGGCCGCACTGGGGTATCGGGAAGCAAAGGCTTTAAGCGACTGTATTCTTATGGAACAAGAAGAAGTCATTAGAGGGCATGAATTTCATTATTCTACATTAACGACAGATCAGGAAAATTATCCGTATGTATATGAAACGAAAGGGCTGCGCGGCGCTGGGCAAGAGGGATATCATGCTGACAATCTAATGGCCGGCTATACGCATGTTCATTTTGCTTCGAACCCGAAAGTGGTTGACCGTTTCATCTCATATTGCGGTGAATATCGCAGGAAAAGAGGTTTGGCTGATGGAACAGGCGGAGAGAAGAAAGAAACGTAAGGGATATACTCTTGTTTATACAGGTGACGGCAAAGGCAAAACAACCGCTTCTCTCGGGCTCGCCGTTCGTGCTGTAGGACGGGGCTTTAAAGTACTTATTTTGCAATTTATCAAATCGCCGCAGCGTACATACGGTGAGCAAATAGCGCTATCTAAATTAGGTGTGGATATACGGCAGTTGGGTGTAGGATTCACCTGGACAAAAACGCCGGAAGAACACCGGGACGCTCTGCAAACAGCTTGGACGACTGCGAAACAAGAAGTAATGAACGGTGACTGGGATGTTGTAATTCTGGATGAGATCAATAATGCTCTCGCCATTGAAAAGTTCCCAATCGATGATGTTCTCCCTCTTAATGAAGTAATAGAGCTGATAGAAAAGCGGCCCGCCTACTTGCATCTCGTCCTGACTGGCAGAAACGCTAAAAGTGAGATTATCGAAAAAGCTGATTTGGCTTCAGAAGTACAGGTTGTAAAGCACTATTACAATGAAGGCGTTCCAGCAGTATTAGGCATTGAATATTAATAGATTCAGACATTTATAGAATTTCAACCAAATAAAGGAGGAGTGACGTGTGATGTCTATCATTGAAACATTGAAAAGCCGCAGGGCAGTACGCAATTATGAACCTCACGAAGTAGAAGAGGACAAAATCGCTAAATTACTTGAAGCAGCTACCTGGGCACCAAATGACCGTTTGCGCGAACCATGGCATTACTATGTTATCCGCGGAGAGGCCAAGCAGCGATATCAGAATATGGCGCTGGAATATTTGGAAGAAAGGTTTCCTACAAAACCGAATTTAGTTAATGAGTCACTTACAGTCTTGAAAAACACACCGCTTATCATCGTCGTGACTTCTGATATCATTCCCGGCGACGAAGCATCATCTGAAGATAATGAGTATGCCGTTTGCTGTTCCATACATTCCATGTGGCTTGCGGCAAAAGAGCTCGGACTCGGCTTTGTATGGCGAACGAGAGGAGTCGGGCTTGTACGCGATGAGAGGCTGAACCGTTTTATTGGAAGCCCGGAAAATAAAAAGGTAATTGGAACGATTTTTATCGGCTATTCCTCATCTGAAACACCAATTACGAAGCGAACGTCTTTTACCGAAAAAACAACATGGTTGTGAATATACTTCTCGATTCTAGAAAGAGAGTTCATATAACGGATTAAAATCAAAATGCACAATGCCGAAAGAAAGGGGGGCCGCGAAGATGTTAAGCCAAACCATTAATACAAAGCGCCAAGTTTTAGGCCAGGTTATCATTTGCTCGGGCTGCTGTTGCGGTCGAACGGATAAAGGGAAACCAGCCATTCCTGAAGAATGGTTAAAGAACAACTGGAAACAGGGAGGGCTGCTGCGAACGATTCAACTGACGATTAGCGGTTGTTTGGGGCCATGCGACTTAACAAATGTCATTTCTATTTTAACGCCACAGAAGCAAATATGGCTGGGCGGAATAACTAGCCAAAATCAATATGAAGCGCTGCTTGAGTGGGCGCAATCATCGTCGGATGCCGGCTGTCTTCTTGAGTTACCTGAAATTTTACAAATTCAACAGTTTGAACGCTATAAAACTTCATAATGATGAGGGGATATGTTACTAGGCTTCGATTGTGGGTCCGATTTACCGAATAGATAGACCCCGACGTTATTCATTTTATTCCCGGATACGAAGAAGCTTGAACGATGTGAAAATGACCTGAGGCCGCGGAATCAGGCATTTTCACAGTCTATTCTATTTATAATTGCTAATGCTTGCTCATATTTTCAGTGCTTATATGTACGATCATAATTGCGACTCTACTGGTAATAGTCTTGTGAAGAAGGAAGGTTAATTTTATGACGTAAGGCTAGTGAAAGAAGGGTGGCTAAAATTATTTTTAAAAAACACTTGCAATACTAGACTGATACATGGTATATTCTAATTCCGGCCGAGAGAAACACGCGGACGACAAGCAAAACAAGAGAATCAAACGAAAGAATAGATTGCTCTTTGAAAACTGAACAACGAGTAATAACTGCCTCGCAAATCCTTCGGGATAAGCGAAAAAGCGATAACAAGTAATGAGCAAGTCAAACAC
>NZ_JBWDNW010000048.1:0-7964 GCF_056269405.1 Paenibacillus sp. J2L1-98 | reverse complement strand
AACTTAATGATCGGCCGCGGGATCGCCCTGCGGCCTTTTTTACACCCGCGATTTGGTGATAAGGCCGGACGCAGATCCTCGGGCCTCCAGAAGCCTTTCCTTCATGAAGTCTCTCCCCCTCTTCGAACAGCCGAAAACCGTTCGGCAGCCTGCTGAACTATCGGGCAGGATACTGAATGGAATGTTAAAATGTAAAATAAGAACAAACCCACGACAAGGAGTTATATTATGAAAACCCGAAAAGATATGCGCCAAGTTTGTCCTAAATGCGGATACGAGAAGTGCGTACCCAAATTATATATAGATAACCCCAAATGTCCTTCTGGTGCAATTTTAAGATGTAAGCAATGCAAATCACTTTTTAAACTTGACGGTGGTGAATGGTCCTTCTGGAAAGAGTGGGTTGATTAAGCTAACGGGTACGATAGCTCAATAAGCACGAAGAGACGGCAGCCGGTGAAGTGGCTGCCGTCTTCTCAACTAACAGGCATTCAATAAAATTTAAATATAGTTATTTATTATAACAAAACACAACGAGCAACTGTTACAATATTAAGGATGTTCTAGACCTGGAGGAGGATAATGTTGTGATAATTGAAGCTGAGAAAGTATTATTGCACTATTCGTTCATCGAGCCGATCATTGAATTCATTAGACATAATGAAAATATTACATTTAGAGTGACAAACAAACCTGATAACAGGAAGTACTTGTTACGTATACATAAACCAATATCTGACGGGCTTTCAGGCTTACAACATACTCGAGATGGATTACTGTCAGAAATGGTTTTTCTTCGAGAAATAGATCAAAAAAACATACTGAAAGTTCAGAGACCTGTTGTAAATCAAGAAGGTGAATTGGTTACTGAATATATTTCTGATCAATTTGGTACCAGTTTTGCAACTCTTCTAGAATGGATCGAAGGCTCGACTCTTACCCTAAACGAAGACAACATAGACCAAATTATCTATAGATTAGGAGAAAATCTCGCCAGTTTACATGAATTTTCACAAACTCTAATGCCATTGGAGTTACATAGACCAGTCTACAACGCGAAAAGGATTGATGAAGCGTTAACAGAACTTCGACAGGGTACAAACAATGCTGTCCTCAATCAAGAGGATTATGATGTTATTAATAGCGTTCTATCCATAGTAAAAGAACAGTTAGCAGAACTGGACTCTAGGGAAAACTCCTGGGGATACATTCATGCTGATTTTCAACTGGGGAATGTCATTGTGTCAGAACAAAATCCTTCCTTAATAGATTATTGCTTATTTGGTTACGGATACTACTTGTTTGATTTGGGCAGTGCATCTTCAATGCTAAAAAGTGAGTTGAGAAAAACGTTTTTGGATGGTTATGCGTCTAAAACAAGCTGTTCATTTGATGAGATTCGGTATATTGAAGGACAAATATTTATGGATATTTTCATTAGTTATGTATTTTTTATTAATGATTCTGAGAAGAACGGCTGGATAAAAGAGCACGCTTCAAAAATATGTAACACGCTTTGTCGAGATTTTCTTGAAGGGAAAGAGGTATATTATTCGTTTTAGAGACGGTGCTAATAGCCCACCAATCGTTACGCTAACGGGAGACGATAGTGGAATAACACACATGATGAGCAGGCGCTGCGATACCTGCTCTTTTTATTGAACTAACAGGCAGTATAGTTCCAATTATGTTAAAATTAAGCATATCTGTTTGCGTGTCATGATAAGTTTATTTTTATTTGGAGGGAAATTTCGTTGAAGAATTCTAATTTGAGTAATATTATCTGTTCTGTATTTTTAGGAATTGCATTCATCACAGGTTGCCTTATCATAAGCGGAAATCAATCATCATCAAGCGAAACAATTGAAAAGGAAAACCCAAATCCCCCCCTAATGACAATCCAAGAAACAGCTGATTACCTAAATATATCTGAATCTCAAGTAAGAGCTATTATTAGTTTTGAAGAAACAATTCTTAAAACAAGTGGCTCTTATACGGGTAAGATGTTTCCCATTATCAAAATAGGTAATGACATATTTGTAAGTAGTGTTGGTTTAAACGAATGGATTATAGAATCCTCACAACAAAGAATGCAGTATTAAATTGATTCAAATTCGAATGAATCGTTAAGCTCCCATGGAATAACGCAATTACTTCCATAATCTGTGGTGCCGCGTGAGTGGCATGGATGGCTAACGGGTACGATAGTTCAAAAAGAAAGGGCTGCTACATGGAGACCGCTGCAAAAGTAGTGTTTTTGGAAAAACGAAAGAATTTAGAGGGTCAAATATGTCTCCCTAAACGCGAAACGAGCTTTAGAAGCGATTCTAGAGGCTCTTTTTTTTAAACTCATTTGGTGTTCTGAAAAAAATGGACTTTTGCAGCGGTCTCTACATGGCAGCCCTTTGTTCAACTAACTGGCAGGATAACGTAGGAGAGAACAAATGGATATGTTATATTCATTTTGGGGGGTAAAAGTTCGATGAATGATAAGAGGCTAACACTTTTAGTATTTTTGGGAACTCTTTTGGTACTTTATTTTCTGGGCTATCTTATGAACACTGAGGTCCTGAGCATCGTAACTTTCCATAAGAACGGGTCTACGTTTAGTTTTATAGGAGCTATTCTTTGGATCATAATTTCATCTACTATTCTATATTTCATTCAAGTTTATAAGAAAAAAAAGAGGTAGTTGGCCTTCAACTAACGGGTACGATAGCTCAAAATGCAACATATTTAGAGGAGACAAGCATGAACTATTCGAAGCGTCATGTATGGATAGAAGCTGAAATATGGCCAGTTGGCTCATGGGATTGTGACGATGAAAATACCGATGTTATTGTTGTCTTTCCGGATCGTTCGAAATGGATTGCAAGCTTTTTCACTTACAAAAATATCGAGACGTTAAGGCAAAAGAATATACAAACCGGTGAATGTATGAATGGTTCATATTTTTGGTCCAGCGACATGGTATTAATTGATGTTTTAAGCAGTCAGAGAATTGAACAACTTATCGACCATCTGATCAAACACGATGATTTTCAATCAGTCTTTAATCGGTACCCTGATGTAGATAAGGAAGATGACGAGAACTATCCACATGGATTTTTTATTACTGAATCGTTAAGCTAACGGGTACGATGGTTCAATGACAACAGGCTGAATTGTTAAGTCACCATCGCATCTTATTCAATGATTGGGGTATCTAAATGTATAAAAACATTCATTGGCATGCTTTTTTCAAAGCGAATACAGAGGAAAAGGCTCGGAGATTACTCTCAAAATTTGAAGAGATTTGTGAGACGAATGCTGACCTTTTATCCTGTAAACGTTATTGGAAGGATTCGGCTTTATATGATGTTGGTTTTAGCACATCCTTAAATAAGGACGATATTTCTTATGCCGTTTTCTCAACCCTAGTAATTGCTCACAAATTGGCTGATGAATGGCAGGTTACTGGTCCTTCCAATTCGGAATCGGGAATTTGGGAATTTAGTGGACTAACCACTAAAACAAAAGTTACAGGTATCGAATGGATTCAGTTTAGGATAGAAACCGAACCATTATTCAACTAACGAAATGGTACACTAATAAAACCAAGCCTTAGCGAAACATTAGGTAGAGCGAATTTATAACGGAGTGAGTTATAGATGGATATTCAAATACAACAAGCAATCCAATTAAACAGTGAAGGTATAAAATTAGCCCAGCAAGCAAAATTTGAAGAAGCAATTCCGTACTTTCAACAAGCGTTACATTTGTATCCAAACAATGCAACGATATATTTCAACATAGCGAATACACTAGCTGAACTAGAACGTCATGATGAAGCCGTTATTTTTTTCGACAATGCATTAGAAATCGAACCTAATAAACCTGATTGTATTTATAATAAGGCTAATTCTTTGTCGTGTCAGGGAAAGTCTATTGAAGCAATTGCTTTGTATGAACAGGTCATACAGCTAGACCCACTTTTTAGCTCAGCGTACTTTAACAAAGCTAATGAACTTAAGAAGCTAAAGAAGTACAGAGAATCATTAACAGCTTACGATAAAGCAATAGAAGCAAAACCTAACCATTCATCTGCTCATTTTAATAAAGCAATTGTATTGAAGGAACTCAAATTAGATAATGCCGCAATTGAAAGCTACAAAAAATGTATTGAGATTGACCCCGAAAAGGACGAGGCTCACTACAATTTGGGTAACCTTCTGTATGACCAAAAGTTGTATAACGAAGCGTTGCAACATTTTGAAAAGGCTATTGTGATAAATCCAAGTGATTTAGATTATTACTACAACAAGGGCGTTGTTCTGACAAAGTTGGGTATTATTCAAGAAGCAGAAATATTTTTTAAAATATATCGAAAGTTACTCGCAAAAGAGCAAGAGAAAAATTAGAAACAAATTACGCTAACGGGTACGATGAATGACAGGCTGCCGGATGAGCCTACTCAATTATCGGGCAGCATAGCGCAAGCTAAAATATACGGCCCCATTCATAGGGTTTATACTATAGATATCGAATGAACGGTGGTGAACCAAATGGAGCGTAAAAGTCTTGTAGTGCTTGGCATATCCGGAAGTCTGCGCAAGCAATCGTCGAATACTTGGTTGCTTTCGTCGATCGGAGGAATGTTGCCTGCCGGTATGGAATTTCGTATGTATGAAGGGCTCTCGACTTTACCACATTTCAGTCCATAACTAGACGTTGACGAAGCCCAATTGCATGGGGTGGTGCGTGAATGGCGGGAAGTGCTGCGTTCGGCGGATGGGATCGTGATCTGCACACCGGAATATGCACGAGGAGTGCCAGGATCGCTCAAGAACGCGCTGGACTGGGTCGTTTCTTCGGGAGAGTTCATGAACATGCCGACAGTAGTTATAAGCGCATCCCCACATCCGGATGGTGGTGCAGTAGCATTACAATCGCTGATACTGACTCTAAAGATGATGAGCGCTGCTATCCCGGACGAAGCTTCGCTTGCCGTTCCGTACGTCAGTAAGATGATCGGGCCGAATGGTAGCATGACGGACACTAATACTTTGTCTTCACTCCTCAACTTGGTTCGTGCGCTGTCACAAGCTATTTCAGAGAAATAATTAGCTAGCTGCTGTTATGAACTGAGGTGGCTCGGTCGTTGAAAGCACATACCCAAAGTACCGTCATATTGGAGTAATTTAGTTGTGAAAGTCTGCTAACGAGTTCAAGGTTCGAGAAGTGGATGCTCTCCATTAAATTATCCTTTGAATTCTAAGTAGAGGTGGTCTGAAGATGTTAGACCTGCTATTAAAGATGATTATTAATTTAATTGTAAGCTCTGTGTTCATGGTAATAGCAGGTCTTTCTGCTGTTTCTATAACATCAGTTCTATTTAACTTTATAGATGATGCTACAGTGAAAACGATCCTGCTGTTAGCCATGGCTGTTGGAATATATTCTCTCCTTAAGGTTTTATATGTTAGAACGAGCCGAGGGAGGTAGCTTTATGAAATAGATTGAAACATTTTGGTGCTCCTATCATTAATTCGCACTACATGTTCCGTTAACATCCTCCGGCTGCTCTTAATCAATGGCTTCATATATCCCAAAATTGATCAGCTCGAATTGAAGGATCTATTTCCCGTAGGGCTTTTATTATTTTTTTCATTGACGACCCGCTTGGAATATATTGGTCATCCCCACAAGCATTCGAAACTGTAGTTCTTCCCACGCCCCCTTGTTCTGCTACCCACTCCTGTTTTATCCCTTTACGATCTAACCACTGACCTAGTTTGGTGCGTTTCTTTCCCAGTCCAAACATTGTTCTTTCTCCTCCTTTTTCTTTGTCTCCTATCAGCATGAACATTAACAGCATGAACAAATTTCCCGATTACTAAACGTTATTTTCCGATTTCGGGAATAGTGGACAAGCGATAGTGAGTAGGTATGTAACTAGGTACACACAACGGCAAGCGCAGCTATAAACGTGCGCACCTGGGTACACACAAAAGGAGGCGAAGATAAGATGTATGCAGCCATCGACGCGGGGAATAGAAACACGAAATTTTATGACGGAAAGCAGCTCATTAAATTTCCTTCGGCAATCGGTATCAATGAGCTTGAGCGGAATCTGAAAGGGCAGAGGAAGCCGTTTGATTTCGAGTGGGAGTACGAAGGGAAGTGCGGCTTTGCAGGCACGCTGGCCGAAGACGAGAGCGAGTATGCTGAGAGCAGAAAAGACGACTCCAAGGCTCACTTTGACGCATTGCTCCGGATATTGATTGCATTGCATCAGTTCGGGGTAGGGATAGAGTTCAACATTGTTGTCGGCCAGCCTATCGCAACTCATACAGAAGAGGAGAAGACTGCAATAAAAAACATGCTACAGCGCCGGCACGATCTGATTGTAAACGGAATTCGCAAAACCATCGTCATTCGTCAGTGCGAAATATCACCCGAAGGTGCGGCAGCGGGGCTCCTAGCCCCGGGGACGGGAATCGTCCGCGTGATCGATATCGGTAGCGGCAGCGTTAATTACGCGACTCTCAAAGATCGGCAATACATAAATAAGAGCAGCTTCACATTCGCGGAAGGAATGGAGAGCAAGAGCAACCTGCAGGTTGCAGCATTTGCAAGGCAAATTGGCACGAAGTCCGTTAATAGGAAGTGGGGGAAGGGAGATGCAGTCTATCTATGCGGGGGTGGGGCACCGGCGATCCTTCCTTACCTGCAGGAAGAATTCTTTCCGCATTGCCAATTACTTGAGCCAGATCCATTCTTCTCGAACGTTAAAGCCTTTTACATGATCGCGAGAAAGATCTATGGGTGAGCTCATTAAAAAGCGCGTACAGGTCGTCTTTAACATCGCTGATCCGGATCAAAAGGAGCTGTATCAGCGTGTGATCGAAAGGAAGAATCAATCGGCTTATATGAAGAGACTCATTCAACGAGATATCGATCAGGCTTTCCATGCAACAGCACCAAGCGCGCTGTCGAATTCCTCTCCGCGCGCAATTGAGACCAGTGATGCCTTGGCGTTCAGTGTAGGGGACTTTGTATAGTAGGACAGGGAAGGGCGGAGGCTGAGGCACCTCCCTCAAGAAGCCTCCCTCCGACCACCCTAAACCCGATGTCATGACGTCATGACTGCCAAGATAATTAATTAATGGAGAGGCTGATACGTAATGAAGGAGAGGGTTGAAAGAGTTGATAAAAAGCATCGTGTGACGCTCAGGATCGATGAGGTGACGCACAGTGAGATAGATGCGCTTAGCTTCCGACATAATATCTCGCTGAATTTGTTTTATACCGAAGCCATTGAATATGCTCTGGATAGCGCAGAATTCATTAAACGGATTAATAATAAATACAAACGAGATATGCGCCGTGGACATTTTACCTATCAGCAGGACATGAATACGTTAAGACGTGGGAGGCAGGTTTAGATGTCATGGCTTGGGGATGTTTTATTTGGTAAGCGTGAAAAGCAGCCTATGCTTGTCCATCTCTCACCGAAAGTGGTCTCTGGAATGGAGACACTGGTATACCTCCATAACGCTCGGACAGCTGAAATCGATCACATAACCCTTGACGATGTTTTGAAATACGCAGCCGGGTCAGTTGTTAGAAAAACGCTGAAGATTGCTAATCGCGAAGAACCAAGGCAGTCTGCCGATTCGCCCGACGTTGTAGACTATGTTACACATCGGATTGGCAGTGGGAGGAAGCAATTGAGATAGTGTTTAAGGCAAATAAAGTATTAGACTGGATGTGTAGATAACACACGGCAATTGGACTTATAAATCCGTCAGATTTCGTAAAATAAGTATTAGACTGACTCAAAAAAATAGAAAAAGCGGCAGCCATGGACGTGAACTGAACCCCGTCAAGTAGACAGTACAAATAACAAAAATCAATTAAGCGGCCTTGGTCCTAAATTCCATCGGACTGAGGCCGTTTAGTTTTGCTTGTAACCGTTCGTT
>NZ_JBWDNW010000026.1:0-78529 GCF_056269405.1 Paenibacillus sp. J2L1-98 | reverse complement strand
ACGCCGCCAGCGTTCGTCCTGAGCCAGGATCAAACTCTCCAAATTGGTGTTTGACTTGCTCATTACTTGTTATCGCTTTTTCGCTTATCCCGAAGGATTTGCGAGGCAGTTTCACTCGTTGTTCAGTTTTCAAAGAACAATCTTTTCTTTCGTGTCGGCCGTGTGTCTCGTTGGCGACCTAGATAATATATCATGTATGACTATATGATTGCAAGTACTTTTTTATAAAATTATTCAAAAGTTTTTGATAAACACCTGCGCCTTGTTTTTACTTGATAAAGCTCAACATATTCAGGCCTATTTATTGAAGCAAAATATAAAAAAACGGGCTCTGCGTATACGCAAGCCCGTTAATCTACTACATATTAATATTGTTTTGTTGCTGTATATTTCGCTGCATCTTTGATAAGCTCAAACTTCTTCTTGCTCTTCTTCAAACCAGCATCGACAGTCGTATCAATCGTAACCCATCTGCCATCCAAGTAAACCTCGTTCCAAGCATGGTAAATATCTACATAAGTCGATTTCCCCATAACTAGTTTAGTAGGAATATCCAAGCTCCGAAGCATTCCGGCAAACAAGGATGCATAGCCGTAGCAAATGTCTTTCTTCGTTTTGAATGTGCGGTCGATATTAGGCAGGTAGTCCACCGATAGATTAGCCGCTAGTTGATTATCGTAATTAATGTTAGTAATGATGTAATCATAGATCGCTTTTACTTTCTCGTTATCCGTCTTTTTGTTTTTCGTTAATTCCTTTGCTTTGATGATTGCACTGCTCGTTCTTGTCCATTCGATATTCTGAATCGAATTCAAATAAACGACTTTGCTATCTTTCAAGCTGAGCATTATTGTTTCTTTCTTAACCAGTTTGTATTTGCTGCCTGCCGTATTCTCAAGCACCGAGATTGTATATTCACCGTTCCCGAGCTGCAACGGGAACTTCTCCCCCGTTTTCCCAGCAGTCAGGTTATACGTGTATTTGGTCTGGCCTTTCGCAATCATAAGCTTTGTTTTAACCTTGGCATTCACTGTGTACTGTACGGCGATAACGCCTTTATCGAGGTTGCTCGTACTTAACCAAGCAGCTGTACCGGCATCGCTTGCTTGCGCTGCAGTGACATTGAATGATGCAAAAAGAACAAAAGCCGCGATTAACCATATAAGTATATGAATGAAAAAAACTCCCTTCGGCAGCTGGCTGCCATCCTTCGGAAGGCCCTCTAGCTTTGCGTCCCTACCTTTCGATAGGTTTGCCGTTATCGTGTGAAGCTTTAAAGAGCTCCATACTCGCATATAAACAAAAAAAAGCTTGTCCATTCGGTAACTGGCTGCCATCCTTCGGAAGGCCCTTTAGCTTTGCGTCCCTACCTTTCGACAGGTTTGCCGTTATCGCGTTTCACTTTATTGCCCCATTTTAACATATGATGCTGTCAATTCAATAGAGACTGTGAAAAAATAAGCATATTTTGACAGATTTTAAGGTTTGGTGCTGCAAATGCTCGATTTTAGACAGGCAGAACCGGTTTCACCATACTTTTACATAAAAAAAGGATTATTTTAATATGCCTTCTTATATAAATAAAAAGAACCGCTGGCAGCTAATAGCCAAACGGTTCTGTTATTTCAAGCTTATTCGGCGGAGCGTTGATCTCTCATATGCGGGAACAACAGTACGTCGCGGATCGAAGGCGCATCCGTAAGAAGCATGATCAACCGGTCGATACCGATTCCGAGCCCGCCCGTTGGCGGCATGCCGTATTCTAGAGCGCGGATGAAGTCTTCATCCATTTCATGCGCCTCATCGTTTCCATGCTCACGTTCAACAAGCTGTGACTCGAAACGCTCACGTTGGTCGATCGGATCATTCAGCTCGGTAAAGGCGTTGGCATGCTCGCGCGCTACGATAAATAGCTCGAAACGATCCGTGAAACGCGGATCTGCTTCGCTCTTCTTAGCAAGCGGCGAAATCGCAACAGGGTGTCCGGTTACGAACGTCGGCTGAATAAGCGTGTGCTCGCCGAACTGCTCGAAGAAAGCGTTCAGAATGTGGCCGAATGTCATATGCGGATCGACGGCAACATTGTGCTCTTTCGCCAAACGATGTGCTTCCTCATCACTCATCTCCACGCCGAAATCAACGCCCGTCGTTTCTTTGACCAGCTCGACCATGGAAACTCGGCGCCACTGAGGAGTCAGATCAATTTCTTGGCCTTGGTAGGTAATTTTAGTTGTGCCTAGAACTTCTTGCGCGATATGCGCGATGACATTTTCAGTCAAAGCCATAATATCCTTGTAATCGGCATAGGCCTCATACAGCTCAATCATTGTAAATTCCGGATTGTGGCGTGTCGAAATTCCTTCATTCCGGTATACGCGGCCAATTTCATAAACTTTCTCCAATCCGCCCACAATCAACCGTTTCAAATGAAGCTCGATAGCAATACGCATATAGAGCTGCATATCTAGTGCATTATGATGCGTTTCGAATGGACGCGCCGCCGCGCCGCCCGCGATAGAATGCAGAGTTGGCGTCTCTACTTCCAGGTAGCCGCGTGAATCCAAATAACGGCGCATGGATTGGATAATTTTCGACCTGGTAATAAAGGTTTGTTGTACATCTGGATTCACGATAAGATCAACGTAGCGCTGACGGTAGCGAAGCTCTACATCCTTCAAACCATGATATTTATCGGGCAATGGAAGAAGTGATTTGGTCAACACTTCGATATCATGCGCTTTGACCGATACTTCACCTGTATTCGTCTTGAATACAACGCCATGCACACCGACAATATCACCGATATCGAGTAAATCGAATGCAGCGAATTTATGCGCTTCAACGGTGTCTTTACGAACATAAATTTGAACCTTGCCGCTCAAATCCTGAATGGTAGCGAAGCCTGCTTTACCCATGCCTCGCTTCTGCATAATACGGCCTGCAATGCTGACCTTAACAGCTTGTCCTTCCAACTCTTCTTTACTAATTGATTCGTAGGCTTGTACGATAGCTTTGGCGTTATGCGTGCGTTCGAATTTACGTCCGAATGGATCGACACCCAGCCCTCTAAGCTCATCCAACTTGTCCCTACGAATTTGCAAAAGCTCGCTTAGCTCCTGCTCATTGTTTTCATGTTCCACTTCTTTCATCTCCTTGATCGTTCGGCAAGCGTAAACGGCTGTCGCCGGATTGTTGCGGTAAAAGATAAGCCATGTAGAATTAAAATATAATCGTTCTTATATTTTAAACGTTCAAAAAGCTTCCTACAAGGAAGCTTTCCGATCCGCACATAGCAAACCTATTTTTTAATATCGAGAATTTTGTACTGAATGATGCCCACTGGTACGCTTACTTCAACGATTGTGCCTTTTTTCTTGCCCAAAATCGCCTTGCCAACAGGGCTTTCATTCGAAATCTTATTTTGCAAAGGATCAGCTTCCGCTGTGCCTACAATGGAATATTCCATTGTATCGCCATATTCCATATCTTCAACCGTTACAATCGAACCGATGCTGACGGTATCAATATCAATATCATCATTATTTATAATACGCGCGTTGCGCAGCATTTTCTCAAGGGTAATGACGCGGCCTTCGATAAATGCTTGCTCATTCTTCGCATCCTCGTACTCCGAGTTCTCGCTTATATCACCATAGCCAATTGCCACTTTAATACGCTCGGCAACTTCACGACGCTTAACCGACTTTAGGTTCTCTAATTCATCTTCGAGCTTTCGCAGCCCTTCTTGAGTCAGAATGATTTGCTTATCGTTCATCTTTCCGATTCTCCTGTCATGTGACTAATTTTTCATACCTTGTATGAATTCACTGATACCTAATATATTACGCTTCTTGATCATCATACCTACTGTTATTGAAGCGCTCTTGATGTGTTCTATAGATTATATTGCACGATTATATTGCAAAGTTACCCTGGATGTCAATCAAAGCCAACCGCCCCATTGAAACCGTTTCATTTCTGGTAATTGAAGCAGTAGCCGCTTGTTAGCGGCTATTGTCGAATGGTGTCGGTTGCTGCGAAACGAGGTAAAATGCATAACCGATCTATTTGAAATTTAGTGTACGACCTCTTCGGCAGAACTTGCGTCTCCGCCTTGGGTTGTCCTTGCAGGCTGGAATTCCGTATCCTCTTCAAGCGATCTTACGTAGTTCTCCAATATGGCTACCATCGGGTCGCGTCCGGTTTCTTCCATAATAACGTCCTTCACACGGGCACCGCCTGGAAGACCTTTCAAGTACCATGCCAAATGCTTACGCATCTCGCGTACCGCGACCGCCTCGTTCTTCAGTGCCACTAACCGATCGAGATGCAAAATGGCAACCTCTATTTTCTCGCGCGGTGTTGGATCGCTGAGCAGCTCGCCGTTCGTCAAATATTGAATCGTCCGGTAAAGCATCCAAGGGTTGCCCAGCGCACCGCGTCCAATCATGACGCCATCGCAGCCCGTATGATCAAGAAGGCGCTTAGCGTCCTCTGGAGAGAAAACGTCTCCATTCCCAATTACGGGAATCGATACCGCTTCCTTGACATCCTTTATAATGTCCCAATTGGCCTTGCCTGTATACAATTGCTCGCGTGTACGTCCATGCACGCTAACGGCTTTGCCGCCCGCGCGCTCAACAGCACGTGCATTCTCGACCGCATAAACATGCTCGGAATCCCAGCCAATGCGCATTTTCACCGTTACAGGCTTCTGTACGGCATCGACAACTGCCGAGACCATCTCATAGATCTTATTAGGGTCCAGCAGCCAACGGGCACCTGCATCGCACTTTGTTACCTTCGGCACTGGACAGCCCATATTAATATCAATAATATCCGCATTCGTTTGTTGATCGACGACCTTGGCCGCTTCGACAAGCGACTCCCGGTCACCGCCAAAAATTTGCAGGCTAAGCGGTTTCTCCCGCTCGTCGACGAACAGCATCTCCAGCGTCCGTTTATTTCCGTGCAGAATCGCCTTGTCGCTAACCATCTCCGCGCATACAAGACCTGTTCCGAATTCCTTGGCAATTAATCGAAAAGCCGGGTTGCACACGCCTGCCATCGGCGCTAGCACCACTCTGTTCTTCATCTCGATGTCTCCGATTTTCAGCATGTCGCTCCTTGCTCCTCTTCTAATTGTTTATTGTACATATATCGTAGCATACGAATCATTATTCACGATCGTCAGCCGTTAATTCCTCGTAGCTGATTCCTAACGTTTTGGCAATATGGCTTAGCAGTTTCGGATCTGTCTTTCTCGTTCCGCGCTCCAATGAGCCGAGAACAGCTACCGACACGCCAAGCTCCTTGGCCAGCTCCTGCTGAGTATAGCCCTTCAGCTTTCGAAAGGCTCTGACGCGCTGCGCCAATTGATTGTTTTCCATAACGTGATGCCTTCCTTTCCATCCAGAAGCGCCGCGTTAGACGCTGAACTTACCTCGGTCTGCAGCGGGTGTGATTGATCGATAACATCATGCAGCGGGACAAGCACGAACGCCCGCTCCATCATGCGCGGATGCGGCAATATCAGTTCCTCTTGATCCATTCTGACATTATCATATAGGAGAAGATCGAGGTCAATGGTTCTCGGTCCCCAACGTACCTGTCGGACTCTCCCTAGTTGCTGCTCGAAAGCAAGCAGCTGCCGCAGCAACATTAACGGCGGAAGCGACGTTCGCACAGCTAATGCCATATTGAGAAATGGCGGTTGCTCCGTATAGCCTACCGGATCCGTCTCATACATGCCTGAAACTTTGATTACTTCGATTTCCGGGTACTCGTCGATGAGATTAATCGCCGTTAGCAGCAATTGCTCGCGATTGCCCATGTTAGAGCCCAATGCGATGTAAGCCACTGCTTGTGATCCGTCACGCGGGAATTGTTCGTCCATCAGCGTCCCGCTTTCTGCGCAGCTCTACCGTTACTCCGTCAAAATGAATATCGAACGGCGGATGCGGCTTTGTTACTCGTACCGTTACTTCGTTTACCATAGTATAAGCTTCCAATACCTGTGATGCAATGTGACCCGTTAAAGCTTCTATCAGCTTAAATGGAGGACCTTCTACGATCGTTTTGGCAAGCGCGTGGATTTCCGCATAATTAACCGTGCAGTTCAAATCATCCGTTTGCGCCGCCTGCTCCAAATCCATCTTCAGCTCAATATCGACATAATATTGCTGACCCAGCTTGTTTTCTTCGGGAAAGACGCCGTGATAGCCGTAAAACCTCATCCCTTTAACCATCATGTTATCCATTATTATCCTTCTCCTAACGATGCAGCGTATCTAAAATCAAATTCCATCCTTGTGCCGCGCGGTTTCCGCTGCGAAATAAGCACTCAGCAGCAAGGTTAGCTGCGATATAGGATTGCATCCATCATAAGCGCGGTCCGTTTGATCGCGCGTACATCATGTATCCGCATAATTTGACAGCCATGCGCGATGCCGAGGGCGACGGTCGCAGCCGTCCCCTCTACGAGTTCTTCTACAGGCAGATTCAGCGTCTGCTTGATGAACCGCTTGCGCGATGTGCCGAGAAGCACCGGATAGCCGAGCGCCGTTAGGTCCGATAGACGACCGAGCAGCTCGAGATTGTCTTCACGGGTTTTGGCGAAGCCGATGCCGGGATCCAGCCATATCAGCTCTTCGGCGATGCCGGCTGTACGGGCTATGCTGACGCTGCTTTGCAGATCAGCGAGCACATCCGGGACGAGGTCGTTATAGTCCCGTTCGTGGCGGTTATGGTTGATAATGACCGGACAGCCGTACTCAGCTGCAACCGCTGCCATATTGGGGTCGCCCTTAAGACCCCAAATGTCATTGATGATGTGAGCGCCTGCTTCCAGCGCTTGGCGTGCAGTCTCCGCTTTGTACGTATCGATCGAGAGCGGAATGTGCGGCAAGGCTTCACGTACCGCATGAATAACGGGGAGAATGCGCCGCAGCTCCTCTTTGACTTCCACAGGCTCAAAGCCGGGACGGGTCGACTCGCCGCCAATATCGAGAATATCAGCGCCATCCTCCACCATCGCTTTTGCGTGAGCAACGGCTGCATCTACATTCGTATAACGCCCGCCATCGGAGAAAGAGTCGGGAGTAGCGTTCAAAATACCCATTATTAACGTGCGGCGGCCTAGCTCCAAATTCGCTCCGCCGCTAAGTTTATATGCTCTTTGATGGAAACTTGGTTGTTGATCCACTGTTAGCTCGCCATCCTTCTTCGAATTGTTTCATTGTTACAGCCGCAGCTGGTAGATAAGCTCCATATTCTAGTCAGCTGTCGTCGTTTGTCTGTATAACGTCAGTAATTGTCTAGTCACCGCTCCAGCTTCACCGTCACCGATCATTGCGCTCTGTCCGCTTGCATCGGATAAAGTCGTTACAGGAACGAGCTCCTGAATAGAATTGGTAAGCCAAATCTCATCAGCCGCTTGCAGCTGTTCCCAGCCGTAATACCCTTCTTCTGTCTGATAGCCCGCCCCCCTCGCCAGCTCAAGCACCCGCTCGCGGGTAATACCCGGTAATATTCCGGTAGCAATATCAGGAGTGTAAACCACGTTATCCTTCGTAAAAAATAAATTGCTGACAATTCCCTCAGCCAGCCAGCCTTCACGGCTAAGCATAAGCCCCTCGGCGCTTGGGGAAGCGCCGCTTGCGAGCAGCTCCCGCTTTGCAATAATATTGTTCATATAATGGAGAGACTTAAAGCGGACATCGCCTTCCGGCGTATTCCTCCGCGTCTGCAAAAGACGCAGCTCCCGTCCGCGCATATGAACCGCATCATTAACTGTAGGCAGGGCCTTCACGAGCATTAACACATTCGGCTGATCATAATCGCCGGTCGGCAAGCCCAGCTCAGCTTCCCCTGCACTAACGGTCATGCGCACATAACCATCCTTAAGCCCGTTCACCTCAAGAAGCTCGTTTACCCAGCTCCTTATTAGTCCGGAATCGGCATAATACCGGATGCCAAGCTGCTCACAGCCCATCCGCAACCGATTCAAATGCCTATCTAATAAATATGGCCTGCCTTCGTACGTGCGAAAGGTTTCAAACAACCCCATCCCGTACAAAAAACCGTGATCATAAACTGAGATCACGGCTTCGTTCGCTTCCAAAACGGAGCCGTTCAGTCCGATTTTCATCGTGCTGATCCTGTCCGATTTTGCAAGAAATTACGAAGCATCGTCAATCCATGCTCCGTTATAATCGATTCAGGGTGGAACTGCACCCCTTCAATCGGATACTCCTTATGACGCAGAGCCATAATTTCTCCCTCTTCCGTCTCTGCTGTAATTTCCAAGCAATCGGGCAGCGTTTCACGGCGCACGATGAGAGAATGATAGCGTGTAGCCGTAAATGGGGACGGCATACCTGCAAATATCGATTTTTCATTATGATGAATCGCGGACGTTTTGCCATGCATCAGCTTCTCCGCACGCACAACTTCGCCTCCAAAAGCTTGTCCGATTGATTGGTGGCCTAGGCAAACGCCAAAAATCGGAATTTTACCTTTGAAATGCTCAATAAGCGACAGGCTGATACCCGCTTCATTCGGCGAGCAAGGGCCTGGCGATATCAATATATGATCCGGCGCTAAAGCCTCTATCCCAGCCAAATCGATCTCGTCATTGCGCTTTACGATAATCTCTTCTCCAAGCTCACCCAAATACTGAACTAAATTGTACGTAAAAGAATCATAATTATCGATTACCAGTATCATGTTAAGGCTCCTCCTTTATCCGATTCCACTTCCTGATCGTGTGCCGCAAACCGTTCGCTGTACTGAATCGCCTTCCATAGCGCCTTCGCCTTGTTTAACGATTCCTTAAATTCGCGCTCCGGCTCAGAATCGATTACGATACCCGCTCCGACTTGAATATGAACAATCCCGTCCTGCAGCGTCATTGTTCTAATAATTATATTAAATTCCATATCGCCATTGTAGTCAATCCATCCAAGCGATCCTGTATAGGGACCTCGGCGTGTCGGTTCGAGCTCTTCTATAATTTCCATCGTGCGGATTTTCGGCGCGCCGGTAATCGTACCACCTGGAAAAGTTGCCGAAATGACGTCGTAAGCATCCTTGCCGCTTGCTAATTGTCCCTCCACCTGAGAGACGAGATGCATGACATGCGAATACTGTTCAATGACCATAAGCTCTTCGACTTTAACCGTACCATAAGCAGAAATACGTCCGAGATCGTTCCGTTCCAGATCGACAAGCATAATATGCTCGGCCCGTTCCTTCTCATTCGAGAGAAGTTCATCGGCCAGCCGCAGATCTTCCTCTTCCGTTCTTCCCCGCCGCCGTGTACCCGCAATAGGTCTCGTAGCAAGCTTGCTCTCGCGAAGCTCAACCAGCAGCTCCGGCGATGCCGATACAAGCTGAAAGTCGGGACAGCGCAGAAAGCCCATATACGGTGACGGATTAACCAGTCGTAACCATTCATAAAGCTCTTCCGGCGAGGTCGCAACCGCCTTGCTTTGCCGTACCGATAAATTAACTTGAAATACATCGCCTTGCTCAATATAACGCTGTATACTGCGGACGGCCTCCATATACGCTTCCTTCGAGAACGGCGAAGTGATACCGGAGAGAGACTCAACGTCGATTTGCAGCAAGTCGTCTTCCATTAATCGCTGCCGCTCTGTTCGAAGCGATGCCGCCTTCTCCTTGGCGCGTTCCTCGTCAAACCAGGTTAACCAATAATCGGTCATCCCTTCCGCTCTGGACAACGCTCGCTCATAGGCAGCGCTCAGCTCTTCTTCATCCGCATCAAGGTCAACCTTCGTATGGACGGCGCAATACACCTTCGACTGCACATGGTCGATTATCCAAAGCTCGTTCATTTGCATGAACAAGTAATCTGGAATGTCCCGATCGTCCTCGGCAAGCGTCGGCAGCCGTTCAATTGAACGTATAATATCGTATCCCCAAAATCCGACACAGCCGCCTATCCACTTAGGCCCATCCGCAATCCTTGGACCAAGCTGCCCGCTCATCCACTCCCTCACAACCTCGAGCGGCTTTCCTTCCCACCGGCGTTTGCTTTGCTCTTCCAGCGATTGAAATTGTACCGACTCGGCAGACATGCCTTTACCGCGTATCACGCCGTCAGGGTGTAAGCCCAAATAAGTAAAACGCCCATCCTTGCCACTCTCTAGTACAAAAGCATAGGGCGAAGCATCCTGCCATACCTCTTCCCATGAAGAGACGCCAGCCCGATTCTCGAGCTGAAAGGGCAATTGCTTGAGTAGCGGCAGCATTGTATATTTCCGTTCGGCGTGCCACCGATTCCACTGCTCCATTGCGGTGACCATCACCCTCAACCTCCGATTACTTGACTTATTTTGCTCAGTATACAGAATAGCGGAGTAAAAAGAAAGCCTTCCATTCCGAGGAATGAAAGGCTGTCCGGTATGGAAGTGAAAATTAGTTTTCGAAGTTGAAAAGCGGTGTCGAAAGGTAACGCTCGCCATTGCTTGGAACAATCGCAACAACACGCTTGCCTTCGCCAAGCTCTTTCGCAACTTGAAGCGCCGCGAAGATCGCTGCGCCAGAAGAAATACCGCAAAGAATGCCTTCTTCTTTCGCTGCGCGACGAGCGTATTCGAACGCATCTTCGTTCTCAATTGTAATAACAGCGTCATAAACATCGCGGTTCAAAATGTCCGGTACAAAGTTAGCGCCGATACCTTGAATTTTGTGAGCGCCTGGTTTGCCTCCGGAAAGAATCGGCGAAGCAGCAGGCTCAACTGCATAAATTTTGATGCCGTCGAAGTTTTTCTTAAGCACTTCACCGGCACCTGTAATTGTACCGCCAGTACCGATACCAGCAACGAATGCATCCAATTTACCGTCAAGAGAATTGATCGCTTCAACGATTTCCGGGCCAGTCGTCTCGCGGTGAATTTTCACGTTTGCTTGGTTTTTGAATTGTTGCGGCAAGAAGTAGTTAGGATTCTCGGCTGCAAGCTCTTCAGCTTTGCGAACCGCACCGTTCATACCTTCGGAGCCTGGTGTCAATACAAGCTCTGCACCGTAAGCGCGAAGCAGGTTGCGGCGCTCAATACTCATTGTTTCAGGCATTACAAGAATAGCCTTGTAGCCTTTAGCTGCCGCTACGAGTGCTAGTCCGATTCCTGTATTGCCGCTAGTCGGCTCTATGATTGTATCGCCTGGTTTAATGATTCCTTCTTGCTCCGCTACCTCAACCATGCTGATTGCGATACGGTCTTTTACGCTTGCACCCGGATTTTGGTATTCAAGCTTTACATATACTTCTGCACTGCCTTCAGGCACGAGACGATTCAAACGAACAAGCGGTGTATCACCGATAAGATCTAGAACGCTTTGCACAATTTTGGCCATGGAAATAACTGCCTCCTTATTCCGACTAATTCAGTTGGTATTTTCACTAATTCCATCTTATCAATGTCTTGCATCCGTTGTCAATAGTGACTTTCTCACTCCGATGAAAACGCATCCCGGTTGATGCTATTCCAGTTTCACAGCTTCATACTTGTCCAACAGTTCATCTTCCATTTCCGTCAACGATTCAGCACGCTCCAGCGCCAGCTGTTTGCGTACCGAATCATGCAGCAGACGCCCTGTCAAATTCGTTGTCATTTGGCGTTCGATGAGACGGATAACCGCATAGCCTCCGTCAACCTCAATCGGACCAGCCATTTCGGCAACCTGCAACCGGCTAGCCGTATCCAGCATTTCGCGGTTGTAGAACGGGTCATCTGAATCGATTAAGCCTAAGTCGCCGCCTGAATCTGCCGTGAAGGAATCAATGGAGTACGTTCGCGCCAGCACGGCAAAGTCCTCACCGTCCGTCAACTGAGCAAGTACCGCGTTCGCTTCCTTCAACGTTTCCGTCTTAATCCATTGCAGATGCAGCTGCATTCGCGGTTCAAACTCCTCGGGGTGATCCGCGATGTAAGTTTCGACTTCTTCATCGGAGACATTAATGCTGCGGGTGACGATTTTCTCCAGCAGCAAGCGGTAGCGCAGGTCTTCCAGCACCTGCTCCTTGGTCATGCCTAGCTGCTCCTTCATGACTTCATAGAAGCGCGTCTCGCTGTCATAGCCTTCAACCATTTTTTCCAGCTCTCTGCTCTGCTCTTCAGCCGATACGCTAAGCCCGCTAGCTTCTGCTTCTAAATCAATCGCTTTATGCACCATTAGCGTGCGCAGAACAGCTTCCCCATATTGCTTATGAAGCTCCTCTTCCAGGTCGGCTAACGCGATTTCTTCCGCGCCTACTTTAGCGATAATTCGCCGCTGATCCGTTTGACCCGGGGAATCCACGACCGGCGTTTGGCCAGGCTTGCTCGGATTCACATTCTCTTCACCGCTGCCTACGTTCGTTAGAGGCCTTTTATCCAGCTGTTGATCGTCCCCAGGCCACACCTTCACAACTACGACTACCGTTAACACAACCATACATACGGCTTGAAGGATGACAACGGCCCTCAGCACCTCGTATTTCCTCATTACCCTAATGCCTCCGATTTATTGGATCGGCTTCGGTTTCGCTTGTTCAAGCAGCAGCTCCAGCTGTGCCCGTTCAAATGTATACGCTTCGTTGCAAAATTGGCAAACGACTTCCGCTTTTCCGTCTTCTTCAATAATTTGTTTCAGCTCATTTTCGCCTAAACTGAGAAGCGTTTGTTCTACGCGTTCCGCAGAACAGAAGCATTGGAATTTCAAGTCTAACGTATCGTGAATTTGAAGATCACTGTCGCCAACAATCAAGCGAAGCAGCCCCTCAGGCGTTTCCCCTTGATCCAGCAGCGCCGTTACTGGCGGCATCGAGCCGACTGCTTGCTCCAGCCTTGTAATTTCCTCATCTGTAAGTCCGGGCATTAGCTGAACGATAAATCCGCCCGCATGCAGCACTGAATTATCTGTATCCACTAATACGCCAAGGCCTACAGCTGAAGGCGTCTGCTCCGAAACCGCGAAATAGTAGGTAAAATCCTCGCCGAGCTCGCCCGAAATAATTGGAATGCTGCCGCGGTAGGGCTCCTTCATTCCTAAGTCCTTCGTAATATGAAGATGTCCGCTGCGCCCGACCGCTCCGGCTACGTCAAGCTTGCCTTGCGCGTTGCTTGCCAAATGGACATGCGGATGATCGACATAGCCGCGCACCTCGCCGTCCGCATTTGCATCGACGACGATCTGGCCGATTGGGCCATCGCCCTTTACCTGAATCGTCAGCTTTTCTTGCCCCTTCAGCATGGCGCCCATGATGGCTCCAGCTGTCAACGTGCGGCCTAAAGCGGCTGTAGCCGTTGGATAGGTGCCATGCCGCTGTCGAAGCTCCTCGACAAGCTGAGTTGTGCGAGCCGCGAAAACTCGAATTTTGCCGTTCCATGCCGTACCTCGCACCAACACGTCCTTCAGCTGATTTTCCATCATAATCCCTCCTGATTGCGTTCATATATGATTCTTAAACCTTCAAGAGTCAGAAGCGGATCTACCTCTTCTATCGTTTCCGATTCGGCAGCGATTAACTCAGCCAAGCCCCCGGTCGCGATAACGCGCGGCGAGACATTGAATTCCGCGCGGATACGCTTTACAATACCGTCCACTTGCCCAGCGTATCCAAAAATAATTCCCGCCTGCATCGACGTCACCGGATTGCGGCCGATCACGCTCTTCGGCTTCACCAGCTCAATACGCGGAAGCTTAGCGGCACGCTGATAAAGCGCCTCGGTAGAAATACCGATCCCCGGTACAATTGCTCCGCCCAAGTAGTTGCTGCCTTCATCTATGTAGTCAAAAGTCGTAGCCGTTCCAAAATCAACGACAATAAGCGGAGAACCGTATTTCACGATGCCTGCCACCGAATTCACGATGCGGTCGGCTCCTACTTCACGCGGATTTTCATAGCGGATGTTCAGCCCGGTTTTTACGCCAGGCCCCACGACAAGCGGGATTTTGCGCAAATATTTTAGGCATAGCTGCTCTAACGTCCGCATCAAAGGAGGCACCACCGAAGAAATAATGACACCGTCCATCTGCTCAAGCTTCACGCCCGCGTAATGAAACAGATTATGAATGTTAATTCCGTATTCATCTACTGTCGCCGAACGATTCGTGCTTAGCCGCCAATGATGCAATAGTTCTTTCCCTTTGTATATGCCAAGCACAATGTTCGTATTCCCGACATCAATGACGAGGATCAAAGCGGTTCCCCACCTTTCTTCGCATTCAAATCCAGGCTAATATCAAGCGCATGGAATGAATAAGTCAATCCGCCTACGGAAATGACGTCAACGCCGCAAGCCGCAATGCCATTTACGGTCTCCAAAGAAACGCCTCCCGACGCCTCCACGATCACATGCGGAGATACCGCTTTGATGCGGGCTACAGCTTCCTTCATCATAGCAGGAGCCATATTGTCCAGCATAATGATATCGGCTCCGCAAGCAAGCGCCTCATCCACCTGCTCCAGCGATTCAGTCTCTACTTCAATTTTCATCGTATGCGGAATTTTGCGGCGTGCAGCTTCGACCGCCGCACGAATGCCGCCGGAGCCTTTAATATGATTATCCTTAATCATGACCGCATCATACAAGCCGAACCGGTGATTAGCTCCGCCGCCCACACGTACCGCATACTTCTCCAACATCCGGTGTCCCGGCGTTGTTTTGCGCGTATCCACCAGCCGAACCGGCAGCCCCTCAAGCGCATTGACGAAAGCGCGCGTCTTGGTAGCAATGCCTGACAGCCTTTGCATTAAGTTAAGCGCAAGTCGCTCGCCAATTAGCAGGCTATGCGTACTGCCTTCTACTGTGGCAAGCACCGTACCTTTATCTACATATTCGCCGTCCTGCACCTTTGCTTCGAACACAAGCGACGAATCCACAACCTCAAACACGAGCCTGGCGATCGGAAGCCCTGCAATAATGCCGCTTTCCTTCACATGAATAACCGCTTTCGACCGCGAATCTCTAGGGATCGTCGTCTCAGTTGTAATATCCCCGCTGCCCACATCTTCTGCGAGCCAGCCGCGAATTTGCTCGCGTACTGCAACATCATATCCGCCTGCCGTCCATTCAAACATCCTCTATTCGCTCCTCCGTCAGTCCATATAGACGGTGCAACACCGTATGCTTTCTCCACATCACATCGTCGCGTACCGGAAAATCCTCCCGGTAATGCGCACCGCGGCTTTCCTCCCGCGATAGCGCCGCTTCCGTGGTCAGCATCGCGCAGGTTAGCAAATTAGCAAACTCATACTCTTCGCGCTCGGTCAGAATCGATTGATAAATCGGCAGCTGCCGCTTCAACTCCTCAAGCCCCTTCTCGAGCCCCTTCGCATCACGGCGCAAGCCTGCATAGCGCACCATAATTTTTTGCAGCTTAAGCCTTCTTTCCACGACAGCCTGAATCGGCGTGCTGCTGCGCTCTGATTCATTATCAATAACAGGATCAACCGAATTGCCCGGAAGCTCGTCAATACGCTTCACGATTCTTCTGCCGAATACGATCGCTTCGGAAAGCGAGTTGCTTGCAAGCCGGTTAGCACCATGCACACCTGTCGAGGATACCTCGCCGCAAGCAAACAAACGCTTAATATTCGTTTCCCCATTTAAGTCGGTTTTCACTCCGCCCATCATATAATGCATAGCGGGAGCTACCGGAATCCAGTCTGATGTTAAGTCAAGACCGTATCTTAAGCAATATTCATAAATCGTTGGAAAACGATGCTTCACCATTTCTGCCGATTCATGCGTAATATCAATATAAACGAAGGTCGACTTTGTTTCTTCCATTTCACTGACGATTGCCCGTGCCACGACATCCCTAGGCGCCAGCTCCAGCTGTTCATGGTAACGATCCATGAAGCGCTCGCCTTTAATATTGCGAAGATAAGCGCCCTCTCCGCGCACAGCTTCTGAAATAAGAAATCTCGGTGCACCGGGGTAGCAAAGCGAGGTTGGATGGAATTGGATAAACTCCACATCCTGAATGTAGGCGCCCGCACGGTAAGCCATCGCAATCCCGTCTCCTGTTGCAACCTCAGGATTTGTAGTATAGCGATACAGCTGTCCAGCTCCGCCTGAGCTCAAAATGACCGCTTTGCCTTTGACGAACAAGCGTTGCCCACTCGGCCTTTGTACGATTGCGCCGCAGCATACGCCATCCTGCGTAACCAGATCGATAACGAAATGGTCATCCCAAACTTCAATTTTCGGATTAGCAACCGCATTTTCCGATAAAGCCCGAACGATCTCAAAACCGGTAGCATCGCCGTTAGCATGCAAAATACGCCGTTGGCTGTGCGCGCCTTCCTTCGTGAGCGCAAATTCGCCATTCTCCAAATCGAATTGCGTACCCATCTGGATTAAGCTGCGAACGCCCTTCGGCCCTTCATGCACGAGTACATCAACCGCTTCTTTCGAGCACAAGCCGGCGCCCGCTACGAGCGTATCATCCCTATGGTAAGCAGGAGAATCCTCGTCCGATATAACGGCAGCGATACCGCCTTGAGCATAGCGCGTATTGCTGTCGAGCAGCGACTTTTTAGTAATCATAAGAACGGAATTATTTTCGCTTGCCCGTATAGCGGTAAAAAGACCGGCAATGCCGGCCCCGATTACAATGACGTCTTTTTCAATAACAGGCAGCTCACTTAGCTGCACATCGACTAAATATCTGGGAATCATTATGGCTCCTCCAAGCGTAAACGGCAAAAGCCGTCCTTTGGCTGCGTTGCTTACGTTCCGAGTGAAATATAAGCATTCAAAATAAAGATGAAATAAATCAATTCTTATATTTCATATATAGGAGCAGCGCATACTACTTCACGAGTAGCATGCGCTCCAAGGACAATCGAGCTTGATCCGCAACATGCGGCGGTACATAAATTTGAGGCTGCATCGTTTCCAAGCATTTCACGAGCTTTTTCAAATTGTTAACCTTCATGTTCGGGCAAACCAAATATTTTGATGCAAAATGGAATGTCTTGCCCGGGCTGTCCAAACGAAGCTGGTAGCCTGTACCATCCTCAGTCCCGACAATAAACTCCTGGCAATCCGATTCCTTACAGTATTTAATGATTGCGGTTGTACTGCCGACGAAATCCCCAAGCTCAACTACTTCCGGACGGCACTCCGGATGCACAACAAATTGCGCGTTCGGATACTTCGCTTTCATTTCTTCTACATCTTTAACGGTAAGCATGTCATGCGTGTTGCAGTAGCCTTCCCAGATAATCATTTTCTTATCGGTATTCTGCTGTACATAATGACCGAGGTTTTTGTCCGGCACCCAGATGACTTCATCGCCTTCTACCGAATTGACAACCTTAACCGCATTCGCCGATGTACAGCAAATGTCAGTTTCCGCTTTAATTTCCGCAGACGAGTTAATATACGTAACGACCGTTGCATTCGGATGCTGCGCTTTAAGCTTACGCAAGCCGTCAACGCTTACCATGTCTGCCATCGGGCAGCCTGCACGCTCGTCGGGAATAATAACCGTTTTGTTCGGTGCCAAAATTTTTGCGCTCTCGCCCATAAAGTGAACGCCGCAAAAAACGATAACATCGGCATCCGTTTGGGCTGCCTTCTGCGCAAGCAGGAAGGAATCTCCACGGAAATCGGCTACCTCTTGAATTTCATCACGTTGGTAATAATGGGCTAAAATGATTGCGTTCCGTTCTTTCTTCAACTGTAACAACCGTTCACGCAGCTCTCGGTTTTGCTCCGCCTTGCGTTCCAGTGCCAGTGCTTCCACAGTAGATCCTCTCCTCTTATGAGGGATGGGAGATAATTCCCATTCCATTATACAGCAAGCTCGACTTTGTGAATTGATGCACAAACTTAGAAAGTCGCTTACCTATAGTTTAAACCAAAAGGCATAAATTCATTTGATTAAGATTTAATTTACACGTGGTAGATGCTACTGTCAATGTATTAAAGTCCTTTTTAGGGTGGCAACTTAAAATTAATTACGAAGAGGGCAGACTTAGGGCAAAGTTCGGCGTAAATAAGCCTTCAAAATTAGAAAAGAGCTTCAATCCATCAATGGAATGAGACCCTAAAATCACTAACGCTGATTCCGGCCGTGTCCGCAGAGCTAGGATGCTCGCCCACCCGCGCGCAAACGCAAGCCGAACGGCGTGCGGAACAAGACGAAGTAGCTGATGAAGGCAATGGCCAACAGCACGCAGCTCATAGCATTGCTTCGTACGCCACAACACGACATAAAACAAGGCGATGCATATGAGCGCAATGGTCGTTCCCCAGTGCATACGAGCATTGTCCATCAAATTGATGAGCCAGTCCATTTTCACCATCGCCGAGTCATGAATGGGCATCGACTTTTGCTGACCCTTCTCGACAAGAAACTTCGCCATTATAAAGTTGGATAGGAAATCTGAACGTTAATAAAAAAAATCGTCCTGCTGCTTATAAGCAGCAGGACGATTTTAACTTGCCATTGGCAAAAAATATTTACTCGTTCTTATCCGGATCTTCCGGGTTTTCCCGCTTCTCAAGGACAGGAGCTTTAATCTCTGCCTCTTCACGAGTCTGGATGCGCACTTTAACGTCCCCAACCGTCTCAACAATCGGTTCAGAAGTCGGTTCATTTGTAGCTGAAGCTCCATCCACAGGTGTGCTGCCATTCAAAGAACCGGTCTCAACCAAACGTTTGATTTGGTCAAGTTCAAGCGTTTCTTCGCTGAGCAGCGTTTGAGCAATAATATGCATTTCCTTGCT
The DNA here is from genome assembly GCF_056269405.1 of Paenibacillus sp. J2L1-98. Lineage (NCBI taxonomy): Bacteria > Bacillati > Bacillota > Bacilli > Caryophanales > Paenibacillaceae > Paenibacillus > Paenibacillus sp. J2L1-98. The sequence continues at coordinate 59,777 of NZ_JBWDNW010000026.1, read as the reverse complement.
CTTCTCCGTTAATAGCTTCTTCGCACGATCGTAGCAGCCGGTAATGATACTTTGCATCTCTTGGTCAATCTCGTATGCAATCGCATCGGAATAGTTCTGTTCATGACCAATATCACGGCCAAGGAATACTTGACCTTGCGAGCTGCCGAACTGCATCGGACCAAGCTTATCGCTCATACCGTATTCCATAATCATGCTGCGCACGATGCCTGTCGCTTGTTTAAAGTCACTGTAAGCTCCTGTTCCGATTTCGCCAATAAACAGCTCTTCGGCTACGCGGCCCGCAAGCAAGCCCGTTATTTTGTCGAGAAGCTCTTGCTTGGTTACAAGCATACGATCTTCTTTCGGCAGCATAATGACGTATCCGCCAGCGCGGCCGCGAGGAATAATCGTAACCTTGTGTACCATATCGGCATGCTCCAGGAAGTAGCCTGCAATGGTATGTCCCGCCTCATGGTAAGCGACAATACGTTTCTCACGATCGCTGACGACACGGCTCTTCTTCTCCGTACCGACAATGATACGATCGATTGCATCATCAACCTCGACCATAGCGATATCCTTCTTATTGCGACGTGCAGCCAGAAGCGCTGCTTCATTAAGTAAATTTTCAAGATCGGCACCGCTGAAGCCTGTCGTACGCTTCGCAATAACCTCTAGCTTAACATCCTTCGCAAGCGGTTTGTTGCGGGCATGCACTTTAAGCACCGCTTCGCGGCCTTTCACGTCTGGGCGGTCAACCGTAATTTGACGGTCAAAACGGCCTGGACGTAGAAGTGCCGGATCCAGAATATCCGGACGGTTTGTCGCAGCTATAATGATAATGCCTTCGTTAGCGCCAAAGCCGTCCATTTCAACGAGCAATTGGTTGAGCGTTTGCTCACGCTCATCATGCCCGCCGCCAAGACCGGCGCCGCGCTGACGACCTACAGCATCAATCTCATCAATAAAAATGATACATGGAGCATTTTTCTTTGCGTTCTCGAACAGATCACGTACACGGGATGCGCCGACACCGACGAACATCTCTACGAAATCAGAACCGGAGATGCTGAAGAACGGCACGCCCGCTTCCCCTGCTACTGCACGAGCAAGCAAGGTTTTACCAGTACCCGGAGGACCAACGAGCAATACGCCCTTCGGAATGCGAGCGCCTACCAGATTGAATTTCCGCGGATCCTTCAAGAAGTCCACAACCTCAACGAGTTCTTGCTTCTCCTCGTCAGCGCCAGCGACATCTTCAAATGTAATCCGCTTCTTCTCATTATCATAAAGACGCGCTTTGCTCTTGCCAAAGTTCATCACTTTGCCGCCGCCGCCCTGAGCTTGATTCATTAAGAAGAAGAACAGGACAAAGATAATGACAAACGGAATAATGGAAGTGAGGAATGTAAGCCAAATGCTTGGCTGGTCCATTTCCTTGCTCTCCAGCTTAAACCCGAACTGCTCCTGCCAAGCGAGGATTTTCTCCTCTGCTTTGACGCTTACCCTGGATACGAACTGATCGCTGTCCGCGCCTGCAGGCTTTGTATTATATTTACCAGTAACAAAATAAGTTTGGTTCTCATACTTAACACTCAGTTCCTTAACATTGCCTGATTCAACTGCAGCACGAAGCTCATCATATCGCAATCCAACTGTCGTGTCATTTTGGCTGCTGATAAATTGAAAAATCCCAACGGTCACCAAAAAGATAATTAAATAAAAACCAGTATTACGGATGATCCGATTCATCCCCAACCTCCTCTCAGACGCTTAAAATATTTTACCATAGCATGACTTTCCATAACAATAGAGGTATACGGAGAAGGGCATGTACGGGTGAATCGCTATTATTTCTCATAAATCTGCGGTTTTAAAATACCAATATAAGGAAGATTGCGGTATTTTTCAGCAAAATCCAGTCCATAACCGACAACAAACTCGTCCGGCAGCGTAAAGCCCTTATAATCCGCTTCCAGTTCAACGGTGCGGCGCGCCGGTTTATCGAACAATGTTACGACGGTGACCGATTTCGCATTGCGACGTTCTAGTACATCGATTAAATAGCTGAGCGTAAGCCCGCTGTCGATAATGTCCTCAACGATCAGAACATCACGGCCTTCGACCGAAACATCGAGGTCTTTAATGATTTTGACGACGCCGGACGATTTCGTGGATTGCCCATAGCTGGACACGGCCATAAAATCAAGCTCAATCGGCACCGTTATTTCCTTCACCAAATCCGCCATGAATATGAATGCGCCTTTAAGAACGCAAATAACGAGCGGATTACGCCCGCTAAAATCCTTGCTCAGCGTTTCGCCAAGCTCTTTTACCTTATCACTAATCTGCTGCGCGTCGTACAATACTTCTTGAATATCGTTCTGCAAAGTAGAAATCCCCCTACGCCTTAACTATGTTTATGAGTGTACCAGTGCATCTTATTCGTTGCTGGCCCTTATGAACAACACGTCTTTTGTGTGCGGCTCCATAAGCGCGTGGCTTGATCTGCGAATGCCCGGAATCCAGAGCAATTTCCCCGCTGAATCGAACAGCAGCGGATACAGCTCTCGCTTGAGTGGAGCGATTTTCTCATCAACGAACATATCTTGCACTTTTTTCGAACCATTTAATCCTAAAACTTGAATTCTGTCGCCCGGCCGCCGATTTCGAACGACGAGCGGATACGTTAACTCCGAAGCATCGAAGCAGGCTTCATATCGTGAAGCAGGCTTACGGCTATCTCTCACAGATGCATGGGCAAACTCAAATGACCACCCGCTTTGCTCAACTGTCAATCGATATGTATCCCTTTCTACCTTGCACGAGTAGTCGTCCGCACCGTTTAATGCATGCTGCGATATACGAAGCCATCGCATCATATCGTATTCACGGGCGCAGCGAATACCGGCGCCAGCATCGATACGCCATGTTGCAGGCGCATGAGCAGAAGCGGCAATCCGCATCGTCTCAATCTGTTCGAAGGATATCTTTTCCGTTTCCTTAGAAAGATAACTTAATATTAGTTTAATCAATCTCCTTTGTAAAGCGACGTGGAGACCGTGCAAATCGACGCAGCTTATCGCGCATTCATTGGGGGATCGTGTAATGAGCTGTGCGAATAAGGCTTCGGTTTGTTTCTCCATCCACTCGTCTTCCGCCCCCGCTACTTCGGCAAGCCGCTGAAGCGACTGGGACAACTGCGGATTATGCCGGGATAAATACGGTAAAATATCTAACCGAATAATGTTTCGGAAATAATGGCGTTCCTTGTTACTGCTATCCACGCAGTACGGGACATGATGCTCTTCGCAGTAACGCAGAAGGTCTGACTTGTTCATACGAAGCATGGGGCGAATAAGTTCCACGTTTTTTTCGCGTCTTTTGCTAACCATTCCAGCTAACCCCGTTAAGCCCGTTCCACGAATGACACGCATAAGAACCGTTTCCGCTTGATCGTCCGCGTGATGGGCAAGCGCAATTCGTGACGCCCCGTAACGAGCCGCGATTTCATGTAAAAAAGCATACCGTTTCTCGCGAGAGGCAGCCTGCCCGTTCATTCGCGTTTCTTCTATATAAGAAGGCATATCGAAAGTGACGGTCTCGCAAACTACCTCCAGCTGCTCCGCAAAAGCCTGAACGACAGCCAGCTCATGCGCCGACTCCTCTACGCGAAAGCCGTGATTCACATGAGCCGCTATGACCGAAATGTTCCCTTCCTTCGCAATGGCAGACAGCATATGCAGCAGCGCCATTGAATCCGGACCGCCGGAAACCGCTACCACGATGCGGTCGCCCGCTGACCAGAGCCTGCGTTCCGCCGCCGCTTTCTCAAGTTCGTTTCGCAGATTCATATGTATTACCCTCACCTTCATTTCCCCGCTCGTGACTGTCCTTACAATACATTGCGCAGCAGCCAATAAACCGAAGTCCCTAGCAGCACCGCAGATGCGGCAACAAGCCCTTTCAGCCATCCTGGCGTTGCAGAAGATCTGTGCGTATCCCTTCTGTGCATCAATGCACGCCATGCTGCTGACGCGTCTGAGGCGTCCGTGAATTGACCTGCGAACGCTTTCCGCAGCCAGCCGGCAATCGGCTTCAAGGCCGGACTCGACTCGGCAATTTGGATAAGCTCGCCCGCGGACCGATTTTGCGGCAGCAGCTCCATCGTCAGCTGATGCAGCCGTTTCGATTCATGCAGCTTTAGGCAAAGCACGCCGAAGGAAAACAAATCATATCCGGGGTCAGCCGACCGTGAGCCTTCATTCCAGTAGCCGCGGTCATAGATTTCCGTAAACTGGCGAATTCCTTTGCCTACCCCCGTCACGCCGCCGTAATCGACGAGCTCGACGTGCCCGTAATCTGCGACGAGCACATTTTCCACCTTCAGATCGCCGAATACCCAGCCTGCTTGATGGAGCTTTGCCAGTTTGCCAAGCAGATTCAGGCCAACTAACGGAAACCATTCCGGTCCCTTCTGCTTCAAATAGTCGCCCAGCGTCGAGCCAAGCACATAGCGCATAATATAAAAAGGATACTCCCGTCCGTCCGGTCCGTACAAATCGTCCACGTCAAATAGAAAAGGCTCGTGCCCGTGCTGCTTCTGCTTGGCAATCGACTGAAGTACGTTAATCTCAGACTGCAGATCAACCGCATCCATACCGACCTTCAATGCATACCAGCTGCGATCGCGCTGTACGAGATATACTTTACCGTTTGCGCCCTCCCCAAGCAACCTCTCAACCCTGTACCGGCCCTGCTTCCACTTGCCGGTCACCACCATGCCGCGGCGAAGATCAACTTTAAACGACGTAGTCACTCATCATCCCATCCGTTCCATCTCTGCTCTGTCTACCATAATCGCCCTGGCGATAAAAATCAATTACATGCATAATCGCAGGGCCAGTCGGCGTCGTCCCGCCCATTTGCAGCCTCGGGAAGATCCCATGCACGCCATTTAAGTGGCTTGTCCAGCCCAAATCCATCACGCAATCATCCCCATGTCTTGAGCCTGGAAAATGAAAAACGGAAATCTCGCTTTTCCCCTGCCTGGCCTGCAGACTAAGCATCAAATCGCGTATGGCCTCCTCCACCGCTGCAAGCTTCGGCTTCATACTCGCGCTTGCGTCAATGAGAAGCGCCACTTGCAGGCTTGATGTCTCCCCAAGCTCATCTATTACGCGAACGACGTCAGCTCTCTTCTCCGGCGGGAGCGCTTCGATCGATCCGCTGCCAAGCACCTGCTTCAATTCTTTCTGCACCGCCAGCTGAATCGTCTGCACGACCGTCTTACGCGTCATCATCTGCACGGTCTGCGACAACTGACGCATATTCACCATCCTGCTTAGCCCGCCGCCCGCACGCGCAATCTCGTCAATCTCCGCAGCGCCAAGCTCGCCCACATCTCCATGATCCAGCACGCCTACCACATTGACCGAAATCCCATCCGATTGCGCATGCGCAGCCGCTACCACCGGACTAAGGCCCACATTGGAGCACCCGTCCGTAATTAATAATATTTGCTTCATGATTGTTTACCCTCCTCAAGTGTTTGTGTAACAAACACTTCTTCGAAAGCACAGGCTTAGTGTTTGTGTAGCAATAAGCCTCACCAGCGCAGGCTTCGCCTTCGCCTTTCTATCTAGCTTTGCCTTTTTTGAGAGGGATAAACAGCTAGACTATTAAAAAATAGATAAGTTGAACAAAAAAATCGTACTAGACCAGAACGTTTGCGGCTCTTACCAATCGGAACAGGCTAGCGGAATGATTAACAGGAAAAGCCCCTGCTAATTTTACACCTATAAGCTATGCAGTCTTATTTAACAGGAAATCCTCCATGTAATCTAGGGAAATTTGTCATTTTAAGAGGTTACATGCCGAATTAAAGGGAGAAATTCCAGATAAATAACGCACAAACCGACACACAAGCAAATTAGATGGAGTTTTTCCTGTTATCTGATTGATATAAGTTATCTGATTGCTATAAAGCAACTTACTTTCAAACTTTAGTTAAGCCTATGTAGATAATCGCAATCATGCTTAAACTGGCGAAGCGTTGCATCGTTGCAGCATTGCCGCACAACTTATCGAAAGGCAAACTCCCATCGCCAAAATAAGATCATTACGCTCCTATATGTACAAAACCATATACTACCCGCCAGCAGCCCTTATATCCTGCTCAACTCAACGAATCTATCCGGTCAGACAGCAAAAAGAAGCCCTTTGACCGCCAACTGCGAGTTAGCCGACAAACAAAAGGCTTCAGCGCGCTCCATGAATAAAGCTGACATCCGCTCACTAACCTTAATGACCATCACTCACTTTTCCAATAATAATCGTTAGCTCACCGTCCTTGGACGCTCCATGCGCGTCACCCCAGGGAAACGGAAGGTTGCCCACTCCGGCAAATGCTTATCGATACGCGCAACAAGCACGGTCATATCATCAACGATTTCACCATTATGATGGCGAACCACCTTCTCAAGCAGCGCATCCGCCATTTCTTGCGGATTGTCTGTCGCCAACTCGCTAATCAAACGCTTCATCCAGAGCTCCTTATTCACGGCAAGCCCCGGCGCATCGTATATACCATCGCTCATCATGACAAGCGTATCCCCGGACTGCATTTGCATCGATACGAAGTCGACGTCAATATCTTGAATAATGCCAATAGGCAAATTGTTCGCCGTTACCGGAATAACCTCATTTCCTCGTTTAATAAAGCTCGGTGTCGAGCCTATCTTCATAAACGTCGTCTGTGCCGTATACAAATCTACGATCGCCAAATCGACGGTAGCGAATACTTCATCGGATGAACGCAATAAGAGCACCGAATTAACAGATTTCACGGCAAGCTTCTCATCCATTCCAGACTGCAGCAGCTGCTGCAACAGGGATAAAGCCGCGCTGCTTTCCTGCCGCGCCCGCTCGCCATTGCCCATGCCGTCGCTAATCGCAACGGCAAATTTACCATTGCCCAGCTCAACCATACTAAAGCTGTCACCTGACAGCAGATCGCCTCCCTTGGCAGCGCCCGCAATACCGGTATCCACCACATACTGCTTGGCCGAGCCAAAGGCCACCAAGGTAGGCTCTCCATTCCTCGTAGGAGGATGCTCTGACTTAACCGCTATATGCTCGCCTAAAATATCACTAAGCAGCGGAGCGATAATTTTGCGGCATTCATCAAAGCCTTGCCCAAAAGCATGGTACACCTCTATATCCACATTCCCCTCCTCCAGGCTTACTATATCAATTCCTTGTACCGATAAGCCGAGTCCTTCCACCGCCTCTCGAATTTGCTCTTCCTGCAAATGCAGCGTCTGCCCCTCCCTTTTAATTTCTTTTGCCAAATCCTCCATCACTTGCGACACGCCCTGCAATTGGTCGGCAACAAGTTGACGGGAGTCGTATATTTGCTTCTTCCAGTGCATATTATTTTGATAAAGCTCGTACTGCTGAGTCATATCCTTCAGCACCTGGGAAGATTTGACGCAATGCGCCGACCAGGCACGCGGTATCTCCTTAGCGGACGGAACGCGATTTTCCTCCACTGTGGACATCATATCGGTCATCATTTTGTACGTATGGAAAAACTTATCCTCCCAGCAAGCGTTTTGCCGGTGGCAGCTGGCGCAGCTGCGCTCAGCAACTGCATTCATAAAATGGCTAATCTCATCCTCCCTGTTCATCGTCGTTACACTTTTGTTGAGCTGTCCAAAACTGTGCGAGAGCTGCTGGAACACCTCCTTGTATTGCGATACGCGGTCTGCGGTCACCTCGCGCACCCGTTTCGCATATTCATGCTGCGACTTGGCATGCTCATTCGTACCCGGCACATACCGTGAAATGGTACGGATCATGCTGCGCGGCGTCATCATAAGCAGCGTTGCCGCAGCTACTGACTCCCAGGTTGAGCTCATAACATCAGCCTGGCTTCCTACATATATGGATAAAATCGATGTCCCAAGCAACATTCCGAATGCCGCTGCCATTTTGCCGCCGTCACGCAGCAAACCAGCAAGCAAGCCCGCAAAAGCGAGTAAGCTCATTTGAACGACTGCACTAAAGTCAGCCAAGCTTAGAATGAGTCCTGCAACAACACCGACCGAAGCGCCCAGCGGAGCGCCGCCTGCTAAAGCAAAAAGAAGCAGCATATAACGAGACATAACATGTTCTGCAGACATGCCATAAAACACCCAACCGACCGCCCCCGTCATAACGGAAGCGAGCAAAATCATTAGACAAATGATTTCTTCGTTTTTGAGTGAGGCTGATTTTTTGGTCATCGTTAGTACGGGAATAGCCTGTGTAAATACAAGAGTAAGCACAAATCCGAGAGCCGCCTCCACAACAACGAGCATAAAGTTGTACCAGCTAAGCTCGTCCCCAATAAATACACTGAACATTTGTACCAATATTGTTGATGCGAACACTAGAATCGGTGCCGACGACAGCTCCGCCTTCTCATACGCTTCCAACCCCTTCAAGAAAAGAAATAACACCGCAATCTCCATCGCAATCCACATTGGCGCCGGATCGGCCGCCAGCCAGCTGCCGGCTACTAAGGATACCGCCACCCACGGATAAATATCCCTTCGCATAAAATAAATAACGGCGAAATAAGCGACCGCGAACGGCATAAGCGATTCGAGTATGACCGCTCTTCCAAGTAAGAAAGCTACTCCTACAAGCAGAACTGTCCACTTCTTTGCCATAATGACCTGAATGACACGACGCCCCGCCGCCCATTCCCGTCCTTTCTGCATTAGCGTCTTAATTAGACCTGTCCGTTTCACGCCGGGAAGCAAAACTGTGTTTTCCTTTTCCATGCACAGACACCACCATTCCGAATGTAATGTGTTTTTCATTATAGGAGGTTGTCCGTATGAAGTTTGTCAGTTAGCGTAACATGGTTATAATTTTTTTCCGACAAAAATAATTGGTGCCGCAGCCCTTGTCAACATGCTGTCAAACATATGCTCCGTAAAGGATTTCCTCATCTTTACATATTCTCCAAACAAACTACCGACAACAAAAAGCGTGCCGCTCATTTTCCAGATTATGGCGAATGGACGTTATAACCTGTCGGGAATGATGGAGGATGAGAGAAAAGTATTTTTTTTCAGCAATTGAGCAAGTCGCAAACGACATTGCCCGGGTTAAACCTTTCGCTATCCATTCATTCTCCAGCATTTACGTAGGTTTAGCGTCCTGCTTCGACAGCATTTTGTAAGCGCTTTCTATTTTTATCAGCCACACCCCTGCATCCAGACGCAAAAAAAGCAGAACCGCGTAGGTTCTGCTTCATTTATAAGGTTATGACGATTCAGCTTATACTCGCTTGGCACCGCGTCCGCCGCGTTTGCCCTCCGTATTCTTCTTCAAAGAGGAGATGCGTTCTTCGCTGTCTTTCAGGAACCGTGACATTTTATCCTCGAATGACGGTTTACCGTATGCCGGTCTGCCAGACGATTGCTTGTTGAAGGGACGTCCGCCACCACCACCGCCGCCGCCGCGGTTGAAACGTTCGCCACCACCACCACTACCGCCAGTGCTTCCACCGCCGCCTCCGCTATGACGCTCGCGTTGTTGTGGCGCAGGTTGGCCTTCCGGCCGGTCAATGGCTTGCTTAATGGAAAGTCCGATCTTTCCGTCTTTATCCACGTTGATCACTTTAACTTTCACGACATCGTCGATTTTCAGGTGATCCTTCACGTCTTTGACGTAATTATCAGCAATTTCCGAAATGTGAACAAGACCCGTGACACCTCCCGACAAGTCGACAAATGCCCCAAAATGCGTAATGCCTGTCACTTTTCCCTCTAACTTAGCGCCCACTTCAATTGCCATAAAATAAAATGTTCCTCCCTAAAAGTTATGCGAAGCAAAACTGAAATCATCAGCATAAGCTAAAGTTTTGCGAAAACGCTATTAACGTGATTATAACCGAACCGTTCAAGTAAGGTCAACAGACGTTCACCCGATTTAAAGCCCTAATTAATCAATGAAAATTGGCTGCTCGCCTTTCTTTACCATGCCTTGCTCTTTCCTTGCTAACTGCTCAATATATTCAGGATCGTTTAACCGTTCAATTTGACGTTTGAGCGCTTCGGTTTCTTTATTAGACGCATCAAGCTGCCCTTGAATGGTAGTTAGCTTAACACCTGTGGCATTCTTCTGCTGCATTTGGCCAAAAATCGTATAACCCGCCCAGCCCATAAATAGCACGATGAACAACATCCACAGTTTGAACCGGCGTTTTGTGCCAGCATTCCCTGGCGTTTTGTTTACAGCTGCTGCCATGAGCGGTGTTACCTCCTAAACCATTTGCTCCACAATCGGGCAATTAGTAGTCCAAATCTTCGCAGCCTGCCGGCTACTTGCCACTTGGATACATAGGGTGCCAGCCAGCGTCCAACCGGACGAATGGCAGGACGAACCATCCAAACAAGCAATTTCCAAAATGGACGAACCAATTGTATCACAATTTTCAATATGAAAATAGTGAGCGCAGACCCAAATGCGAAAATAACCATTACCAATTTATAGAGCAATAAGATCGGCTTCACAATTAGGATATCCAAGCATTTGAGCACGAACGTAATCAGCTTGCGCACTGCTCTAATGAGCCATTTGACGATTACGATAACGAGCCTGCTCAAAAGCAAATAGTAGATTACGATACCGACAGCCAGTCCGATAAAAACGTACGCCCGCACCTCGCCATTGTTGCTAGCGTACAGCACCCGAAAGACGACTAGCGCCGCCGTCATCCAATAGATGACGTCAAGCACCGGCAGCCACCAGCGCGGAAACCTCAGCTCATTCGACAGGACCCGGTAGCCGTCAAACACCGTTCCCATGCCAAGGCCGGATAACAGCATGACTGCCATCGTCAACCATTGCATACTTAGCGTCACTTAAATAGCTTCCCGAAAAGCCCTTTTGATTTCGACGAGGTATTATTTCCGTCCAAATAGGCGAGCGAATGGACGAGCCCCTCAATAGCTACCAAACCCTGCTCGAGGCTAAGATGCTTCATATGCAAATTTTGGCCCTTAACCGCCAAGAAGCCAAGCTCTGTCTCGAGTAAAAACTCTTCGCTGTCGAAGCTTTCCACATTCAAGACTCCGGTAAGTTCCAACAGCTTACGATTTAGCATTTTGACTTCCTGACGCTTCTGCCCCTTGCCTTGGTCAACCATAGACTCGTCCTCCGCTTCGTTAACATGTCTATGCGTAAACGGCTACCGCCGTCCAATGGCGGCGCGGCATACGTTTCGCTGTCAAATATAAGCAGAGTATAAGCGTGCAGCTTATCCTGCCTCATATTTTAAGACTAGCTTATGGGGAACGGACGAGAATTAGAACTTATTCTACTTGCAGGCTGAGAACAGCTATAGCGGCGTAAACACCGAGCGCATAACCTGCGAATTTAAAAAAGCGTCAGCGGGACAACGAGCATAACGATTCCCGCGATGATGATTACATCAAAAGCATGGCCTAGCAATGAGAAACCCTTCAGCCGGAATTCTGGAACGGGGAGCTGCAGATGATTCATTTGATCGTCCTCCGGATAAATAAACAATTATGGCGTTTATGAAACAAATATGAAAAAAGCTGCCTGCAAGTGTTGTGCTTGCAAGCAGCCTCGATGTTATTGCTGTTGTTCCCAGTCGAGCGTGTTCTCGCGCTGGCGTTGCTCTTCTTTCACCAAGGTATACAGCTCTCCGGCTTCATCCTTACGGGTCGTCTCCGCAATTCGCTCAACGCGCACGGTTACGATTTTTTGACCGTATTGGATTTGGAGCTCATCTCCGACCTTAACGTTGCTGCTCGCTTTCGCTTCGCGCCCGTTAATCCAAACCCGCCCCTGCTCGGATACATCCTTCGCAACGGTACGGCGCTTGATCAGTCTCGATACCTTAAGAAATTTATCTAATCGCATAGATTACTGGATAGCTTCTTTCAGCTTGTTGCCTGCTTTGAATGCAGGAACTTTCGCTTCCGAAATTTCGATTGGAGCGCCAGTTTGCGGGTTGCGTCCTGTGCGGCCAGCACGTTTACGAGTTTCAAAAGTACCGAAGCCGATCAATTGTACTTTATCGCCACCTGCAAGAGCATCCGTTACTTCACCCAGGAAGCCGTTAAGCACTGCTTCTACGTCACGTTTAGTCAAACCGCTTTTTTCTGCAATGTTGTTGATCAGGTCTGTTTTGTTCATTATAAAATCCTCCTAATTCGTTACCGATATTTGTGGTCGACGCTTGGGCGCCGCCTTTGCCTTCAAGTTTACTCTCACGAAGAATACTTATTCTGCCTTGCAGCAAATAAATCCTGCCGCTTTTTGAAATTTTTTTGCGGCTGATGGGGAATAAAGGCGATTCATGACGAAATGAAATCTAAAAATGATGCTTAGCCTCTTCCCACCAACGATCCATTTCTGTTAAATCAGTCTGGTCAAATTGTTTCCCTCTTATACGAAGCTGTTCCTCAATATATTCAAATCTATTGCGGAATTTTTTGTTCGTGCGGGAAAGCGCCTCTTCCGGATCGGCCTGGATGAAGCGTGAGGCATTGACGACCGCAAATAACAAATCGCCAAGCTCCGAAGCTTGCTCCTCTTCAGATTGTGATGCTATCGCTTCGCGCAGCTCTGCGAGCTCCTCTTCGATCTTGTCCAGAACCGGGCCAAGCTCGTCCCAGTCAAAGCCTACTTTAGCCGCTTTCTTCTGAAGCTTATAAGCTTTCATAAGAGCTGGCAGATCCGGCGGAATGCCGTCCAGCACCGAATTGCGGGCCGCATCGGTCCCTTTCATCCGTTTCTCCTCAGCCTTCATTTGCTCCCAGTTCCCTAGCGCCTCTTGCGAATTGCTGGCATCCAGATCACCAAATACATGCGGATGACGGAATATAAGCTTCTCGTTTAGTGATTGTATCACATCATAGACGGAAAAAGCGCCAGTCTCTTCTTCCATTTGGCTATGAAGCATAACTTGCAGGATAACGTCGCCGAATTCCTCCTGCATGCCGTCCGGATCATCGTTATCGATTGCTTCCAGCGCCTCATACAGCTCTTCGATGAAGTTTTTGCGAATCGACTGATGCGTCTGCTCCTGGTCCCACGGACAGCCCTCGGGACTGCGCAGGATAGAAACAATTTCATGCAGCCGCTCGAAGGAGCGGTTGCGCAGCGACGCATCATCAGAGCGCGGCACCCAGATTAGCGATAGATTGCCATAGCCCGGCGTGCGATCAAGCTCGTACAGCGGAACGCGAATGATCTGCTGTTCGGAAGCGACGCCAAGGGCATGTCCAACGACAACCTCGTAATCATCGGGATAACGCTCCATAAGGGCAAGCTTAACGTCGGATGCCGTAAAAGAATCATACACCTGGCCAATCAGCGTATGCAACTGGGGCTGCAATAAGGACGGCTGCAGCTCTGCGGCGTCAAGCAGCGCAAAACCTTCGATCGGATCGATGCCGAGACTGACGAACGCCTGATCAAGGAAGCTCTCGCCGCCGATGATTTGCAGAGCAATGCCCGCTTCCGGGCATTGCTCACGCAGAAGCTGAACGGTGCGCTCGGCTACCATCGGGTGACCGGGAACGGCGTAGATGAGCGTTTCGGAACTTGTGCTTTTCGCTTCGGCAATCAGCGCTTCTGCGATCGCTTTGTACACGTCGGGAAATGACTCATGCTGCTCATACAGCGTATCAAATGAGGTAAATGCGATGTTATTTTCCTGAAGCATCGACATCGCAGGATGCTGGGCAGTGCGGACATATATGCGCTCCGCCGCCTGCAGCCTGCGCCATACGCCAAGCGTCAATTGATCCGGGTCGCCCGAGCCAAGCCCGACGACTGTAAGATGTGGAGTTGCCAAATGGGGTAAGCCTCCTTAAATAGTGAATTCGTTTCTAGCCAAGAACTTGTTGAGACAGTATTAAGCCTTCTATGACAAAATCATTATGTAGGTTGACCGGTTATGCTGCATATAAATAAGACCGAAAAATATTTTCTCTATTTTGCCACAAAAAGTAATAATGGACCAATTTATCCGAAACATCAACAACATAGCGAAAAAATGCTGCTCTATTCAAGTCCAGCCGGGTAAATTTGCGAAAATAAAGAAAAATGTTTTCTGTCATTTCATGTAAACATATTGAATAGTTAGTCCTTCGCAGGCGGTATAAGCCGCCAGCGCCGCAACCGGGCGGCCAATACGCCGCCGCCCGGCAGCGCGCGCAATTCGCGCGCGCTTACAGCGCCGCCGCGCAATGCCGCGGCGCCAAAGGCGCAAGCGCCGACGGCTACGCACGTCAGCGCAAGCGCAGCTGCTGCCGCTCGGGGCGGCAGCCCGCCAAGCGCGGCGCTCAGCGCTCGCTCGGCGACAACAAGCGCCGCGGCCATGACCGCGAGCGCAAAGCCCGTGCCTGCGGCCGCGCGGCCAAGCGCCGGCCTCCGTCTATCCGCAGGCGAGTACTCGCCCGCGCTTCCGGGCTCTTGCTCTCTGGCCGGTCCTTCCATCCGCGTCTCCGCATGCGGATGCCCGCTCGCGCCCCCGAGCTCCCTCTCCTCTACTCCCGCTTGCTCCACGACCCGACCATCCCATCGCCTCTCCGCATGCGAATACCCGCTCATATCCTCGAAATTTCGCTTCTTCACGGCCTGCCCGCCTGCTGCAGCCCCGCTCTGCCCTGCTCCCCAGCTGCCGGCGAGCGAAGCTCCCGCTCCGGCAGCTTTATAGCGCACCGAAACCGCACCCAGCAATGCGGCCGCGCTTAATGCTATGACGCCGGCAAACGCCGCGCCCTCAATACCGAAAGCGGGCACGAGCACAGCGTTAATTACGCCTTTGAGCAGCGCCGCGATAAGCAGCAAAACAGCCGGAATCCGGACCGCGCCGAGTCCTTGCAGTACCGGCGCGGTCACCGCATTAACACAGCCCGCAAGTGCGGTGCAGCCGACCAAAGCAAAGGTGAACGTACCATTGGAATCGGCATACAGCATCACATTAAGCGGCTCTGCCAGAAGCGCTAAGCCGATAGCCGCAGCCGCACCGATTGCCCAAGCCGCCCGTTCGGCAAGCGAGAGCTGTAACCGGAGCTGCCCGTAAGCGTCCCGCATGCGGGCGAGCGCGAGACCGGGAACGAGCGCAGCCGCAGCTGCGCCTGCAACCATAACGACCAGCTGGACAAGCGGCTGCGCCCGGCTGTATATCCCGAACAGCGCCATCGCTTCAGCCTCGGACTGTCCCCCGGCCTGCAGCAATCGCGGAACCGAAAAAGCATCCACGACCCCGAGAGCAGGGACGACAACCGCACCAAGCGCGACCGGCAGCGCAATGGCTGCAAGCTTTCTCATCTCCGCCCTAATTGCGCCGGCTGCGCGGTCAAACCGCTCCCGGCTGCGCTTCCGCCATAAACATAAGGCAAGGACGAGCAGGGAAGCGATTGCTCCAAATGCCGACCCGCTCATTACGCCGGACGCTACGGAAGCATCCGCCCACCCGGCTGACCAGCTCAGGGCCAGCACGAGCAGCATGACGCCAACGCGTATCATCTGCTCCACGATTTGCGAAACAGCCGACAGCCCCATCCGGCCCAGCCCCTGTACATAGCCCCGCAATGCGGCTACGAACGGGGTCAGCAGCAGCGCAACCGAGACCGAGCGTATGGCGGCAGCCGTCTCCTCATCGCCAATCCAGCCCGCCACCTGATCCGCTCCAGCCCACATCAGGCTAAAAGTAACGATGCCCGAAAATCCAAGCAGCAGCAAAGCCGCGTACAATATTCGCCTGATTCCCTCCTTGTCAGCTCCCTTGCGCAGTCTTTCCGCGATTAGGAGGGATACGGCCGTCGGCAAGCCTGCAGTCGCCAGAACGGCCGCCAGCTGATAGAACGGATATACCGCATTATATATCCCAAATACCCGGTCACCAGCCAAATTTTGCAGCGGAATTTTTTGAAAAACACCAATTAGCTTGGACAACAGAGCCGCGCCGGCCATAAGCACAACGCCATTCATCAGAAGCCGCTTCGGGCCTCGCGAAGCCTGTACACGGTCTTCTACCGCCAGCTCCCCCGCTGCTCCGGTCTGTTGCTTAGCCTCCGTTTGCTGAAGCACAGCCGGCGTTTCAATACCTGCGGACACTTCTCCGTCCGCAGCCGCTGCAGCCTTTTGTCCGCCCGCCAGCCCGAGCGTTTCCGCTGCATGCCTTTTTTCCCCCGGCTTGCGGTTCATCCTCCCACACTCCTGCCTATCCCTCGATTACTATTGGTATCTATTATACCTCATAATCGTAAACCTTGAAAAAGCTTCCCTGATCAAGATTTCTCCCGATCAAAGAAGCTTTCATTTATTTCCCTTATCGTTGCTGTTCACATGCCCTTGCGCAATGATCTTGCATCTGCCGTTTTCACGCCGGGCTGCTCAGGGTTCCCGCTATTGCTCCATTTGTTTCGCCAAAAAGCCCGCTGCCGTCTCAGCCATCTTCGTTTCCATATTTGCCATTTTCACCGAATCGTCCTTGCTGAGCAGTACAACGGTACCGATCGGATCGCCTCCCGCAATGATAGGCGCGACTACGAAGGAGCTGTACGTTTCCTGCGTATCCTTCACAATCTCGAATGCGCCGCCGCCCGTTTCAGCCATCGTCTTCCGGTTTTCCATACAGCTTTCCAGAACAGCGCCTACCTGTTTATCAAGCAGCTCTTTCTTAGAGGCACCGGCCACAGCAATGATGTTATCCCGATCCGTAATCAATGTAATATGGTTCGTGCCCTCAAATAACGACTCCGCATATTCTTTGGCAAAATCGCCAAGCTCGCCGATAGGAGAATATTTTTTCAAAATAACTTCGCCATCACGATCTACAAATATTTCTAGAGGGTCGCCCTCGCGAATACGCAGTGTACGGCGGATCTCCTTCGGAATCACCACACGCCCGAGATCATCGATGCGACGTACAATTCCAGTTGCTTTCATTTCTTGTTGCCCCGCTTTCCTAGAGGATTTTGAATCGACTGGATTCTTGCAGTTTGTTTATAACGAAGAAGAAACATCCTTCAAAGATTTTGAATCTGACCATAGTATTCATCCGCTCCCAAATTCTTATACACGGACTACAGTTCCAGCCAAATGTTCCATCTCTTTGGTGCCCAGGCTGCCGGTAAATCGATCTTGCCTCAGCGTCCCCGCTTCATTAATCATCCTTTTTCAGCATTCCCCGTTTCCTCTTTTTGCTTGCACGCGCTTAGAGGTTTTTAGTAAGTCCACGCTTCATTCAGCGCTTCGGCTCTTTAAACAGAAAACATCCTGCCGCCCGGAAAGAGCTGCAGGATGTCGGAAAAACATAACGGTAACGATGATGCCGAGCACCAAAAGGAACCGCCGCCTCGTTTTCGGCAGCGAAGATGCCCCAGCCTCTTGTTCCTCATGTATGAATGGTTCCTTCTCCATGTCAGATGCAGTCATCCATTTTCCCCCTCCGTCAATTTGAAACCGTTAAGCGCTTTTTCCCAGTAGGACGGCATATGCCATTTTCGCTTTTCCGCTCGTTCTTATGCGCCTAATGTTTAAGCAGCTGTGCCAGCTCCCGCTTCAATGACAGAAAATCCGGATGCTCGCGTACCTCGGGTGTCCGGCCTTCTGGAAGCTCTACACGATACTCCTTTAATATCCGGCCGGGACCCGCTCCCATTACGACAATGCGCTGCGACAAAAAAATCGCTTCATCGATATCGTGGGTAATGAAAAGAACCGTCGTCTTCTCCTTCTCCCAAACCTCCAGCAGCATCTCCTGCATCTCAAGCTTTGTTTGCGCATCGAGCGCGCCGAACGGCTCATCCATCAAAAGCACCTTCGGACGATTCGCAAGCGCGCGCGCAATCGCAACCCGCTGCTTCATACCGCCTGACAGCTGTTTTGGATAAGCCTTATCGAACGATTCCAGCCGAATGACCTTAAGAAAGTAGTTCGATATTTTTCGGCGATCCAAAATCGGCACTCCTTTGAGCTTCAAACCGTACTCAATATTTTCGCGAACGGTCAGCCACGGGAACAGCGTATAGCCTTGAAACACCATACCGCGGTCGGCGCCCGGTCCGATAATGCTCTCTCCGTCTACCGTAAGCGATCCGCCGCTTGGCTCATCAAGGCCCGCCACCATCCGAAGCAGCGTCGATTTGCCGCAGCCGGACGGCCCTACAATCGTAAGAAATTCATTTTCTCCAATAGTCAGATCGATGTCGCGAAGCGCCTCAAACCGACTTTTTTTCGAATCGTACACCTTTTGCAATCCTTGAATCTCAATTGTTCCGCTTGTCGATTTCGCAGCCAGCATAAGAGCACTCCCCCATTTTTATCGAAAATAATGAAAAGCCCGGGAGAAAATCTCCCAGGCTTTTATCCTTCCGTGTTATACAGCCTGGGAGCCGCTTAGGGCATCCGCTTGCTATACGCCGTCTCTCGGACCAGAACTCCAACGTTGCCCACCCCTGCTTGCTGAGTGCTGCAAACCGTTCGATCGGAACCCTAGACAGCTTGTCGTTCCCGCGATCAATCGTTGGCGAGAACCGATATTCAGTTGTGATATAACCTAACGTTAATTTGTAGTATAGTGCCGTTTATACGGGTCTGTCAATCCTTATGTCAGGTTTTATTACATATATTTTACACTCATCAGCACTATCGTTTAAACGGTGTTCAATTGGGAGAATATAGAATAGCCAGCTATGTGCCAGGAGGCGGACAACAGATGAATTCCGGTGAAAAAATATCGGGTTATCAGCTCAGTTTGCTTTTTTTCACCTTTATCACATCAACCCTCATCTTGTCCGTACCGGGAATTATGGTATCCTTCGCCAAGCAAAATGCTTGTCTGTCCATTATTCCCGCTTCGCTTACCGGACTTGTAAACATCTTTGTGATGACAGCACTCGCGAAGCGTTATCCCGGTCAAACGATCATTCAGTATTTAACCGCAATTTGCGGGAAATGGGCGGGCAAACTTCTCGGGTTTTATTGCACCTATTATTTGCTGTTCGTTCTTTCCAGCATTGTAAACGAAAGTACCGGCTTTCTGAACGCCAATCTCCTTATACTTACGCCTCCGCTCGTATTGATGGTCACGATGCTCATAATGAGCGGCTTGGCCGTACTGGCCGGTATCGAGACGATTGGAAGATGCAATGAGGTTATCGTACTTATTATCGTTGCGA
Source organism: Paenibacillus sp. J2L1-98 (assembly GCF_056269405.1). Lineage (NCBI taxonomy): Bacteria > Bacillati > Bacillota > Bacilli > Caryophanales > Paenibacillaceae > Paenibacillus > Paenibacillus sp. J2L1-98. The sequence goes on along the minus strand of NZ_JBWDNW010000026.1, from coordinate 40,566 downwards.
TGCTAATTCCGATCTTCATCTCCGCGTTCCGGGATGCGGACCCCGCCCGCTTAACTCCGGTACTCGCCGATGGACTTGTTCCGGTCATCCAAGGCTCAATCGTTCCGTCCGCCTGGATGAGCCAGTTTTATTTTTTGGGATGGTTTCTCCCGCATATTCAGGAGAAGCCGCAGCAGCTGCGCCCAAAATTGCTGGCGGCGCTCGGCAGCATCATAGTGCTGATTATCGTAATCGACCTGCTTACCATTATGGTGTTCGGCCCAATTACCCCGCGGATGAGGTTCGCTTTCTTGAATGTCGTCAAATATGCCGGTGTTATCGGACCCTTGGAAAGAATGGAAACGATCGCCATCACAATTTGGATTCTAGGTATTTTCATGAAAGTTTCCATGCTGCTCTATATGCTCTGCATAAGCGCAACCCAACTGTTCGGGGCGAAAAATTACCGAAAAACCGTCGTGCCGGTCACCGTGCTGACCGCTGTCAGTTCCGTTTGGATATTCAGAAATGAAGCAGATTCTCACGACTGGATTATGTTCACCTACCCGGTTTTGGCTTTTGTTACGCAAAGCCTTTTGCCGCTCGCGCTGCTTGCCATCGATACGGTCAAAGCCAAATTTGTAAAGCATTAAGCTATGTGTCAGGAGGCGGACAACAGATGAATTCCGGCGAAAAAATATCGGGTTATCAGCTCAGTTTGCTTTTTTTCACCTTCATCACATCAACCCTCATCTTATCCGTGCCGGGAATTATGGTATCCTTCGCCAAGCAAAATGCTTGGCTGTCCATTATTCCCGCTTCGCTTACCGGAATTGTAAATATTTATGTGATGACCACTCTGGCGAGGCGTTATCCCGGTCAATCAATCATTCAGTATGCGACCGAGATTTGCGGAAAATGGGCGGGCAAACTTGTCGGGTTTTATTGCGTGTATTATTTGCTGTTCTTTATTTCCAGCACTGTAAACGAAAGCGCCGGATTTCTGAACGCCAACCTCCTTATACTTACACCTCCTCTCGTATTGATGATCACGATGCTCATTATTTGCGGATTGGCCGTACTAGCCGGGGTCGAGACGATCGGAAGATGCAATGAGGTTATCATGCTCATTATCGTTGTGATGCTAATTCCGATCTTTATCTTCGCGTTCCGGGATGCGGACCCCGCCCGCTTAACTCCGGTACTCGCCGATGGACTTGTTCCGGTCATCCAAGGCTCAATCGTTCCGTCCGCCTGGATGAGCCAGTTTTATTTTTTAGGATGGTTTCTCCCGTATATTCAGGAGAAGCCGCAGCAGCTGCGCCCAAAACTGCTGTCGGCGCTCGGCGGCATCATAGTACTGATTATCGTAATCGACCTGCTGACCATTATGATGTTCGGCCCGATTACCTCCCGGATGAAGTTCGCTTTTTTGAATGTCGTCAAATATGCCGGCGTTATCGGACCTTTAGAAAGAATAGAAACGATCGCCATCACAATTTGGATTCTAGGTATTTTCATGAAAGTTTCCATGCTGCTCTATATGCTTTGCATAAGCGCAACCCAACTGTTCGGGGCGAAAAATTACCGGAAAACCGTCTTGCCGGTCACCGTGCTGTCCGTCGTCGGTTCCACATGGATATTCAAAAATGACGCGGAATTTCAAGTCTGGATTACGTTCACATATCCGGTTCTGGCGCTCTTTACACAAAGCCTGCTGCCGCTCGCGCTGCTTGCCATCGATACGGTCAAAGCGAAATTTGTAAAGCATTAATGATTCAAAAGCGCTTTCCCAACCGATTCAAAGACGATTTTGAACGGCATAACAAGGGACGGCACATTTACGCCCGCGATCAGCAGTGTGCCAACGACAGCAGAGATAGCCATCGATAATGTATAAACAAAGGCCTCCCGCTTTTCGTTTTCGCTCCATAGACAGCGGGTCTGGTAGACCGTAAGAGCGCCCAGACAGAAAACATATACAGCCGGCAGCATAAACATTACTTCACAATCTCCTTTTCCTTAAACTGCAGCGGTACGCCGATTGCCCCAGTATTGTTTATGGAGAGGTTTACCGATACCGAAATTTCGGCGGCCGCAAAATACCGTTCCCACTCTTTCTCTACAGTGCGCCATTTCTTGGGATTATCCCTTTGCAATTGCTGGCCAAAGCCAACGATATCCGTTTGGTACCGGGTTTGTATGCTGCGCAAAAGAGCTTCCATATCTTTCTTGACCCGATTTTCGAGCGCTTGTCTCACAAGCTTGAGATTATTCGCATCACTGACGTCAAGAGAGGAGTTGCTTTCAGACAAATTCCCTTTCGCTCTCAGGTCAACGTGAAATTTGAGCGGATTCTCTTTCGTATCGATTTTAATCTTATATTTGCTGGCCGTGATGTAATAACCGACATTCCCTTGGCCGTCCGGCAGGTCGGCAGCGATTTTATCCGAGATTTTATTGTTCTTGAACCAAAGAAACTGGTGCGTCTCAGCATTATTCAAAAACCCGACCAATTTCCCCGATTTGAACATCGCCGTTCCATTGATGCGAAAGAGATTACCCTTCTCTGTTTGCCCTGATTTATGATAAAGTGCCGGCTCCAAAACCCCGATCGTGGGATAGATCCCTTCGCTTGCCGACGCAATCAAAAAATCGCGCAGCGTCACGATCGTCCCTTCTCCCCGTAGCAATTCCATTTCCTTCAGCGCTTCGGAGGGGGCAAGCTCATAAGGGTAATCGACTTGCAGCAGCTCTTCCGCTTTCTTGCCTTTGACGACCAGCATATATGCTTTCAAACGGTTGCGCGGATTGCGGGCGAACGTATCCAAAATGTCATTCAGCCCTTTTCGGGCTAAATCTTCCCCGATGAGAATGACGCTGCGATGTGAAAAAAATAATGTTCTGGACATGTTCTGTTGCATCTTTTGCTGTATATCGAGGCCGTTTTTTCCAACCGCTGAAATGATAAAGAACTTCTCTGTTTTGGCGGAGGCTCCCCCTCCCGTTTGAGAGGAAGGAGCCGGGACAGCAACCTGAAGCGTCGCCTTGACCATTCCGTTGTCCGCCAGATCCATGCCGGTCCCCATAACGAGACTGATATCGTTAATTTCTTTCCTGTCCCAACAGCCGGTATTAACCGGCAGCATAAGCAGCAGCCCGAGCAGCATCCACCTTTTCAATACTCTCCTCCACCTTCCTGAAGCGGCGCTTTTGCCCCATTTTCCTGAGAAGGAACAGATAAGCCGACGCCGTTTTGGCGGGGAACCCGAGCCCAAACATCTTTTACGGCTCGGAGCGAAAAAGGGGCAATCGGCGTAAAATAAGGCACTCCGAACGATTTCAAATGGACGACATACAGCAAAATACCAAAAAAACCAAGTGCAATCCCGTACAAACCAAGCGTTCCCGCCAAGAAGATGATCGGGAAGCGCAGTAAGCGGATAGCGTTGGCAAAATCAAAGCGCGGAATGAGCAGGGATGCAATGCCTGTCGTCGAAACGACGATAACGATCGGCGTCGAAATAAGGCCGGCCTGTACGGCCGCCTGCCCGATAACAAGACCGCCAACGATACTTACCGTTTGCCCAATCGACTTGGGCAGGCGCAGTCCCGCCTCCCGCAACGCTTCGAACATAATCTCCATCAATAACGCTTCGATCATAACAGGCAGCGGTACAGGCTCCCGCGCAGAGGCAATGCTTAGCAGCAAGCTGGTCGGGATCATTTCCTGATGGAAAGACGTCACCGCAACGAAGACAGATGGCGCAAAAATAGCGATAAACAAAAAAATAAAGCGGATCCATCTTGTAAACGTAGCGACAGGGTGGCGCAGATTGTAGTCTTCGCTTGCCTGCAAACCGCTCCAAAATGTGACCGGTGCAACTAGCACGAACGGCGTATTGTCGACTAGAATGGCGACCCTGCCCTCCAGCAAGCTTCCCGCAACGACATCCGGCCGTTCCGTTGTCAGCACAAGCGGAAAAATCCGCAATGGATCGTCCACGATCAATTCCTCGATGGCTCCGCTTTCCAATACGCCGTCGATTTGGATAGCAGCGATTTTGCTTCGCACCTGCTTAATAACGGTTGTATCGGCAAGGCCTTCTATATAAGCAACCTGCACCTGCGTTTCCGTCATTTCGCCTACGGTGAAAGACTCCATTTTCAGACGCGGGGTACGAATATAGTGTCGGAGCAGCCCGACATTGACGGACTGCCTTTCGATAAAACCTTCCTTCGTCCCGCGGATAACCGGTTCCGAAGAAGGTTCCTGGATCGCTCTTTTGAGTGAGTCGGTTACCGCAAAGCAAACGGCGCGTTTGCTGCCGTCGGTAAACACGGCGGCATATCCGCGCAGAATAAGCCGGACTACTTCCACCCATTCCGACGTTAAGACTTTATTGTCAATCGGTATCTTTTCACCTTCCCAGTTTCCGGATTCAACGGCGAACCGCTGCTGGCCGGTTACAAGCGGCCCTATAATCTGTTCGCTTACTTTCTGTTCATCTGCCAACGTACCGAGATAAACAATGAGCAGCCCCGGAGTATTATCTTCATAACGAATGGTACGGCATACCAGGTCCGAGCACCTTTGGAACGCTTGCTTGATAATGACCTCATTTTGAACGATGTCATCCGCGAGCGCTTTCTCTTTAAATTCGGTCATCGGATCGTCCATAGCGGGGGCGCTGCCGGTCAAACGTGTTCGTTGCCGCATCGTCATTGCGATCGTCCTCCAGCAAACAATTTTTAATGGCTTTAGATTGTCTTGGATATTGTGATATTATTCGGTTGTATTTCCGATTTCCGGGATACCTTTTTGCCAAGGCGCTTCAATTCGGGGACAAAAAAAAAAAAAAAACGGTCGAGATTAGGCTCCGGCTTATCAGCAAAAAAGCGGCTGTCGATTAAAGCTCGACAACCGCCTGTCCATCATTTTATACCGTATAGGCTTTCCGGTAGGAGGATGGGTTGATGCCGTACATCCTCTTGAAGCTTTTGCTTAAATGATGTTCATCGGTAAACCCGCATTGTTCCGCAATATGAGCAAGCGTTGACGAAGAATTGACAAGCAGCAACTTCACCTTGTCCATACGGAGATTGGCGGCGTAAGCGCTTGGCGTCGTTTTAAACTCAAGCTTAAACAGCCTAGTCAATTGGACTTGGCTTATGCCGAGCTCCATCGCTATCGATTTCAAAGCAACACCCGCTTCCGCTTGCTGCTGAAGCATGTGTACCGCACGCTGCAAAATCGGATTCTCGCTATATAAGAGATCAAGCTTCCGGTTAAAGCTCTCGATCTGATAGACGTACAATAAATCCCGCAGCAAATGGTTCTTATAGTCCAGCACCAGGCTGGCATTCACATAGCCGGCTTCGCGAAATAAGGAAAGAGTAGAATTCATCCTTTTGTTATTCAACAATTGAAATTTCCCTATAGGAGGAGTTGCCGAATGGTTACCGCCATTTACACTGTGGCAATTCCGCCACTGGAAGCCGATTAGATGAAAGGACAGTCCTTCCGTCTTGCGGTAAAAGGTCATATTCGGCGGACAAAGCACCATATCTCCTTTTATTGCTTTTTCTTTTATGTCCCCCATCTCGAAATCAAAGCTGCCGTCTTCGACAATGAACAAGGCCCAGTGATCGTAGGTGTCCTCCTTCTTTTGAAATTGCGCTGCCCCCTTCACGTACACATGGTAAATCAGCTCGGGATCAAGAAGGTGAGTCTGGTCCACTTCCGCCACTCCTTCTGTGAAAATATATACAAGAAACTTGAAGATTCATCCATTATATCATGTGAAATTGCACGATATAATTAAATTAATTACAAGAAGGAGGAGAGGCTAATGAAAACTGCGCCACTGGAAATAGCAGAATTAATGAACCGGTTTAATGAACAAGGATATTTGATTTTACCTGATGTTTTATCGCAGGATAAGGTAAACCGCTTGAATGCGGCTATCGATGAAGTTATCGCTGAGGAGCAGGAAACGCTTGCATATAATATTTATAATAGCGTTTCCAGGCACCCTGAGATTGCTTCGTTGATCGATCATGAAGCGATTCTTCCCTTAATCGTTAATTTGCTCGGGCATAATATTCAGCTGCATATCTCCCATCTAACGGTAAGAAAGCCTAATCCAAACGATGTGGTGACAGCTACGCACAGCTTCATCGATTGGCATCAAGACGGTCCACATCCGCAGTTTCCGGTAATTGCAGGCTTAACGGCTACCTACTATATTAAAGTGTGTTATATTTTGAGCGATATGTCGCAGCCGAACCGCGGCAATACAAAGGTCATTCCAGGCAGCCATAAGAAGCCGTACAATCCGAACCATAAGGATGTGCGCATGCAATTGGACGGAGAGGTTCAGGTGTGCGGAAAGCCGGGGGATGTGTTTATTTTTGCGCAAAATCTTTGGCATGCCGGCTCGGCGAATCAATCCGAGTTCACAAGAAGACAGCTGTTTCTCGGCTATAGTCCGATCTGGATGCGTCCTATCGATTACCATCAGGCAGATGAGAATCTTTTGAAGGACGCCGATCCGATCCGCCGTCAATTGCTTGGACAAATTAGCGATAATAAATTTAAATATTATGTTCCTGAAGATTCGATGGTACCGCTCAAATCGATGCTGATCGGTCATTCTTAATAAAATAGAACAAGGGCCGTCTACAAGCAAATTGCGATGTAAACGGTCCTTTTAGGCAATATACTATTGGAAATTTATAACCAGTAATGGTTTAAAAAACCATTCCTCCCTTCTGTTGTATCATCCCTCTTTTTTCAAAAAAACGATTGACCCTGACACTAATGTCACTGTTTATACTAAATCTAAACCATTCTCATAAACCCGGGGGCCAGTTATGAAAATCGGTGAATTATCGCGATTGACGGGTGTCAGCATCCGATCTCTGCGCTATTACGAGAAACAAGGCTTAATCACATCCGTCCGTTTGCCTAACGGATACCGTGAATATTCCGCACTCACGAAAGAGACAGTGGAGACGGTCAAGCTTTATTTGAACCTCGGCTTAACCACGGAGCAAATTGCCGGATTTCTTACCTGCGTGCTTCAAAATAAGGAAGCGTTTTGTACCGAGGTTATGCCGGTTTACCGCAAAAAACTAGCTGAAATCGAACGGCAAATTATTGAGCTGAATCAGATCAAAGCGAATCTGATCGATCGGATCGCTTCCTTTCAACAGGGGGAGCAAGAAAATAACAAATAGGAGGATGAATCGGAATGGCCATTATGAACGCAGAATCGGACAGCATGCTGAAAGCAATCGTTAGCGAGGGAGTTGTTCTTGTCGACTACGGAGCGCCTTATTGCCCGCCCTGTAAGACGTTGCTCGGCATTTTGGATGAGCTGGATCAGGAAATGAACGGAAAGGTCGGTATCGTTAAAGTGAACTGCGAGGATTTGCCGGCATCCGCTTCAGAAGCAGGTGTGTTAGGTACGCCGACGGTTATCGTCTATAAAAACGGGCTGCCCATGGATAAGCTTGTCGGACTGCGTCCCAAATCGCTTTACCGGGCTGTGGTAGAAAAATATTTATAAAATGACGCAGCAAAAAGAGCTCCTCCTCGCGAGGGGCGCTTTTGCTGCCTTTATTGTCTGTTATTACGCTATACCGTCAAGTATTTGCGAATAACCTCGTCATCCAGCGACTCCAAGCCGCCTTCCCAAACGACCGAACCCTTCTCCAGCACGTAGAAATAATCTCCGACACTCTTCACAAACTCCAAGCTTTGCTCCACCAGCAATACCGCCGTCTTGCCCTCCGCTTTAATCGAACGAATAACATCCCTTATATCGTCTACGATGGAGGGTTGAATTCCTTCGCAAGGCTCATCGAGCAGCAGCACCTCCGGCTTCGAGGCAAGCGCCCTTGCGAACGCAAGCTGCTGCTGTTGTCCGCCGCTCAGGTCACCGCCGCGGCGCGTGTACATTGCCCGCAGCACAGGGAACTTTGCGATCGCCTCTTCCGGCACGGCCGTCACCTTCACCCGCGAAGCCTCAAGGCCAAGCAGCAAATTTTCGTAAACCGACAGCTGGGCAAATATTTCACGCCCCTGCGGCACATAGCCGATACCGCTTTTTGCCCGCAGCCCAGGCGCCTTCTTCGTCAGATCCGAACCGTTATAGGAAACGGAGCCTCCGCGGGCTTTCAGCAGTCCCATAATACTTTTCATAAGCGTTGTCTTGCCAACGCCGTTACGCCCCAGCAGGCATACGACCTGCCCCTGCCGCACCTTCAGCGAAACGTCCCGCAAAATAATACTTTCACCATAACCGGCTTCAAGCTGTTGAACGGCTAACATCGGCATCCCGCCTTTTCCCCAAGTACACTTCAGCTACGCGGTCATCTCGTTGAACCTCATCCATCGTGCCTTCCTTCAGCAGTCTGCCTTCGTGCATGACCGTGACCTTACTTGCAAAATTACGAACGAATTCCATATCATGCTCCACGACGACAATCGATCGCATCCGGGCAATTTGATGCAGCAGCTCGCCCGTCTTATCCGTTTCCTTGTCCGTCATCCCTGCCACCGGCTCATCAAGCAGCAAAATCTCCGGCTCCTGGAGCAGCATCATGCCAATCTCCAGCCATTGCTTCTCGCCATGCGACAAGCCGCCGGCCCGCCACCCGGCCTTATTCTCCAGACCAATCATCGTGAGCTGCCCGTCAATTTTCGCTCGATCCTCCTCCGCCAATTTGGCGAACAGCGTAGCGAATACGGTACGCTTCTGGCGCATGGCGATCTCCAAATTCTCAGCAACGGTCATAGACGGGAATATGGAAGGAGCCTGAAACTTGCGGCCAATGCCGAGTTCTGCAATTTGATGCTCCTTCTTTTTTGTAATATCCACCGTGCCGCCGAACGTGACTCGCCCGGACGTGGGCCTAACTTTGCCGCAAATAACATCGAGCATCGTCGTTTTACCGGCTCCATTAGGTCCAATCAGAAAGCGCAGCTCACCTTTTTCCAGCTTTAAATTCATCCCCTGAACCGCCTTAAACCCGTCGAAATCAACCGTCACGTTATCACACAGCAGGATTGCGGACTCCTTCATGCTCCGGCTCCCTCCTCTTTTTGCGGAATTTCAGTTGACTAACCAAACCAGCGACGCCCTTAGGCATAAATACGACAACCACCACGAACAGCAAGCCCATGAAAAACAACCAGCCCTCCGGATACGCCGTACTGAACTCGCTCTTCGCCCAGTTCATGAGTATCGCGCCAAGCGCCGCGCCGATAAGCGTTCCCCTTCCGCCAATCGCTACCCAGAGCACCATCTCAATCGACGGCACAATACCCAGCATGGATGGTGAAATAATGCCCACATGAAGAACGAACAGCATGCCGGCTATACCGGCAATGGCCGCCGATATGGTAAATACGACCATTTGATACACTGCCGGATTGTAGCCGATGAAGCGAACGCGGTTCTCGCCATCGCGAATGGCGCGAAGCACTTTTCCGAAGCGGCTGCCGATAACGAAGCGGCAAAATACGAATATGCCAATGAGCGCGGCGACCGTAATATAATACAGCACGCGCTTCGTATCGGGAGAGCCGATCGAATAGCCAAGCACCGTCTGGTAGCCCGTAATACCATTTGTCCCGCCCGTAAAAGCTTGCTGACCAATGAGCAGCGTTGTCGTAATAATGACGAGCGCCTGCGTCAAAATCGTAAAATACACGCCGCGAATCCGGTTGCGGAACGTAAAATATCCGAGCACGAGCGCGAGCAGCGCCGGTATCGCAATGCCCATCGCAACCGCAAACCAGAAGCTTTGAAACGGCTGCCAGAATAGCGGAAGCTCCTTAACGCCGCTCCAGCCCATGAAATCCGGCGGCCTCCCCCCGCTGGCTTCCAGCTTCAAATACATCGCCATCGCATAGGCGCCGAGCCCGAAAAAAATGCCGTGCCCTAAGCTCAAAATTCCCGTGAAGCCCCATATAAGATCAAGCCCGAGCGCCACTATAGCAAAGGCTAGAAATTTCGCCAGCAAATTAAGCCGAAAATCACTTACAAATAGCGGCGCCGAGAATAGAGCGGCTGCCGCAGCGGCGTATCCGATCAGTATCCATATTCGCTGAGGAGTAAATTTTTGCAATCGCATGAGCGTTCCGCCTTTCTTATCCTAATCCAATGACCGCGACCGCATCGCAACGAGCCCCATAGGCTTCCATTGCAGGAATGCGACTATGCATACAAACACAAGCACCTTGCCAAGCGATGCATTCGTCCAATACTCAAACAAAGTATTAAACATGCCGATTCCCGTCGCCCCGAGCACCGTTCCGACGAGCTTGCCGACGCCGCCAAGCACGACGACCATAAACGCATCGACGATATAGTAGGTGCCGAGCGAAGGACCGATTGGACCGAGCAGTGTCAGAGCACAGCCCGCTATTCCGGCAATGCCGGAGCCAATGGCAAAGGTCATTGCATCGACACGCCGCGTCGATACGCCAAGACAGGCTGCCATGTCACGATTTTGCATAACCGCGCGCATTCTTCTTCCCTCATGGCTTCGGTAAATGTAGAAGTACATCGCAAGCAGGCAAGCAGCGACAAGCGCGATAATAAAAAGCCGTTTATACGGAAGCAAGGTTCCATCCATAATCTTTAAGCCGCCGTTTAACCATGCCGGGCTCGTAACCGCAACGTTCGGCGCGCCGAAGATTGACCTCGCAAGCTGCTGCAGTACAAGACCCACACCCCATGTGGCAAGCAAACTGTCGAGCGGACGTCCATACAAAAAACGAATGAGAGACATTTCAAGAATGAGACCAAATACGAACGCAATGGCAAAGCTAACCGGAATCGCCAGCACGTAGTACCAATCGAACATCGATTCCGGCAAATAATCGTGAAATAGATTTTGCGTCAAATAAGTGGAGTAAGCCCCAATCATAATTAGCTCTCCATGCGCCATATTAATGACCTTCATCAGACCGAACGTAATTGCAAGCCCCAAAGCAACCAGCAGCAAAATGGAGCTAATGCTTAAACCGTTAAAGAGCTGCAGCAAAAACACTTCCATATGAACGCTCCTTTCAAGCGCAAACGGCTGTCGCCGTCCATGCTTATAATTCGATAAAACAGAAGGGAAGCATTCGAAGCAAACGAATACTTCCCCCTATAATGCTGCGTATTAGACTGTTACTAGCTTAAAAATTATTCCGTCGGCTGAATGCTTGCCGCCCAATCATAGCCCTTCAGATATGGATCCGGCTTAACCGCTTCGCCCGAATTCCACAATTCCTTGAACTGGCCGTTGGCCTGCACTTCTCCAATACGAACCGTTTTGTAAATGTGCTGCGTAACGCCGTCAACTTTCACCTTGCCCTCTGGAGCATCCCACTCCAGCCCTTTAGCCGCCTCCTTCACTTTATCCACTTCCGTAGAGCCGGCCTTCTCAACAGCGGCTGCCCATAAGTACACCGCCGTGTAACCTGCCTCGATTGGATCCGCGGTTACGCGCTCGTCGCCGTATTTCTTTTTGTAGTTTTCGACGAACGTTTTGTTCGCAGGCGTATCCGTCGTTTGGTAGTAGTTCCATGCTGCCAAATGGCCTTCCAGCACATCGACGCCGATACCTCGGATTTCTTCCTCCGCGACCGATACAGACAAGGTCGTCAAGTCCTTCGCTGTAATGCCCGCATCCTTCAATTGCTTAAAGAAAGCAACGTTGCTGTCACCGTTCAATGTATTGTAAACGACATCCGGCTTAGCTTCTTTAATTTTGCTGATTAGCGTGCTGTAATCGGTATGGCCAAGCGGTGTATATTCCTCGCCAACCAATTCGCCGCCTTCCGCCTTCAACTGCTCTTTAATGATGAGGTTTGCGGTACGGGGGAATACGTAGTCTGATCCAAGCAAGTAAAATTTCTTGCCGCGGTTTTCAAGCAGCCACGAAACCGAAGGCACGATTTGTTGGTTTGTCGTTGCGCCTGTATAGAAAATATTCGGGGAGGATTCCAGACCTTCGTACTGCACCGGGTACCAGAGCAAGCCGTTCAGCTCCTCGAATACCGGCTTCATTGCTTTCCGGCTTGCTGACGTCCATCCGCCGAATACCGTTGCGACTTTATCCTCGGAAATCAGCTTGCGGGCCTTCTCCGCAAAGGTCGGCCAATCCGAAGCGCCATCCTCAAGTACAGGCACGATTTTCTTGCCCAGCACACCGCCGGCCGCATTAATTTCATCAATAGCCATCATCTCCGCGTCGATAACCGAAACCTCGCTAATCGCCATCGTGCCGCTCTGCGAGTGAAGAATCCCTACTTTAATTTCCCCTTCCGCGCCCGCTTCCGAATTAGCTGCATTTGTCGCCTTTACTGTTTCCTCATTTGTAGAAGCCGGTTTGTTATTAGCACCACAGCCTGCCAATACTAGTGTTAATGCCACAAGCAACAAGCTGAACTGATAAAACATGCTCTTTCTCATCTTCCCACTCCCTAATTGTTTGTATGAGTCTCTAATTTCCGAACATTCATTTGGAACGAACTTCCAACGTTCGTGGTTTCATTATAGATTGGCTATCTTCATTGTGTCAATATACTTTACATCAAATTAGTGTCCGGATAGGTTTCCATGCATGAATATTCTTTTAAGAGGAGAATTAACTTATCTTTATTATATATAATAACACTTATCTTACACTACATCTTCAAAATATGCTTTATGTCATACTTTAATGTTATATAATTTAACATCATATAACTGCAAAAAAACTACAAAAAAAACCACCTTAAGCCCAATTCCTCCAGGTGGGTTCTTCTCTAATTCTATTTTCCGGTTAATACTTAGAAAAAGACCCCTTAACCAGCGAATGGTTAAAGGGTCTGTTGTCCTTACGCTTATTTTGCTGCAGGTGCCTCAGTAGCCGGCGCTTCTGTAGCCGGCGTTTTTTCGCCGGCTGGAGCATCGCTCGCAGGCGTATCGCTTGCAGGAGTCTCCTCTTCCGTTTTCGGAAGTTTGATTTCGATCTCTTGCTTCGGAAGCTCGTCCGTCATGAACTTGTTCATATGGGTGTAAGAGACGGTGCTTTTTACCGCATCCTTAGCCGTTTCGCTCAATTTATCGAAGGTTGGCGAATCGCGCTTCTCGACAAGAATAACATGGTAACCGTACTCTGTTTTTACCGGATCGCCAATTGCACCGATCTCTTGCTTGTAAGCAGCCTGCTTAAATTCTTCAACCCAATCTCCGTTCATTTTATCCGCATAAAGTCCGCCTGTTTCCTTAGAGCCGGGATCATCGGAATATTCTTTGGCAAGGGCAGTCCAGTCGCCGCCTGCAGCCAGCTTTTCCTTCACTTCTTTGGCGCGGGCCAAAGCTTCTTTATCTGTACGAAGCTCTTTCTCCTCTTGCGTTGCCGGGTCTGTGGTCTTCGTCGCAACCAAAATGTGACGCACCGTAACGATCGCATAGTTCACTTTGTTCGTCTCATACTCGGTTTTCATTTCTTCCTCTGTCACTTGGGTGTTCATATGCGCGACAACCTTCGATGTCAGCAGCAAATAGTTTTCCATATCTTTGTTTTTCAATTTCTTCGCATCTACCGAAGCTTTCAATTCGGCATTTTTCGTCAACGCATCTTTGTATTGCGTCATTTGCTCTTTGACGTCCGTTTTAGCCTTCTTAATCGCTTCCTCAGAAGCACGGCTTCCTAAAATTTTGTAAGAAATATACTGCTGGAGCAACTGCTCCTTAAATTGCGGTATTTCGATAACTTGCGCATAAGTCGGCTGCATAACTGTAAATACATCCAAATACTTATTGAATTCCTTATCGGTTACACTGCCGCCCTTATAGGTTGCAACTTCTGTTTCTTTCGTGCCGCATGCCGCCATCGTCATAACCAGCACAGCCGCTATGAGAAGCAGCGCGCCTTTGCGCCATGCCGATTTGCGTAAACTGTATAACATGTTGAATCCCCTTCCATCTTATGAACTTGTTAGTATTGTATCAGAAAAGGGAAGCAGAAAGCGAATATTGTCTATGGCGTCACATTTTGCAATTCGTTCGTATATAAGAGAACATCCTTATAAGCTTGCAAAAATTGCTCAATCATATGAATTTTCTGCTCCATATTTAATCCCTTGCCCCGCAGTAAAATGCTCGGGTTCGGCTCCTGATCACTGCTCTGCTTAAAACGGTTCTCATGCTTCAGGCACAGCTGATCGACCTTTTTCCGGTCAATCCGACGCTTCTCGGCAGCCGCGAAACGAAGCAGCAGCTCATCGCCCTTGCCGCTAATTTGCTCAATGCCATACTGTGAGCCGTATACCTTCAGCCTTGCGACCGCGAGCAGGTTGCTTACCGCCTGCGGCAAATCGCCAAAGCGGTCCACGAGCTCATCAATCACATCATCCGCTTCCTCAAACGTACGAATGGCAGCAACCTTTTTATAAATCTCGATTTTTTGGATGCTGTCGTAAATATAATCGGATGGCAAATAAGCGTCAATGCTCACATCGATAAGCGTGCTAACCGGCTTTACTTCTTTGATTTCTTCACCGCTCATCTCCGCTTTGCGCTTCGCAATCTCATCGGCCAGCATTTGCGAGTACATGTCGAAGCCTACGGAGGCAATAAAGCCGTGCTGTTCCGCGCCAAGCAAGTTGCCCGCTCCGCGAATCGACAGATCGCGCATCGCAATTTTGAAGCCCGAACCAAGCTCGGTAAATTCTTTGATCGACTGCAATCGTTTTTCCGCTACCTCAGTAAGCACCTTATCCCGTTGATAAGTAAAATAAGCGTATGCAATGCGATTCGAACGCCCTACCCGGCCGCGCAGCTGATAAAGCTGGGAGAGACCCATTTTGTCCGCATCATGGACGATTAACGTGTTGACGTTCGGAATATCAACACCCGTTTCGATAATACTCGTGCTGACAAGAACGTCCGACTCTCCATCGAGGAAGTCAAGAATCGTCTTCTCCAGCTCCTGCTCCGACATCTGCCCATGGCCGACCGCAACTCTAGCACCCGGAACGAGCGCATTGATTTGCTCCGCCATTTGATAGATACCCTGTACGCGGTTATAGAGATAATAGACTTGACCGCCGCGCGCAAGCTCCCGCTCAATCGCCTCCCGAACGAGAGACGGGCTGTATTCTACCACATAGGTTTGCACGGGGAACCGATTCTCCGGCGGGGTCTCAATAACCGACAAGTCCCGCACGCCAAGCATCGACATATGCAGCGTTCTCGGAATCGGAGTAGCTGTGAGCGTAAGCACGTCAACATTCGTTTTCAGCTTCTTCAGCTTCTCCTTATGGGACACGCCAAAGCGCTGCTCCTCATCTACGATCAGAAGCCCTAACGATTTAAAAATAATATCCTGCGACAGCAGGCGGTGCGTCCCGATAACGACATCGACCGTACCCGCCTTTAGCCCTTTCATCGTATCGTTCTGCTCCTTGCGCGAGCGGAAACGGCTAAGCACCTGAACGTTGATCGGATAACCCGCAAAACGCTCGCGGAACGTCTCGTAATGCTGCTGCGCCAAAATCGTCGTCGGCACAAGCACCGCTACCTGCTTGCTGTCCATCGCCGCCTTGAAGGCGGCACGAATCGCAACCTCGGTTTTCCCGTAGCCAACGTCGCCGCACAGCAACCGGTCCATCGGTTGGGTCTTCTCCATGTCCTTCTTAATCTCTTCGATCGCTCTGAGCTGGTCACGCGTCTCGTCGTAAGGGAACATCGCCTCGAATTCGTTCTGATACGAGGTATCTTGTCCAAATGAATAGCCCGGCGCCGACTGGCGCTCCGCATACAGCTTGATCAAGTCATCGGCGATATCCTGTACGGACGCTTTCACCTTGCTCTTCGCTCTTGTCCATTCGCTGCCGCCGAGCTTATTGACCTTTGGCTCTTTTTCTTCATTGCCAACATACTTCTGAATCATATCGACTTGCTCGATCGGAACCGACAGCTTATCGCCGCCAGCGTACAGAATGTGCAAATAATCTTTATGAATGCCTGCAATTTCGAGCGTGCCAATGCCTACATACTTACCGATACCATGATTATGGTGAACGACGTAGTCACCGACCTTGAGCTCCGTATAGCTCTTAATGCGCTCGGCATTGTCTACTTTCTTATCCAACCTTCTTGCTTTGCGTTGCTTCTGCGAGAACATCTCGCCTTCTGTAATGATAACGAGATGCGAGGAAGGCATTTCAAAGCCCGACTGTAAATTACCCTCCAGCAGAGTAGGCGTCTCAATATTATAATCGTCGAGTACGCGGCGCATCCGTTCCATGCGCTCCGCATTGCCGGCAAGCATCATCACCGTTGCGCCCGTCTTGTGCCAACGCTCCATTTCCGACTTCAACACATTCATTTGCCCATGGAAGTTTTGCATCGAGCGGCTGGTCATGTTCAAAATATTTTGCGGCTGCGAATGCGGAATTTGTCTGAGAAATAATGATAGAAACAGCGTCGGAAACGGACGATGGTGCAATATTTCTTCCGTATCGCGCGCAAGCGCAAGATCCGGCAGCGACTTGCCGTTTTGCAGCAAATGCATCGACCATTCCGCCTCGTCCCGCTCCAGCTGCTTAGCCGTCTCTATCAATCGCGTCGGCTCGTCTAGTATGAGCAGCGTATCGCTCGGCATATAGTCGAGAATCGTTTGCCGCTCTGGATACAGCAGCGAAATATACTTATATATTTCCGGAAAATAAACATGCTCGCGCAGCTTTTCAAGCTCTCCGCCAAGCTCGGAACGAAGCCGATCCTTTGCCGTACGATCCGTCATTTTATCAAGCTGCTTATCGAGCAGCTTCTGTGCGTGATTTGCCGCAATTTCCATTCGGCGGCCATCGGCCAGCAGTTCCTGGCACGGCGGAACCACGTAGCGGTCTAACCGGTCGGAGGAGCGCTGATCCGCAGGATCGAAGGCGCGTATGGAGTCTACGTCATCGCCGAACCATTCGATCCGATATGCCTGGGAAGCCGTTAGCGGGTAAAAGTCGACAATACCGCCGCGCACGCTCATCTCGCCGCGCAATTCCACGCGGTCGGTTCTCGTGTAGCCAAGCGCTGTCATTTGCCGCAGGAAAGAATCAATCGGCAGCGAATCGCCGACGTTGACTTCGATTTGCGCTTCCGCCATCACGCTGCTTATTGGCAAGTAGCGGCGTACCCCCGAGAAGGGCACGACAACAATCCCGCGGAAGCCTTTGGACAGCTTAATCAGCACATCCATCCGCTGCGCAAGCGTCTCGGGACTCGAGATCGCCGCTTCGGCAGCAACCAGCTCATTCGCGGGATACAGCATTACATTTTCTGGAGAAAGACATTCCTGCAAATCCTCCGCAATCTTCTGCGCAGAGAACATGTTGTGCGTCACAACCAGCATAGGACGCTCTACATCCTCCTGCAGCGCTGCAATGAGCACTTGCCTGGAAGAGCCTGCGAGGCCAGATATCATCTGCTCACGCATGCCTTTACGAATACCGGATATGACGGACTGAACGTCCGTATCCGCGGCAAAAGCATTAATTAACGCTTTCAACGTTTGCGACACCCCGTTTCTATACACAATCGGAGAGTGATACGATCGCTCCCTGTACATTGAAAAGAAGCCTCAGCCACCCGCTAAGGCTCAAATTATTCACTTGCCGTCATTGAAGAGGATTAGCTACCAAATGAAGCTCGGGGTTCGCGTCAATCGCCTCTCGGCAATAATCACAAACCACTTTTACCGTCACATCTCCATTTGGGTTATACGCTATTATATCGCTGCGCTCCTCGGGGGTCAAGAAATGGAAACCGAGCTGATGCTCGGTTATATTTGACCCGCTGAGGGATCCAATTGACGTTTTGCAGTGCCGACAAATATAGTTTACAGCCATATGTATGCCTCCTGAAGGGTCGTTATACCCTTCAGTATGCCCGCATAATCGTATTTTAACAGATTAACGGTTAAACTTTGCCATCGTCTCCTCGAATGGCGCCTTCAGCCTGAATTCAATCGCATCACATGCGTCTGCTATCATCGCATCCAATTTCTCACGTTCGCTCTTCGGGAAGGAAGAGAGCACATAATCTGCTATGTTCATGCCGGGCTGCGGACGGGAGATCCCCATTCTAACACGGTCGAACGTCTGTGTGCCCAAATGCTGAATAAGCGATTTGATGCCGTTATGCCCGCCCGCGCTGCCTTGATAACGAAGCCGCAGCTTCCCTATCTCGGTATCCAGATCATCATATACGATTAGTCCGTCATCAATACCTGCTTTAAAATAATCGAGAAACGACCGTACGGACTCTCCGGACAAATTCATATATGTCATCGGTTTAATCAGGACTACCTTCGTGCCCTGCACGTTGCCCTCACCGATTAAAGCCTTGCATTTGCTTTGCGTTACGCTGATGCCCCAACGTTTTGCCAGCTCATCAATGACCATGAATCCAACGTTATGCCGGGTTCCCTGATAAGCGGCACCGGGGTTCCCCAGTCCTGCAATCCACCTCATTGCTTGCTCCACTCCTTTACGGACAAATGTAACATAAACTATACCAAGCGTAAACGGCTGATGCCATTCTTTAGCAGTAAAGCGCATTCCGCGCTGAAATAGAAGCATCTAATCCATGCACTATGATTGCAAATTGCAAAAGAACGCCGCCCTATGCTAGGACGGCGCCGGATTCAGCTGGCTGTGGCTATATCAACCATGGGATTAAAAAGTTTTAAGTTCTTGGAGATGCGCTTCCCTGGCTCGTGTTTCAGCCTCGATAAGCTCCACAGCCGCATCCGCTGCTTCTTCCTCAGTGAGCTCCTTCTGCGGTGCAAGAATCGTCACTACAACCTGCTCCGGTTCAGTAACCGGCTCGACGCCTGTCGGCAGCTTCAAATCGCTTACGAGTAAGCTCTCGCCTATCGCCAGCGATGATACGTCTATTGAAACAGCATCAGGAATATTACCCGGCAAGCATTGCACCTCCAGCTCATGTAAAATCACTTGGAGAATGCCGCCTTCTCTTACGCCAGGGGAATCGCCGTCAGCGTGAATGCGAACACTCGCCCGTACGTTCTCGTTCATATTAATTTGATGGAAATCAACATGCAGCACTTGTCGGCTCATTTGATCACGCTGTATTTCTGATACCATTACAGACGTCTTGCCGTGTGAAGGAATATTAATTTCGATAACCGCATTCGGATGGGAGCGAAGCAGCGCCTGCAGCTCTTTGCCATCCACCGTTACTTGCGCGGCCTCCGTTAACTGCTTTCCGTAAATAATGCCGGGAATTTTCCCTTGAAGCCGCAATTGGCGCAGCTCACCTTTCGTCGTGCTCGATCGTTGATCCGCATTCATAGCAATCGCCATATTGATAACCTCCTAAAGTTTTGTGAAGCAAAACTCACTTCGTAAATCATTTCCCTATAACTTACCCACACGAACCGGATATTAAACTTTATTGGGCAAACATGGACTTTTTTTTACCTAAAAAAACATTCAATGACTTAACAGCGCGCAAAAAAAAGATGCAGCAACGAATTCCTGGATCTGAATTCGTCGCTGCATCCTTTATTTCAGCAGCTCTCGCTTACTGTTGTTTCTTTTCTTTCTTCGCTTTGGCACGCCCGCGAATTTTATCGGCATAACCCGGCTTGTTCACTTGACGCTCACGCGCAATAGCCAGATCGCCGGCCGGAACATCCTGCGTTATCGTAGATCCGGCCACAACATAAGCGCCATCGCCGATTTTCACCGGAGCAATCAGATTAACGTTGCTGCCGACAAACGCATTATCGCCGATCTCCGTCACGAATTTATTGTAACCGTCATAATTGACCGTAATCGCTCCGCAGCCAATATTAACGTCCTTGCCGACCTTCGCATCCCCAACGTAGCTCAAATGCGACACTTTGCTTCCATCGTCAAGCGTTGCATTTTTCAGTTCAACGAAGTCGCCGATTTTACAGCCGATGCCGAGCTTCGAGCCTGGACGCAAATTGGCGTAAGGCCCTACCGAGCATGTATCGCCTACGATTGATTCTGCGATAACCGAATATTTTATCGCGACGCCGTTGCCGATCGTGCTGTCCGTAATGTCGGCTTGCGGTCCGATTACGCAGTCTTCGCCGATAACCGTTGAACCGCGTAGCACTGTTCCCGGATAAATAACCGTATCGGAGCCGATTTGAACCCCTGCTTCAATATAAGTCGACGAAGCATCGATCAGAGTTACTCCTTCGAGCAAATGTTTACGATTGATGCGATCGCGCATGAAGCTCTCCGCTTCGGCAAGCGCAACGCGGTCATTTACGCCAATCGCCTCCGCCAAATCAGCCGTGCAATAGCCTTGAACGGATTCGCCGGTTTCACGGAAAATGCCGATGACATCAGTCAAATAATATTCGCCCTGCGCGTTATTGCTCGTTACCTTAGCAAGTGCGGCAAACAGCTTCCGGTTGTCGAAACAATACGTGCCCGTATTGATTTCCTTTACCGCCGCTTCTTCCGGCGAGCAGTCCTTCTGCTCGACGATGCGCTGAACGGTTCCATCTTCGCCGCGAATAACGCGGCCGTATCCGGTTGGCACTTCAAATGATGCCGTAAGCACAGTTGCCGCCGCGCCGCTGGAAGCATGCAGCTCAAGCATCGCGCTAATCGTCGACGCCTGCACGAGCGGTGTGTCGCCGCAAATGACGATCGTCGTGCCTTCTTCTCCGCCGAGCAAGCCTTCCGCTTGACGAACAGCATGGCCCGTACCCAACTGCTGCTCCTGCAAGACGTATTCAGCGCCATCCCCCAAATACGATTTGACCATTTCCGCACCGTGGCCGACAATGACAACAGCGCGCTCCGCAGCGGCTTCCTTCACCACATCAAGCACGTGACCGACCATCGGCTTCCCGCATACCGGATGAAGCACTTTATATAATTTCGATTTCATACGCTTACCCTGTCCTGCGGCAAGCACAATCGCCATAACTTTCAATTGAAAGACCCCCTAGATTACTATGAATTATAATTTCTGTTAAATGCATCGCGCAAGCGGCTGACGTAGACCTTGGAGGCATCTATTAAAAATACCAACTTTATTATATTCCATTATACGATGATGTTCCTATATTGCAAAAAAAAGAAAAGAGAGCCTTCGCTCTCTTCTCCAAACAACCCCAAAAATCATGAAATGCCCTGGTTAAGCTCCTTCTTCAATCGCAACTTCTTCTGCTGCGCGCTCATATTCAGCGAGAACAGCAGCCTGGATTTTCTCCCGGGTGGTCGAAGAGATCGGATGCGCGATATCCCGAAATTCTCCATCCGGAGTACGTTTGCTTGGCATTGCAACAAACATACCATTGTTTCCGTCGATGACACGAATATCGTGAACAACGAATTCATTATCAATAGTAATGGATGCGATCGCCTTCATACGCCCTTCGGAATTTACACGGCGGAGTCTGACATCAGTAATTTGCACTTGTGTTCACCACCTTTGTCTATCAGAGACTTGGTGTATACTTCCACGTTTTTGTGCCAATTCCTTCTACATTTTTGGTAAAATCATGCTCTATTTAAAAAATTTTTTTAAAATTGAATCTTTTTCGTTTTCATTCGACATTTGTCGATGCAATGACTTCTATTTCGACAAGAACATCCTTTGGCAGCCTTGCCACTTCAACGGCTGAACGAGCCGGTTTATGCTCTCCGAAATAGGAAGAATAAATGCCGTTTACTGTTGCAAACTGATTCATGTCCTTCATAAATACGGTCGCTTTTACGACATCCTGGAAGCCGGCGCCCGCAGCCGCAAGCACAGCCTCTAAATTGCGAAACACCTGATGAGTTTGCTCCTCAATGCCGCCTTCTACAAGCTGTCCCGCCGCATCGAGCGGAATTTGTCCTGATGTGAACAATAATCCTCCCAGCTTAATCGCTTGCGAATAAGGTCCGATCGCCGCAGGCGCTTTATCTGTAGCAATCACTTGCAGTTGTTGCTTTGTTGTCACTATGGTCCCAGCCTTTCCTAACAAGATATATAAGCCATCATCCGCTCACGCATTTATCCCTTAAAATAATTACCCGGAACAACTGTCGTTTGTTTCGTCTTCATATCAACAGCGGTCAGCTTAGCGAGCGATACATAATCCTCAAGAAGCCGCTCCTCTAATTCCACTTCTCCGGATTCTACGAATACGCCAACGCCCGCTACGGTAGCCTTAAATTCGAACAGCAAATCCATCATTCCCTGGATCGTTCCGCCAGCCTTCATGAAGTCGTCGATAATAAGGACGCGCGACTGCTCCTTAAGCGCCCTGCGCGCCAGAGACATCGTCTGAATCCGCTTAGTCGACCCCGATACGTAGTTAATGCTAACCGCAGAGCCTTCCGTAACCTTATTATCGCGCCGTACCATCACAACCGGTATGTTCAAGCAGGCAGCCGTTGCAAAAGCAAGCGGTATCCCTTTCGTTTCTACCGTCATAATGACATCGATCTTCCGATCCGCGAAGGCGGTTGCAAACATTCTGCCGACATCGGCCAGCAGCTCCGGTTGGCCTAGCATATCCGTTATATACAAATAACCGCCTGGAAGGACCCTTTCAGGCTGCTCTAACTGGCGGCATATGCTTGTCATAATGGAAAGAGCTGTTGTTTCCTTCATCTTCGGCGTAAATTTCACTCCGCCTGCAGCTCCGGCATGCGTATGAAGCTCACCAATGCCTTCTTCCTCAAACACTTCTTTAATGATTGCCAGGTCCTCACTAATTGAAGACTTTGCCGATTGATAACGATCAGCAAATGCTGTCAGTGAAATTAACGCGTGGGGTCGACTTAACAGGTATTGGGTCATTTCTACCAACCGTGAGCTCCGTTTCAACTTCTTCAAACACATCTCCCCCCACTAAATCCGAATATTATAATGTCAATATAACATTTTTATACGGATTTAATCAAGAAAAACGTCAGTCCTATGTCAGCATTCTTACCACATAGACCTCTTTGCAAAAGCCGCGGAGCCCATTGTAAATACGTGGAAGCTTGGCTTCCTTCGATACGAGGCCGAACACCGTCGGTCCGCTGCCAGACATTAAGACGCCATCTGCGCCAAGCCTGATCATGCTTTCCTTCAGCTGCATCACCTCGGGATAGACATCCAGCGTAACCTTCTCCAGCACATTGCCTAGCCCCTCGCAAATATCGGTAAAAGAGCCCCGTTCAAGCGCACCGACCATGTTTGAGATGGAAGGATGCTCTTTAATCTCGTTTGCGCGAAATCTGCCGTATACGTCGGCTGTCGACACATTAATCGGCGGCTTCGCCAATACGACCCAGCATTGCGGCGGATTTGCGATATGCTCCAGCACTTCGCCGCGCCCGCGGGCAATCGCTGTGCCGCCGGTCACGCAGAATGGAACGTCGGAGCCGAGCTCCGCGCCAAGGCGGCACAGCTCGTCCTCCGGGATTTGCAGCTTCCATAGCCGGTTCAGGCCTCGCAGCGCAGCAGCGGCATCGCTGCTGCCGCCAGCCAGTCCCGCAGCGACGGGAATCTTTTTGTCCAAATGAATATATACGCCTTGCTTCACATCGTAGCGTTCTTTAATAAGCCTAGCCGCCTGAAAGGCTAGATTCTTCTCGTCTAGCGGTATGTAGCCTACTTGGCTTGAAATAATGATTGTATCTCTAGGCAGCTCTTCCATTTCAAGACGGTCTGCAAGATCAACCATCGTCATAATCATCTCGACCTCATGGTAACCATCACCGCGTTTGCGGAGCACATCGAGCAATAAATTAATTTTGGCAGGAGCTTTTTCATAAATTTTCATCCGATAAGTTCACCCGTTCGTTCGTAAGCTTAAACAACATTATATCAAACGAACGCAATAAAAGCTAAGAGATGACAATCGGTTGATTTCCGGTTGCCATCAGCTTAGCTTTTATATGCACAAATATCAGATCACGATTAAGGCTGATTCGTTTTTGCAGCGGCTTGTTCAGCAAGCTGTATCGCGCGTTTAATCATATTTCCGGCATCCTTCGCACGAATGCTTCCCCAGCCCTCCTGCTGCACCGTATCGTAAAACCCAAGGTCCTTAGCCAGCTCATATTTTAATTCCTCCGACATCACTCCACGTCTTCTGCGGCCCATTCCCATTACCTCCAAATCCATTTTAACGATAACCAAGTATATACGGCTGTCACTATTGCACTGGTAGTATGCATCAATTTAGACCTCGCCATACATTGCTGAACGTACCCGCTCCGTTTCACTTAGCAGAATGAATAAGACGCTTGGCCGCATAAGCGCAAAAAAAAAAGCGCAGAAGCTTTCTGCGCTAATATGCCTCACTGGGCGATATATAATCTATTGTTGCAAATGGGCGATTCGGACTTGACCTTCATCATTGCATACGGTCACTTCCACCGACTCTGTCAGTATATCCGCATAACTGTATGAGACACGCTTGAACGCATGCTGCTCTTCATCCAGCTTAACAATGAAAACAGAAGGGTAGGTTTCTTCCAACGTGCCGGTTCGTTCGATGGTCTTTCGTCGGCCACCGTTCGCTCGAAGACGGATTTTGGAGCCAACATGAGCTTCCAAACTGCGTTTAATATCCAATAGCGCATTTTTTGCCATTGTCCACTACCACCTCTTTCCTTGTCCATTATAACCAAAAAGAGGGGTGTTGTCAAACAAAGCAAAATATTATATCAGCCGGAATAATTATTTGTCAACGGTGTTTTCACCCATTTTTAAAAAAACCATGCATAATAAAGCAAAAAATATACATATTAAGAAGTTACTTTAAATTATGTGTTTATGATTGGCGCCCGCTTTGGTAAAAAAGTCCCAGTCTCGTCTGCTCTGAAATATAAGCATCGTATCTGGTTCTGAATTATACGACGCTTATATTTCAATAAACAAATTCATGCTTGAGCGGCGCTATTTCGCATGTAAGAAATTGTAAAACAATTGGGTTCAGAACCGTTACGCCTTTAATACAGAAGAGGATGACGTTATTTTGGGCTTCGGTAAGCCAACGCGAAAACGTCCCATCGTCTCTATGCCGCCAACACCGTCAATACCGCTTATCGTGCCATGAATGACGTCACCTAAGTTTATCGTGTCCTTAATCGACGTGTAGCTTGCTTTAATGGCTATATAAACAGGATCGAGCGCATGAATCAATATACGCCCCGGTGAGCTCGCGAAGTTGGAACCCGCCTGCAGCAATGCTTCAAAATGGGATTGGCAAGCGCCTGCAATAACGATCAGTCCGTCGCGGTTACGCTCATAGTCGCGCGCTACGCGAACCGCATTAACGAAATGCTGTGAATTTTTGTAGCTGCTTAGGCTAAACAAGTCCATTTGCGCACGGCTTTTCAGCACGCCGTCATGGCCGGTAATGACGACAATATCCGGTTGGATTTGCGGCAGCAGACGGTACAGCATATCAGCCATTTGGGATTCATGCACGTGAAGGCCATGCGAAGGGACACGCATCGTATTGTACAACTGCATGCTCTTCTTTAAATAATTGCTATCTCCGTCGAGATGAAGCACTTTCCCGGGCACTTCAAAAAATGGCTGGTTCTGCTGCAACGCATGCCGAATACTATCTTCGTTCTCAATTGCTTGACGTTCTCGTTCCGAGTGCATACGTCTTAAGGAATCGTTTACTTTAATCCGAACTTGCTGCACCGCACTTGTCGATTCTGGATCGCGTATGACCGATAAATCAGGAATCGGAGCATCCGCAAGCAATCGGTAGTCCGTGCCCTTCAGAACGGCCGTATGTGTACGAACAGCTTCAACCTTGAATAGCACGTCACCGCCATACGATTTGCGGACGACCAGGTCCCCTTGCTTCATGCGTAAATCACCTCTTCCTCTATCCTATGGGCAGATAGGGCGAATGGTGAGTATTTTATGTTTAAGAGCCTAACCGCCCCAGCCCGCTTCCAGCATGCTGCGGCTAATTCGTGCAAATTCCTCAAGCGACAACGTCTCGCCGCGCCGTATCGGGTCAATTTCGTTCTTTAGAAGCAGCTCCGTTAATGCCTCGCGCCGATCTTTTCCTACAAATGCCGTCAGATTGTTCGCCAGCGTCTTCCGGCGCTGCGCGAAGCTGGCTTGTACGACCCGGAAGAAATGATCCTCGTCAGGCACATCGACAGCCGGCTTATCGCGCAAGGATAGCTTGATGACAGCCGAATCGACATTTGGCTGTGGAATAAACACCGTATGCGGCACCGTACAGACGACCTTTGGCACGCAGTAATACTGTACGGCAACGCTAAGGCTGCCATACTCCTTGCCGCCCGGCTTAGCGGCCATCCGCTCAGCTACCTCCTTCTGAATCATGACGACGATGTGCTCAAGCGGCAGCTTCTCTTCAAGCAGCTTCATCAGAATCGGCGTAGTCACATAATAAGGCAAATTCGCGACGACGCTGACGCCGGTAACGCCGGCAAACTGCTCTTCGAACAGCTGCTTCAGATCAAGCTTCAGCACATCGCCGTGAATCACAGTCGTATTGTTCTCTTCGGCGAGTACATCCCTTAGAATCGGAATAAGCCGATTATCGATTTCTACGGCCGTCACCTTCCCTGCGGCCTCGGCAAGCCGCTGCGTGAGCGCGCCAATACCGGGCCCGATCTCCAGTGCGCCCTTTGTTTCATCAAGCTCGGCAGCCGCTACGATGTTGTTCAAAATATTTTGGTCAATCAGAAAGTTTTGTCCTAAGCTCTTCTTGAAAGAGAAGCCGTATTTGGCAATGATCTCTTTGGTCCGTTTGGGCGTGGCCACCTCTACCGAAGCCGATTTTACCGCTGTCTTGCTTTGCTCAGTATGCTCTTGTCCGCTCATCCCGCTATCCCTCCAGTTCCTCTTCCATTTGACGGAACGCCTCCGTAAATTCTGCTTTGGAAATTCGAAAGCTTGTACAACGTTTATAAAACTGCTTGCCGTTCGCATAACCGATGCCAAGCAGCTTGCCTATAACCAGGCGCCGATTGGACGCGTCCGGATGGACGATTAGGCCTGCATCCATTAAGTCTTCCCAGCTAATTTCTCCCGCTCCGTCCGCCGACTCTGTACGCAGCTCTGAGAGCGCTGTACGAATCGCTTCGGGACTCGCGTTTTCAATGCCGATATCCCCTTTGTACAAAGCTTTCTCCTGCGGTAAAAAAGCATGCTTGCACCCGGGTGCGTGACGGGCGACTATTTTGCGGATACGTTCTCCCGCATGGTCGGGATCAGTAAATATAATGACGCCGCGACGCTCGTTCGCCAGCGCGATTCTTCTCAGCACGTCCTCACCGATGGCCGAGCCGTTCGTCTCTATGGTATCCGCATCTACCGCCCGTTTTATTGCTACGGTGTCATCTTTACCTTCAACGACAATGATCTCTTTGATCATCAAGATCATTCCCTTCTTTATAAATTCTAATAAGCCCGCAAACATGCAAAAAGAAGAGGCAGTGCCTCTCCTTATGATGGCATATTTAATTAAATATTACGATAAAATGATGGTAACCCGCTCATCAGCTTGAGGTAGGTCTATTCGGCCCCAGCACATATACAGTGATGCCTTTCTTTCTGCCGAACTTGTTTGCAATCTTAGTGCTGTCAAAGTATACATCGATTTTGTTGCCTTTAATCGCGCTGCCCTTATCCTCAGCCCGGCGGAAGCCAATGCCTTCAATGTAAACCCACCAGCCAATCGGAATAATCTCAGGATCAACGGCTATAGTCCGTCCCTCTTGCACACGGGCTCCTGATGCTGTAATTCCGTATTGCGGATGGCTTTCATCCTTGCCTGTAGAAGCTACGCCTGCTGAGTAAGCAGTCAACGTGACGTTCTTAAGCACTTTCCTTGCCTTAAACGTGACACCGCTCTTCGTAAGCGAAGCCATGCTTGTGCTTCTGTTCGAGAGAACCGTTACCTTAGGCTCTTCCTTCTTCGTTCCGATAGCGATAACCTGATCAACAGCCGCCGTCTCGACAACCTTGCTGACCATCTTCTTCGAAATGAGAACTCCGTCCTCATACTGCTTCTCGATATGTTCTACAATAAGACCTTGTTTACCGGTTTGCACGAGCTTTTCCTTGCCCGCTTCCAGTGTCGGATCCTTCTTCTTCACGATAGAGAATGGCATCGCGCGTTCCGTTTCCGATACTTTCGTGTCGACGCGCACTACTGTTACCGTCAATTCCGCATTTACTGCGGTATTAAGCGGCGGTACTACTTTATCTTGACTACGAACTGGAATATGTAATTCCTCGATCGCTGCCTTTACTGTTCTCTCTGTCGTGTACACAGTAGAGGTCTTGCCATCAGCTTTCACAATTACCGGTACCGCATGAGTTACCTCGATACGATCTCCGTCCTTTATTGCCGCATTAAGCGGTTTAGACACCTCATCATGTGGTCCAATTGCGATAGCTTGTTCATCCAGTAGGCGTTGCAGGACCCATTGCTTCGTTTCCACAATGGTTTCTTGTCCGTTCACTACTACGGAGACGCTTTTGACAGCCGTTCCGTACAACAACACCAAAAACATGAAAGTCATAGCGATTGAGATAGTAGCACTCAAAAGAATCAAACGCAAGTTTTCACGCTTCCATCGCAATGCGAAAGACATGCTGGATGATCGTTTCCCATGGGTGTCCTTAACCTGGAGTATTCCCACTTCATCGGTCCTCCTTCATAGCCCCGCCGCCAAGTTTTACGCATGATACAACTGACGCGACTATAGTATATTGGCGTGCAAGCACGCAATCCAGAACTGCTGCCGAACCTCCCACCCCCATCTTTAATCCCTATGTCGACAAATTCCCGATTATTCGAAAATAAAAAGAAGCCGTCGACAGAGGATCTGTTTCGTGGCTTCCCGGGTATTACTACTCTGGGATACGGAAAAATGGATGCACGAGGTTGATCACTCTCTATAAACGCTTACGAGGTTAGCTGACGGATTCGGGCAAGAGAGTCGCCCTATTCGTTACACAATGCTCATGGCAAAGGCTCCGAAATTCACCCCTGAAGAATTCAAAATGCGGTATAAATTCCCGCATCTGGTTCCCCCGCTCTCCAAAGTGGAGATTAAGCGCAAACTGGAAATCCAATACAAAATGTTATGCTCTGAGTTGAATCATACCCTCATACGAGGTCAATTGTAAAGATACGATAAAAGACGATTTAAGCGAAAAAGGTGAATAAAGACGGAAAAAATAAGCGATAATCGATATAAAAATTAGTTTTTACGCGATAAAGGTCTTAAATTCTCCTCATTTCTCTCATTCTCAGACAATACCAAAACATTTTTTACCGTTTTCGGTCGTAATTGCGCCTATTTCTTCCACCGTTTTGCCTAATAATTCCGCTGCTGTCTCTGCAACTAAGGACACATAGGAGGACTCATTTCGCTTCCCTCTGAACGGGTGAGGGGCCAAATATGGAGCGTCGGTTTCAATCAAAAGCCGGTCGAGCGGAACCTGTTTAAGCACCTCTTTGGGCACCCTTGCATTTTGGAAAGTAACAGGTCCTCCGAACGAAATATAGAAGTTCATATCCAGGCACCGTTTTGCGGTTTCCCAGCTGCCTGAGTAGCAATGCATGACGCCTCCGACCTCGGCTGCATTTTCCTCTTGAAGAATTCGGACAACATCCTCGTGAGCATCGCGATTGTGAATAACGACCCTCTTCCCTACTTTGCGCGCAAGACGGATCTGTTCGCGAAATACACGCTGCTGAACGTCTTTAGGCGAGGTATCCCAGTGATAATCAAGACCGATTTCGCCGATGGCAACAACCTTCTCATGCGCGCATAGCCGTTCAATCCATTCTAAATCCTCCGGAAGCATATCTATGCTGTCCACAGGATGCCAGCCGACAGCCGCGTAAATGAACTCGTACTGCTCGGCGAGCGCGATCGTCGTCGGAATCGTTTCACGGTTAAAGCCAATATTGAGGAGCATATGCACGCCTGCATCTTTTGCGCGCTGAATGACTTCGTCACGATCTTCATCGAACTTATATGAGTCTAAATGGGTATGTGTATCGAAAAGTAATGTCATATTGATGTCAGGCTCCTTCAGTCGAGTTTGAACAATTTTTTCAAAGAATCAGGTATCCGGTTCATATTTTTTTTGAGCGGCTCTTCCGGGTAGTACAAATGGTATTGTCCCTGATGCAGACCGGTAATAGAGCGAACAATGTCGGATTTGGCAGAAATTTCACTTATTTCATCCTGCCCGTCTAACAACAAAATCGGCGCTTTTTCTTTCTTTTCGCCATCTTTTTTATCAGGTCGATATACGTCGTATGGCAGGTCAAACGGGAAATCAATCTCCATATGATAATCCGGATTCATTCCAATAGAAGAGAAACAATCACTAATTTCATTTAATAGCGTTTCATCGGGATTTTCAATGGTTATGTACTTATATAAATGACGGTGCAGAAAACGGTCGCACAGATCGCTTAGCAGCAAATCCTGCTCCTCCGCCCATTGCGTGAAGGCAGTCTGAATGAGTGCTTCATCCAGTTTCAGATAATCATGCACCGTCATCGTATTATGAAGCAGCACCTTAATCGAGCTTGGCATCCAATTAAATACATAGCCACCCACATAAAGCTCCTGCGCTCTACGAAATATTTGACGTAAAATAATTTCAGAGCTTCTTGTAACTGGATGGAAGTAAATCTGCCAATACATTTGATATCTGGACATCAAATAATGCTCTACGGCGTGCATTCCGCTCTCTTTTACTACAATTTGCCCTTTATAAGGGCGTAATACGCGCAGTATCCGCTCTAAATCGAAAGTACCGTAATTTACACCGGTAAAATAAGCGTCTCTAAGTAAATAGTCCATTCGGTCAGCATCCATTTGGCTTGAAATGAGACTTACGACGATGGGCTTTGGGTATGTCTTTTGAATGACAGCCGCTACCTGCTCGGGAAATTGTTCCGATACAGCCCGCAGCACGCGATTAATTTCTGTATCTTCAAGCAATATTTTACATGTCCACTGTTCGTGATCCGTGTCGAATACTTCTTCTAAGGAGTGGGAGAACGGACCGTGACCGACATCATGCAGCAGTGCCGCACAGAGTGAGACCAGCCTTTCCTCGGCAGGCCAATCGGGATAGCCGTTGCGTTCGAATTGAGAAATAATTTTACGCGTTATTTCGTAAACGCCGAGTGAATGCGAAAATCTGCTGTGCTCAGCGCCATGGAAGGTCAAATAGGAAGTTCCTAATTGTCGTATCCTCCGCAACCGCTGAAACTCCTTCGTGTTAATCAGATCCCAAATCGTCTGGTCCTGCACATAAATATAATGATGGACAGGGTCCTTAAAAACTTTCTCTTCGGTCAACTGTTGCTTCATCAGTTCTCATCTCCTTTGTTCATATTTTCGACACAAAACATGAGACTAATGTCGAACGTTGTCGTAAATTAGTTTCCAAAATGTCGAAGCTGTTGTATTCTATTACAGAGTAATATGAACCTTATATCTAGTCAAATACTTGTTCCTACGGCTCTTCCGGGGAATATTCTTGGTTGACTATTATGGTAATCGTTGGTATTATAGTAATCATAAAAGTAAAAACAATGTCGAACGATGACGAAATACATTTTGAAAGGGGCAATGATAGATTATGATGAAATCTACTGGTATTGTTCGTAAGGTTGATGAGCTGGGACGCGTCGTTATACCGATCGAATTGAGACGTACGCTCGGTATAGGCGAAAAAGATGCACTTGAAATCTACGTAGATGGCGAGCGCATTATGCTTAAGAAATACGAGCCTGCATGCATCTTCTGCGGCAATGCAGAGAACGTATCTTACTTCAAAGGAAAAATTGTTTGTCATATTTGTTTGTCAGAAATGCCAACACCTGTGACAAAATAAAAAAAATCAGTTATACTGTACTTATCAACTTGTTAATTCTAACCTTTTTTATACTCCTTGATACCTTCCTGCGCTTGAACCCGGCCAGGAAGGTCTTTTTTTTGTCTGCTTCATCCCTTTATGACTGCTTTCTATCTATTTACTTCATTATACACATCCCGCTTCGGCAATCCGCGATCAACAGCTACCATCTTAATCGCTTCCTTCCTGTCGTATTGCTCCTCATAATGAGCGACATGAGCAGCAAGGTCAAGCTCTGACCACCAAATATCGTCTGCTTGTTGTTCACTTGCGCCGGATCCCTCTGCCCCTTCCACTACAATGCAAAATTCACCCTGCGGCGGATGCTCCGCAAACCAGCTGATACATTCCGATACCCGCCCGCGAACCGCTTCTTCATGGCGCTTCGTCAGCTCTCTGACACAGGCTGTCTGACGATCACCCAAACATTCCTGAAGAGCATCGAGCGTTTTACTTATTCGGTGCGGTGATTCATAAAAAAGCAGAGTTCCTTTTTGGGCTTGCATATGCTGCAGCCACTTCATTAACGATTTTCGCTCACGCGGCGGAAAGCCGGCGAATAAAAAACGGTCAGTCGGCAAGCCCGACATAATAAGAGCGGACAACGCGGCATTTGCGCCGGGAATAGGAATAACGGGGATATTGTTTTCAACTGCTTCCTTCACAAGATCTGCACCGGGATCAGATATGGCAGGCAGTCCCGCATCGCTTACTAGTGCAATCGATTGTCCTTCCAGCAGCAATCTGATCAGCTCAGGTCCGCTTGCACGCTTATTATGCTCATGATAGCTAACGATACGTGTACCGATTTCAAAATGCGTAAGCAGCTTCCGCGTTTGCCTGGTATCCTCCGCGGCGATCAGCTGCACTTCCTTTAGTGTGCGAATCGCGCGAAAGGTCATATCCTCTAAATTACCTATAGGCGTTGCGACTAAATACAGGCTGCCTGAGCTTTCGCTGGCAGCTTCCGAGAAGCTTTTCTGTACATTCATACGATCTGCACCCCATTCTCATATACCATAATAGGCGGAAGAAGCTTAATATCAGGTTTTCCATCCCGCATAGCTTCTATTAACACCATATTGGCTTCAGCATTCGCATGTGGATGAACAAATTGGATCCGCTTCGGCTCAAGCCTCCATTTGCGCATCGTTTCCACGATATCAAGCAAGCGTGATGGACGGTGAACCATAGACACTTTCCCCCCAGGCCGAACCAGCCGTGAGCATGCCTCTGCAACATCATCAAGCGTACAGTGGATTTCATGCCTGGCAATCGCATAATGTTCATTCTCATTTTGATCGCCTGCCGTTACCGGCATATAAGGCGGATTAACCGTTACCGCATCATATACCCCATTCCCCGCCAACTTCGGGTACAATCTCAAATCCTGCTCAATAACCGTAATTTGCTCCGTCAACTGATTGAGCATTATGCTTCTTCTCGCCATATCCGCCAGCCTCGGTTGAATTTCAACTGCATCGATTTTCGCATTTGTCCGAGTGGTGAGAAGCATAGGAATTACTCCGTTACCAGTACATAAATCAACGATGCGACCGTGCTTCGGCACGCTTGCGAACCGGGAAAGCAGCACAGCATCGAGCGAAAAACTGAACACTTCCCGGCTTTGTATAATTTTCAGGCCTGATTCCGTCATTAAATCATCAAGCCGTTCATTGGCTGCTAAAGTTATTTGTTCTGACACGATTTAAGCCGCTCCTTTTTAATAATCGGTATTCATTGGAATAATTTCAACGTTAGTTCTATCTATCGTAAAAGGCTGCGCCTATGATATGCTTATTATTTAATAAAAATACCGCCCTTTGCGGCAAGGACGGCATGTCGATACGGATTCCACTATTTATTTAGAAAGGATAGACAGAATAAACAGTCACCCTCCGTCCGCAAATGCCCGTAATAAACGTTGCAAATGTGGAATCCTTCGTGATACAACCGGGTTAAATTATCGTGGCCTTCCCCAATCGCAACGCCCGCTTCTGCGAGTGCATTGTCGGTTAGGACTTGTACCTCTTTACTCGCTCCCGATTTTTTGCCTTTGACTGGAGCTTCAATGACTTCACGCTCCAGCTCTGCTTCTCTCTTAAACAGCTGACGAAGCTGGTTGTTCTCTTCACTTAGACGCTTATTGTCTTCAAGCAGTTCTTTAACCTTCTGCTTTAAATCCGTTAGCTCCTTATGGAACACACCTACCTGGCTATCCAGCTCGTCCATTTTCGCGAAAATATCGTTCTTCTCCAAGTTCCCACCCCAGAGCTTCAAGCGTGAGTGTAACCTCACCCGTGAGAATCGCACTCTGCCGCTTATTTGATGACGACATCATCCATCGGCAGTTCTTTCGGTTTACCTGGTGTATCAAATAATTGCACATACACGCTTTTGGCGGATGCGTTAATGCCAGTAACTTTACCTTCCCCATATGAGGTGACAACGAGCTTGCCAATAGCTGGAAGCTCTTCACGAACACTTTCGTAATTGTCATGCTCATACTTCAGACAGCACATGAGGCGCCCGCATAATCCGGATATTTTGGTCGGATTAAGCGATAGATTCTGATCCTTGGCCATCTTTATCGATACGGGCTCAAAATCACCAAGCCAAGAAGAGCAACATAGTACTCGTCCGCATGGGCCAATTCCGCCCAGCATCTTCGCTTCGTCCCGAACACCGATTTGCCTTAGCTCTATTCTAGTACGAAATACGCTGGCTAGGTCCTTAACTAGCTCACGGAAATCGACTCGCCCTTCTGCCGTAAAGTAAAAAATAATTTTATTGCGGTCAAACGTAAATTCCACGTCTACCAGCTTCATACGAAGCTGATGGCCTTTAATCTTTTCAAGACAAGTGGTAAACGCATTTTTGGCTGCAGCACGATTTTCTTCGACAACCTTAGCGTCTACATCGCTTGCAATGCGAATCACTTTCTTAAGAGGGAGAACAACATCCGATTCACCGACTTGCTTCTGTCCCACCACCACTTTACCGTATTCGATTCCGCGTGCTGTTTCAACAATAACATGTTGCTCCTTATCCACGGGATGTTCGACCGGATCAAAGTAATAGATCTTGCCCGCTTTCTTAAAGCGGACACCGATGACATTATACAAGAATTAGCCCTCCTGTAAGTTTACCAATAGTTGCTCAAATGCGAGCTGAGGTGTAACATTTGCGCGCATACGTTTACTCGCTTCGAGCGTATGCTCTATGCAGGACACCCAGCCTGCGAACGATCGATCAAAAGCATGCTTGCCTATCCAATCCAACTGATCTATAAAAACGATGTCGTCCTGCCTTCCGGCCTGGAACTGTATCAAATCTTTAAACCAAATAACTAATAACGACAACAGCAGCTGTGTGTGTTCCACTAAGTCCGTTTTGAAAAGCTGTTGTCCAGCAGTGATCATCGCCGCGGTGAATCGGGTCAAACTCTCCTTACCTAATTGTATCACTAGGCTTCTGATTTCTGCAAACTGATTCTGTTGGAGAAATTGTCTAGCACTATCCAAGCCCGATGTTAATTGAACAACGGTCCGGGCCAAAGTAGGCGGTGCTCCCTCTTCTATAAGTGTTTGCAGCATACGCCCCGGCGGCATCGGCAGAAACGGCACCCATTGCGTACGAGAGCGAATGGTAGGAATAACGGCCTGTCCATTATCCGTTATCAGAATAGCTACGACCGGCGATAAAGGCTCTTCCAAAAATTTAAGCAAGCTGTTTGCAGCTTGCATCGTCATTTTGTCGGCTTGCTCGATCATATATACCTTACGCTTCGTACCGCTATTACGATAGGCGAAGTCACGCTGCAGCTCGCGAATTTGGTCGATTTTTATCGAATTTCCGTCAGGTGCAATTGTCGTTAAGTCCGTTTGGTTACCGTGCTCGAACTTTCTGCACTCCAAGCACTCTCCGCATGCATTGGCGCCGCCTGCCGTACAAAATAACGCCTTAGCAAATTCGCGCGCCATCGCCATCCGTCCCGTTCCCGAGGGTCCGTTAAACAAATATGCGTGTGAAATTTTACCGCTCTTCAGCGCATGTGACAAAATCCGCTGCGCCTTCCATTGGCCTTCAATTTGTTCAAGGCTCATAGCCGTTCCTAACCTTTCCCTGCTCATTTCTCATCAAAATAACAAATTGATAAGAAGACCTCGTATCTCGCCGGTCTTGTTAAGCAAGTCGATTCTTCCTTGCTCACTATCCAGCAAATCCTCGGCCATTAAGACGAGTGTCGCATCAATCTCATCCAGCAGTTTATATCGTTTAATGCGTCCCCTGCGATCAAATCCTTTGACTTCCTTCAGCACAACGCCGCGTCTGATGGTATCCTCCAAAAACTGCTTGATCATCTGACGATATAGTTTCAACTCTCGAACGGTCATTACTTTAGCAAGACGATCGCCTTGTCTATGAATGTCCTGCAGCTTCTGCTGAAGCTGCTCCTGTGTGCGATCTGCATCCTGCTGTACCATGACATCGGCAAAGCTTCTTGGCTGAACCTGCTTGGCTGACGCATCGTTGCTTGCGCGGTTTTGCCCTAAAGGCCGGAAGCCTTGATCAATTTTCATCGTATGCCACACCCATTCAGAAATGCTCAAACCTCTCGACTGGTACGACGAATACGGCCGCGCCTCCAACCTGTACTTCAACAGGGAAAGGAATATAAGAATCCGTTGATCCGCCCATCGGAGAAACCGGAGTAACCAGCTGATCACGTACCTTGCAATTGGCATTTATGACTTGTAGAACCTCATGCACCCGCTCATCCTCTATACCGATCATAAATGTCGTGTTCCCTGCTCTTAAAAATCCGCCTGTACTTGCAAGCTTTGTTGCTCTAAACCCTTCACGCACTAACGCGTTAGACAATCGGTTGCTATCCTTATCTTGAATAACCGCGATTACTAATTTCATCTTCATTCCCCCTTGACTACTATTAGAATAGGTTATTGAGAGCTTGCATCCTCATTCTTGTCATATACCGCCAACCATCGCCATCTGTAAAAGAAACGATCGGAAGCCACTCATTAAAGTCTATATCTTAAAGTTAGACATCAATAGCAAAAAATCCTGCAAACCGGGCATCAATTGCCGTTAAAACGTCATTAAACACCAAATCCGGACTTTGTTCGGCATTTATTAACACCATTCGATTTGTATTTTGATGAAGCAGCCGCATGTAGCCTTCTCTTACCTTTTCGTGAAAGGAATGTTTTTCAAGATCTAGACGATTGATCTCTCTGTCTGACGCTTGGGCGATACGCTCCAGTCCAACTTCCGGAGAAACGTCCATGTAAATAGTCAGATCAGGCATAAGCTCTTGGATGGCAAACTGGTTAATGGCCCATACTTCATCCATACCAAGTCCGCGTGCATGCCCTTGATAAGCCAGACTGCTGTCAACGAAACGATCGCAAATAACGATCTGTCCTTGCTCCAATGCCGGTACAACCTTTTCCACCAAATGCTGTCTTCTAGCAGCCGCATAAAGCAGCGCTTCGGTTCTTGCATCCATGGTGACATGCTTGCGATCTAATATAACGGCACGAATCTGTTCAGCAATCGGGATGCCACCAGGCTCTCTCGTCGTAATGACCGATTTTCCCCTTTGCAGCATCTTATTCGAGAGCCGTTCAATCAGTGTCGATTTGCCGGCTCCTTCGCCGCCTTCAATGGTAATGAATACACCTTTTTTCAAGCTACGGCTTCTCCTAACTTATAGGTTAACTATATTTTATTCTATCTTAACAAAGCTCATAACAAAGCGGTACCCCTTGTACAATGAAGATTTGCTTTGAGCTTAATATCCGGCTGATTGTCTTATTTTCGGTATATAGAAATGGTCTCCATCGAAGGATCGGCTGCTCCTTGAAATTTCGCACCCATTGCTGACAGATTTTGAATATGTTCAATCATTTCCGCCGATATCCTTTCGCCAGGGTATAGTATAGCGATGCCTGGTGGATATGGGGTAACCATCTCTGCCGAAATATGGTGCTCAGCAGTGCTTAATTGTATTCGCTCACATTTTTGGTTATTAAACCTAGCCCTTGCAAACGAAACAGGCTCAGATGCAGTCATAGCTTTACTTTTAGTTAAGCTTGCTGGACCCGATATGTTTGTATCCCTTTTTTGAATCGTAAAGTGCTCCGTACCAGCCTCGCTGATTGCCTCAATGGCCTGCTGAAGTCTCATAATATCTTTCGATGAGGTTTGGATGCCGAACACAAGTACGATATAACGCGGATCAGCCATCTCTGCAAAGCATCCATGCTGCTCCAAATGCTTCTGCAGCTCGTACCCGTTTAGCTTCCCGCTGCTGTCATAAAGCACGACCCGTAAAGGGTCCAAAAGCAGATCTGAAACAACATCGGATGTTGTACTATCGGTTATCTCCATTTCGCGTATCGCTGTTCCTTGTTGATGAAGCCATCCGCGAAAGGCGGTGGCTGAATTTAAGCTTTGCTCAAACATAACGGTTCCCAAAGCGTCAATCATTGCTCGGGAAATATCGATCGATGCGAGAATCGGAAAGGATGGGCTTGAGCTTTGAATCATCGCTAATGACTGACGCAGCATGTCTCTTTGTATCCTGCTGCCTTGCACATGCAGCAAAGCTCCCATCGTCAAGGTTGGTAACGTCTTGTGCGCCGATTGTACGACCGCGTCGACTCCTTCCGATAAAGCTGAATGGGGGAATGACGAATGAAAGCCATAATGCGCACCGTGAGCCTCATCAATTATTATCGGCTTATTATGCCGGTGGACAACGTCAACATAAGGTCCCAGCTTTACGCCCATTCCATAATAATTCGGATTAGATAAAAAAACAGCTTTTGCTTCCGGATATAAAGCAAGTGCTTCTTCTACCTGCTGCACCGTAGGAATCGTCGCTAGTCCCGAATGCATTTCGATTTGCGGGGAGAGGAAAACCGCTTTTGCTCCTGCAAGCTTTAATCCGTTTATAATCGACTTATGTACATTCCGCTGCACAATAATAACATCATCTGGTTCACATAGCGTAAGCAACAACGCGATATTGCCCGAAGTGCTTCCTCCTACCAAAAAATAGGTCTCCTCCGCGCCAAATGTTTTGGCCGCTAATTGCTGCGCTTCCTTTATAGATGCCTCAGGATGATGCAAATCATCAGTCGACGAAAGCTCCGTCACGTCGATCTGCATGATCTTATAAAAATATTCGATTAAATGATGATGTGCTTGGTCACTCCATAACTCTTGCTTCAACGCTTGTCCTCCATGATGCCCAGGAACGTGAAACCCGATCGGCTCTTTTCTGGCATGATTAATAAGCGCTTCATATAGCGGGGCAAAAAAAGGCTTCATTTTGATAAGACATTCCTTTCAAATAAACATCCATTGCAACCAATATCTCTATTGTACCCGAAAAAATAACAAAAAAAGAGCAGCTTCTGTAGCCAGAAACCGCTCATGCATTTTCGCCTAAAAATATTTGCTTCATTTGATGAATGAAAAATGGGTATTTCGCATCCATTACATCTGTTCGTACCATTTCCTCTTCACAGGTTTCGCATATAAAGCCAGAAACAATTCGAATACCTTGGCCCTCAGCCTTCTCTTCATTGCAAATTATACATTTATAATCGCGATTATCGTCCATAACTATCCTCACTTTCTGCTCATTCCTATATAGCTATTATTATGTCACATAGTCTATCTTTTTATACTTGTTTCATAGCGCATTTCAAATATTTATATATCGTATGCCCAATATGGGCTAAAGGTTACTGTACTTCAAAAATGTTTCGTCAAAACTATGGACAAATGGCTAATAAATACCGATATAGTTAACGAGAGTTTCTGTAATTTTGGGAAGGAAGGACGTACCTGCATGCGCCAGAAATTATCCGAACAACACAATGCCACCATATATCAATACCAGCTTGTTAAACGAAAAGTCATTCGTCCTGAGCTTATTCAAAGTCATTTACTTATTGCAGCCATTTTGCTTGCTTTTCAAATGCTCATCTATCAAATCGACGGCTTGTTTTCTTGGTTATTCGGGTTCGCAGTCGTTCAGCTCATACATATCGCGATTATTTTGCTCACGTTTATCCGTGTAGACGAAGCAGCGGACCGGAAGTGGATTTGGCGAATCACTCCTCCATGGATCGGATTCAAGCCAGCTAACGATATTAAGCTGCTGCTATTTCGCCGCGTTCATCGTCATATGTTCTGGATTGGCCTATGCGCCATCGCACTTCTATACCCTTGGATTAAAGAATCACTAATGATCAGCATCGTAAGCTGGCACTTATGGCTGCTGATCCCCCGCCTGCTCCTCTCCTTCTCTTTCCGTAAAGAGCAGAAGGACGGCGTACTTCGACTTCAATCTAGAGAAGCGTCATATTACCGCCGATAACCGTAAGGCCTTAGAAGCTCATATAGAGCCGTCTAAGGCCTTATTAAATTATAACATACCTGAATAAACAAAAAACCCATCGCATTACATGCGATAGGTCTCTCGTGCTTGGCGACGTCCTACTCTCCCAAGACCCTGCGGTCTAAGTACCATTGGCGCTGGAGGGCTTAACGGTCGTGTTCGGTATGGGAACGCGTGGTTCCCCTCCGCCATCGC
>NZ_JBWDNW010000049.1:0-7543 GCF_056269405.1 Paenibacillus sp. J2L1-98 | reverse complement strand
AACGGTTACAAGCAAAACTAAACGGCCTCAGTCCGATGGAATTTAGGACCAAGGCCGCTTAATTGATTTTTGTTATTTGTACTGTCTACTTGACGGGGTGCAGTTCAGTCCCAGGCTACCGTTGTTTCTATTATTAGGGTCAGTCTAATACTTATATCAGGGTTTTATTGGGGACAGCCATAAGGGGGTTTAGGCAAGCCTAAACGGTCTAAGTTGCCGCATACCGTACTTTGCCAGTAGGCCAGCTGATCATCCAGCTCTTTCGCAGAATGCTGTTGAATGATTTCGATGTAGGCTGTAGCTGCCGCGACTTCCGGATTGAAGGACCAGGACCAGTAATCCGTCCGATCATAACGGCCGATCCATTGTCCGTCTACGCCGAATTTTTGTTGATCGGTTGCACCGATGACGGCTCCATCCGCTGTTCGCAGCAAAAGGAAGACGCCGCCGGTAAATCCGGTTAATTTGACGTTGTTTTTCGTTCGAGTAACGACATCAAGTTGGCCGGCAAGTGCTCCCGAGCGCTGCAGCGTGGCCCGTGTGTACATGTAACGCCCGCCATTGGAGCTTTGCCAAGTAGCCTCTGTGGTTAAAGAAGGAATTGTTTGGATAGAGGATGAAGGTGAAGTGCCCCCACCAGTGTTTCCTCCATCATAACCGCCGCCTCCGATCGGATCTTCCGACATCCGCGCAGAGACCGAAGAAGCAGGAACAGCAGCGAGCAGGGCAACAGCAGCAAGCATAAACGTTAACAATAAACTTTTCCATGTTTTCATCATAAAACCCTCCAAATAAATGATTTCGTGTGGTTGCAACCCTCCATTATTATGGATTGAATATCTCCATCCAAAAAGTACCAATTATTTATAGTACTGGTGTAGATTTCGTTTATGGTTTAGTGATTAAATCGCGGAATTGCTTACGAACATGTTCACGTGACGGTACCGATGTTACGGTTCAATATTTTGCAGCTGCTCCGACTTTTTGGCATGCCGAATTAAATGGCACTATTTCTCGCTTGAATTACGAACACACGTTTGCATATAATAAGAGCACCATATGTGAAGGACGGTGCTTTTATGACGACAACACGGAAGAAGCTTGAAGGTAATGGACTTTGGGAAAGTAGCCGCATGATGCTGCCTGAACATAAAGTTCGGATTAATGAATGGAATCTTGAAATTAAAAAACGCCAGCGCATTGAGCTTGATGAACAAGAATGGGAAGATGTTTCCCGCGTTGTTGTACAATCGTTGCAGCAGCGGCAGCCGGTAAAAATTCGGATGTTCCATGAACTCGAAGACCTGGAGATCGTCGGGATCATCGACCGGGTGGACCAGTTCCGCGGTCGCTTTATGGTCGATGGAGAATGGTTTGAAATTCAGGATATAGAGGGCGCGAGCCTTGAGCATTGATCGTCGGAAGCTTGTAGATCATTTGGAATTCCACTCTGAACTGCTGCAATATAAAATTGATGAGCATGCCGGTGAATATGATTTCGAGATCGTTCTTATGTGGTTTGCTAAAAAGATCATGCTGACGCAGCTGCTCGATGATCTCGGTAAAGGGAAATTCGATTTAGAAGGATATTAATGGTCGGCGTCGAATCACTCTCGCAAAGGGGGATGGACGATGCGTATTGGCGATTATTTGGGCCAGGTTGTTGTGTTGGAGCTGGGCACAATGGCGACCTATGAGGGCGTTCTGGAGCCGGTAGAGGATTCGAAGATATCTGATTATGTCCGGGTGCGGAACGGATCTGAGACGTGGCTGTTGCCTGTTTGTTTCTTTTAACATGTGTAGAGGGAAACACTCGCCTCATTAAGCTAACCGGCAGGTTATTTAATAAAAATAGTTAATGCATTTCTTAACTCCCCCTAATTGTGTGAAAAAATCACATAACTGTTTACTTTGTGAAAACATTCACAATCATCTGATGCTTTTATCATATTCCTTTTTCCGAACAAATGGCAAGGGCTATTCCCCAAGAAAATCAAACGAAATGTGAAAATTCTGAAATGTCAAAAATAAAGTTGACGGCGTTCGGCCGAGAATGTAATATTACTTTAAATCATAGTAAGTTGATTGGAAAACAATAAATTGTCTACCGGACCACCGGAGGCCAGCATTGGAGATGATGCATGGTCTCTTTTTTTTCATCTTCGATGATAAGATTTCCATTCATTATTTGCCAGGGGGGCTGGAGGAATTCGCGCAGCAGGTCGTGCCCGAGCTTCAGCGCAGAGGATTGTTCCGGACGGAGTACGAGAGTGACACGCTTCGCGGTCATTACGGGCTTTCCCGTCCTAACAATAAATCATTGCCCGCTGCGGACGCAGCGGCAGCCAAAACATTCGAGGAGGTATTGCCATGAGTCAAAAGGAACAAGTCTTCGTAACGGAAGGAGCACAGCAGCTGAGACAGGGACAGGAGCAGAAGGAGCACGGCAGCGTGGAGGTACATCCCATTGCAGGCCGTATTGGCGCAAAAATTAAAGGAGTAAACCTCGGTGCGGACCTGGACCAGTCGACGGTCGACTCGATCCGCGAAGCTCTGCTGAAATACAAGGTCGTGTTTTTCCGCGGGCAGCATCAGTTGGACGATGCGGGTCAAGAGGAGCTTGCACGGCTGTTCGGCAGCGCGGTTGCCCATCCGACAGTGCCGATCAAGGACGGCAGCCGTTTTGTGCTTGAGCTCGATTCGCAGCACGGTGGCCGCGCCGACTCCTGGCATACGGACGTCACTTTTGTGGCTGCTTATCCGGCCTTCTCGATTTTACGGGCGGTGGAAGTGCCCGCAGCGGGCGGGGACACGGTATGGGCGAATACGGCGGCGGCTTACGACCACCTGCCGGATTCTCTCCGCAGCCTGGTAGACGGCCTATGGGCCGTTCACTCCAACGAATATGACTATGCGGCTCATCGCAACCAGATTTCC
Source organism: Paenibacillus sp. J2L1-98 (assembly GCF_056269405.1). NCBI lineage: Bacteria > Bacillati > Bacillota > Bacilli > Caryophanales > Paenibacillaceae > Paenibacillus > Paenibacillus sp. J2L1-98. Next base: position 4,606 of record NZ_JBWDNW010000049.1, on the reverse strand, counting down.
GAGAGGGATTCGAGCCATTATAGGGAAGTGTTCACTTCGACGTTGTACGAGACCGAGCATCCGATCGTTCACGTTCATCCGGAAACGGGGGAACGGTCGCTCATTTTGGGCCATTTCGCCAAGCGGATCGTCGGGCTGTCCAAATCGGATTCCGCCCAGCTGCTCACGCTGCTGCAGTCGCATGTGACGCGGCTCGAAAATACGGTGCGCTGGAGATGGCAGGCCGGGGATGTCGCCATTTGGGATAACCGGGCGACCCAGCATTACGCGATTAACGATTACGGCGATCAGCACAGAGTCGTGCGCCGCGTAACGGTGGATGGAGCTGTACCGGTCAGCATCGACGGCCGTCACAGCGTCGTGCGCAAGCCGGAGCCTGAGTCCGAATCAGATTCCGGTTCGCAAAACGAACAAAAAGCCGGATAATCCCGTCCGGTTCGTATTTTCCCCCGGGTGAAGGGTCATGAGGTCCGCTTCGCCTGACGAATGGACCTCCGAGGGCGCGTACCGCCCGTTATGTCGCGATTCGCGTTGATAAACAGGACAAGCAGCTTCGGCCATTTTGGCTGAGGCTGTTTGTTTTTTTGAGAAAATAACTGACTTCCATTTCTACGCGAAACGTGCGAGATGGCGAAATTGATCATCTTTTGTTTGAAGATGAGAGCATGATCCGCGATTATCAAGCCTTGCAACGAACGTGGTTTGAGAAAGGCAAGCAACGGGTGATTCGAACAACAGGTAAGCATCGCGGCTTAAAGTTGCTCTCGACCGTCGACTAATGCAACGGAAAGATCGTCTGGCACGAAGATGAAGCATACACGGCAGAAACGTTTCTGACTTTCTTGAACAAGGTGATGGACGCTTATCCTTCGGGAACGATTACAATGGTTCTGGATAATGCCCGTATCCATCACGCTAAGTTGCTTGAACCATTCTCCTTTTTTAGGATAAATCCGAGTGTGACGCTCCCTAGAGGCTCTGTGGTGAACTCCCGCGCCTACGCTTGGGCTACTTCCTCCACTTAAAAAAGAAGGACTCTTCAACTTTGTTGAAATGTCCTGTCTCCATAAAGTTTGGCACACAATAATAAAGCTTGCGCTGGTCGTACAGTAAACTCAAATCAAACTAATTTAAGTTTACTTATTGAGCGGCTTTTTTATTTTTGATGCCATTATACAATGGCATCATTACCTCCTCGTTATATCACAAAATCAACAAATTCTGGTGAGCGCAACAAACCGCTCTTATACCAGTTACGGAAGCGAACCTTTGCGCGGATCAGAGGCTGGATGTAGACAAAATTCTTATCCTCGCTCGTGACGATCGTCTTCGCGACGGCATAGAACGCCTTACGATGTTCCGCCGGCACGGCTAGCTCAATGATGCCTGCTGGGCGGCCGTTGTAGTTCGCTAGCACATCCTTTCTGTATGAAATGAAACACGGTCACTTAAAGAAAAAAACCTTCTGGATAGAAAGCGCTATCATGTGGCGCTGGTATGGTATTACAAAATATTCTATATAATCATATATCTTGTTACTAATCATAATATAGACATCAAAGCTTGCTAAACGAAACTAATTAATAGTTTAGATAATTTTGTCGGAGTATGTCTATCTGGTTCCTTTTTTTTCGTAACCGTCGTACAGCCTCACCTAGGAATTAGGGGTCATATTATGCTTATATCATTACGCAATAAGTCAGCGGAAGCGAAAATGACCATGGCAAATATGGCTCGAGCGTCGAATCCATAACTGAACAGCCTTTAAAGGGCTTTTTTTATGCTTAAGCATGGATCTGGCTTGAGCCAGCCGAGGCTTAAAAGGATTTTGGATTCTAATCCCTCGGTTCACCTTCCCTAAATCCCAAGCGACCCCGGGTAAATCATCCGGGTTCCATTGGGATTCTTAACGGGACTCGCAAGGAAGCTTAGAACCTCTAGGGTAACGCTCGAACAACATCGTTTCCTGCGCTTCCGTTATCACTTCATCTCCGCAAACCATCATGTTCTACGATGCAGATCGGAACCATGATTCCACTGCGCTTCACTCCATTCCATCATCGTTCCAAAACATTCGGGGGTAGACCTCTGGAAGCAAGACATTTGTAAGCAGTTCGAAGAAGAAAAGGCCCGTTTCGCAGATGTACTCTCGCGTGCAGCCTTACCCTATTCCGTTTTCAAGAAGACATTCGTAAACCGTAGCCATCTCGTCGCATGGGATCACATAGAACCTCTCCGCACAAGGCGAAAAAAGGTTTTTGAGTAAAACGCTCAAAAATCTTTTTGTCGTCCCTTCGGGCAACCTTGTGCTGCGAGAACTAGGATTTGTGGAGAAGTTGTAGTACCCGATCAGTGCGAATGGAGAATATTTCATAAGATTATTTATAATTAACCCTGTTAATAGAAGCACTGGAGGGGACGAGGCGGTAGAGCTGTGCCTTGCATTGATATCCCAATCTTCTGCTGATTAGCATCATTTTGATCTCTCGATATTCTTCTGGTATATTGATCCGGATCGTGATAGTGATAGAATAGCCTGCAAATTTTGAGCGAGACAAGTCTGCTTAATTAATGACCACGCAATACAACTATGCTTGAATAAAGGTCTTAAACAGGTTGGGGCGTTAAGCTAACTGGCATGTACTCTTCAGGTCTAGGTGGGTTCGCTCTGTTCTCTACCGAAGAAAACACCCTGCTTAAATAGCTGTCAGGCTGCCAAGCACAATAAAGCACCGAAACGGAAACACTCCTCGGACTCGGTGCTTTCGCATTACAATGATCCAGTCACTATTTATTTTCGGTAAGAGTTATGAACTTATAGACCTCGCTCTTAACGTAGTTGCCGTAATCATCCTCTGCCATGACTTGATAATAATAGGTAGTACCCGGTGTCAGCTGATCAGCGTAGGCGAGATGCAGAGTGCCGACGTCCTCCGTTATGGCCGTTTGATCCAGATTTAAGGGGTCTACACCGAAATACAAAGCCGAAGTGGCGTCATGATTGGTGCTCCACTCGAATTTCGTGAACGTGGTGTCGGTAGAATAGGCTTGGACGCCTGTGATGATCAGCGGATCGGACGGAGAAAGAGTCGTGAACTGATAGACCTCGCTCTTACCGTAGTTGCCGTAATCGTTCTTTGCCACGACTTGATAATAATAGGTAGTACCCGGCGTCAATTGATCTGCGTAGGCGAGATGCAGAGTACCGCCGTCCTCAGCCATCATGGCCGTTTGATCCAGATTCAAGGGGTCCACACCGAAATACAAAGCCGAAGTGGCGTTATGATTGGTACTCCACTCGAATTTCGTGAACGTGGTGTCGGTAGAATAGGCTTGGACGCCTGTGATGATCAGCGGATCGGACGGAGAAAGAGTTGTGAACTTATAGACCTCGCTCTTACCGTAGTTGCCGTAATCGTCCTTTGCCACGACTTGATAATAATAGGTGGTACCCGGCGTCAGCTGATCAGCGTAGGCGAGATGCAGAGTACCGACGTCCTCCGTTATGGCCGTTTGAACCAGGTTTAAGGGGTCTACACCGAAATACAAAGCTGAAGTGGCGTTATGATTGGTGCTCGACTCGAATTTCGTGAACGTGGTGCCGGTAGAATAGGCTTGGACGCCTGTGATGATCAGCGGTTCGAACGGAGACAGAGTCGTGAACTGATAGACCTCGCTCTCACCGTAGTTTCCGTAATCGTCCTTTGCCACGACTTGATAATAATAGGTGGTATCCGGCATCAGCTGATCAGCGTAGGCGAGGTGCAGAGTGCCGCCGTCCTCAACCGTCATGGCCGTTTGATCCAGATTTATGGGGTTCACACCGAAATACAAAGCTGAAGTGGCGTTATGATTGGTACTCCACTCGAACTTCGTGAACGTGGTGTTGGTAGAATAAGCTTGAACGTCTGTGATGATCAGCGGCTCAGACAATGTCGTGAAGGACAGTACGCCGCTTTTTTCAATTTTTTTGCCCGAGGCGGCCTCTAGTTGGTAGTAGTAGGTGGTCCCTGGCTTTAACCCGGTAACTTTAAACCAATATTGGCTGCCGGATTGAGAGGTGTAGCCCATGCCAATGCCCAGGTTCCCGGGATCCGTTCCGAGATACAGCTTTGGCGTATAGCGTTTGGTGACGACTGTAGAGATTTCAGCCCCCGATGCAGTAATGGAGGATGCTTGCACCTGCCCAATGACTTTGGAAACCTTGGTTTCTCCGCTAGCCGCCCCTACGGCTAATGGAAATAAGAACATCATAAGTAACAGAATAAATACCGCTAAACCAAACTTGCTGCGCACGTTAACACCTCGCTAGAAATAGTTTTTTTGGTAATAGTTTCTATAATATTATAGGGTATTAATAGGATAGGAGTAAACGGAAAAGTAACACAACCATTGAGCGAGAAGGGTTCCGCAGCAACACTCGGCAGGATCTACAGTCTCATCTCGGTTCTGTGTGTCTTAGTTGGAGATGGGGTGCCTTGACGGGGTGCAGTTCATTGCAGCGACAGTCTGCTTTTTTCATGAAGTAACGGGAGAGTTAAATAAATGGTAAGGAGTGGAGGTATGATTGACAGGAGGGTATTAAAGATCTATGACCATGAAATTG